>NZ_JAHCDO010000041.1:0-28145 GCF_050768835.1 Bacillus pfraonensis | reverse complement strand
CCAAAAAGGCTCAATGCCCAGGTAGTATCCTGTTTATGCCACTTTTTAGGATCTGGATATTTCTCATTTTTTACTGCAGTATTTTCAGTTTGAAATTCTATTTTTTTTGCAGTATTCCCATTCATATAATAATTCCTCCTTTAATCGTGTTATGAGCCAAGGATAATCCACGTTCCTCCATCATTTCTACTACATCACGAAAACTTAAGTTGTACCGCAGGTACCAACGTACTGTTAACAAAATAAGATCTGGCTGATAACGCTTCCACATTCAGATTGAATAAATTTTCCTTCCGATCGTAACCCTTTATTAGAGTAATCGTATCAGTATGTCCAATTTTAGAAGATTACTCGCAAAATCTTTAGAATTTTCGCACCAGAACTAGGTTTGATATTTTCTCCGGAGGTAATAGATTATCTCTCGACGCCCTCATTATAACTTGTATATTTATGAGTTCAATATTTTTTTATTTTCAGAAAGATTGAATAAACGGAATTTTGAATAGGTAATAAATTACACTTGGCATGTAGCAATTGTGTCTTTTGTTTGAAGCTGTATTAGTTAGTAAAAAAGCAAACATAACACAGAGTTCCTTTGATTAACATTGATTATATTGGGAACTCATTATAAGGGGCACTATATCATTCTGGGGTAATTGTACACTAAGGACTACAAACCCTTATCATTACAGTATTTTATAAAGATGAATACACGTTCAGAAAGATAAAAATCTAAGTTTAATTGAACATTGATTTGTTTATATACTTTATGAACATGATTATAGCTAGAAAACGTTGATATTATTGAGTTTTATCCTCTGTTCATACACATGATTTTCTGAACAAATATCTCTTAGCGTACAGCAAAAGGGGGGAATTGTGAAGAAAATGTGTCTAAACGTACAGCATTCCCAGAATGATATGGTGAGGCCTATAAAGATACTTATATTTTCCTTTGTTGAATCATCTTATTTTAGACGTGAAAGCTGTTGTAATAAATGATTAATGTAAATGGAAAGGAATAAATTAAGGGAATATAAAATCCCCTTTTTAAATATTTATTATTAACTTTGAATTTATATATATTTTTCAGAAAAAAAGAACTTTTTATTAGGATGCTGACACATCACCATCAAGCTAAGAAAAGCAAATACCACAAAACAAAAATTTACATCTCTAGGAGAAAATATACATTTCTCCTGTTTCTTTGTAGGTATCATTCCAACGAGCAAGAAAATGGTTAAATACAAAGCGGGTGCACCCCATGGTTTTAGCAATTAATATTTCTTGTTCCTTATTCTGATAGATACGAAACTTAAATGCCTGATTTACTAACATGGGTTGCACCTCACTTTGTAATAGAATAACTACGGTATACAAGAAAAACATAGGCTTACGTCTACCGCCATTCATCTCCCACCTAAAATTGGTGTTTTACGCCTTCCCATTTTTGAAGAAGGAGTCTTCTGTCGGAAAATGATAAAAAAACTGAGATATTATCACTTGAGAGCATTGATGGTAACTTTCGCAGCTTGAGCGATAAGTTCATTATTATAGGTAGCATTTTTTGTATCGCGACTGGATAGAATTGCAATGATGATTGGCTCTCTATTCGGTGGCCAAACGATAGCAATGTCGTTTCGCGTTCCATAGCTTCCGGCCCCAGTCTTATCACCCACCACCCAGTCTTTTGGTACGCCAGCACGGATTAGTTGGTCTCCAGTAGTGTTTCCACGCATCCAATCTGTGAGGATTTTACGCTTCTCAGTTGGAAGTATATTGCCAACCGTGAAAGCCTTAAGATTAGTAGCAAGCGCTTTTGCTGTACTTGTATCACGGATGTCTCCTGGACTAGCTTCGTTCAAATCTGGTTCAAAGCGATCAGCCTTGGTAACCCTATCACCAATCTGTCTGAGCTTTTTTTCAAACCCTTTTGGACCGTCTAATTCTTTAAATAAAAGGTTCCCCGCTGTATTATCGCTGTAGCGAATCGCAGCATCTGCAATCTCCCAAAGAGTCATTCCGGTATCCACGTGTTTCTCCGTAATTGGTGAATACGTAACTAAATCATCTTTTGTATAAGTGATCACCTTATCAAGTTTGTCTATTGAGTTTTGCTGGAGCAAGGCTCCTGCAGCCAGAGCCTTGAAAGTTGATGTGTAGGCAAACCGTTCATCAGGTCGATAAGCGACTGTTCGATTTGTACCGGTATCAATAGCATAGACACCAATCCGAGCATCAAACTTTTTTTCAAGTTGAACGAACTCTCGACGAGTCGCATAATTTGTATGTTTTGTTTGCTCTATTTTTTCTTTTGCTTGTGCCTTCAAAGGTTCACCTGTAAATTGTTTTACACTTGCAAGACTTAAACTTAATATTCCAACACACATTCCTATTTTTATTACCATTGTACTTTTCAAAATAATCATTCCTTTCATCTTTTGTAATACAGAAAATGGATATCAAATTGGATACAATGTACCTAATTTGAGTACCAGTTTTTAAAAGTACACTTAATAGACAATTCGAGTAATGATTTTGTTCCATAATTTACATAAAATAATTAACTTTAAAATAAAATAGAGCATGCCGCTCTATTGAGGTCGCATGCTCTATTACTTATTTCATTTGTGATGGTGTAATACAATCTAGCCATAGATGTGACTTTGGTATAAAATCGTACCGTTTATAAAAAAGAGGTACTGTTTTGAAAATAGTTTAATATTGTTCAATTAAATTCATAATTTCTTCATGGCGCTTTATATGAAGTATAACTTATCCAAAGTGAAAAACTAATTTTGTAATAAAATCTAATATAAATATATATCTTATATATTAAAAATATAAAGATAAAACTTATATAGGACTGATAAATATGGTTTTATCCTTACTGTAGCAAGGACTTTGAAAATAATATAGCGTAAAAAATCAGAAATAGTAGTATTTAACAACGGAAAAGTAAGCATAATATTGATATAAAAACTACAAATAATCATAAACAAAATCATATATTTCTACATAAAAAATGAAACAAATTAATGCATAGTTAAACATATTTATTCAATTGTTTAATTCTGTATTAATCCACAGAATTTCCACAATTTTATTTTATTTATTCACAAATCATTCACATTAGGTGCTAAGTCATTAACATAATCCAGATTTACCATATAACTCACACAAATGTTGATGATTTTTGATAGGTAAGTTACTAGAATGCCTTTATATCAGTACTCATAGTACTATGTTATTCACATTCGACTATATTCATCTACTTATACACAAAATTTAACTTTTTTCTTGCGATTATTTGTAGGTATTTGAATGCATTAAGGTTGCTCATAACGTGTTTATATGAAAGTATGTGTGGAAATTTATTTAGTTGTAGCACAGTTCTTGTATAGGAGTGCATAAAAAAAGACTCTATTATTAATAGAATCGAGGAAAGTCGGTTGTTATAAGGAATTAGTGCAAGGCCTTCAAATAACAGAATCAACACGAATAGCCCTCTACTTTTAATTTTTTCAAAAATAGAGAGCGGAGTATGGTTAATTGGTTTCGATTACTTCAAGTACTTGTTCAGCTGTTGTTACTTGAATACCAGCGCGTATTAACTTTTCAAAGGCACGCATAAATGTAATCAAATTGAAGTCATCTGGTACTTCAATAACACGAAGCGTTTCTTTAGGTAATCTATCTATCTTTTCAATGAACAATTCGCGAACATCACTAGGAATAAAGCGCTCTTTATGTCCCCTTGCTTTTAAAAGTTCACGTATTTCAATTTCTAAAGCCATATAAGCATTTAGATTTGCACCTTGTTCATAGGCGTACTTTCTAAACAACGTTTCTTCTTGATACTTTAGGTAGTTGCGGTGATATGATTCCTCTGTAACAGGTACAGCAAATTTGTATTTTAGTAACTCATAGGTTTTACGGAACAACTTTTTGATGTTTCGCAGAGAGTACATAGAGAAATGCAATCCGAAATCAAATACAGCTTGTTCTTTTTTCTCTTTTGGTACATGTTGTGTAATAAGAGGATAGATACCTTCCTTAGCCGCTGTATCAAGAATTTGATATTGTGATGTTTGGTTTAGTAGTTTCTTCAGTGTATATACTAACTTACTTGGATATTCCTCATTACGATCTATCATGTCACGTAGGCTATGAATTACACTACGAATTTGTCGATGGCATGTATATTTAAGTACATGAATAAACTTATTCATGTCTTTTGTAAATTCACCAATATTCATATCATGAAGCACAGATTCGATAAAACGAGCTTTACGAGCATAAATAACCTTTGGCGTGAATGGATCGCGATATTGTACTTCGCCTGTTTCTTTTGTACATAAGAAATCCGTATGTAAGGAGAGATATAAAGTCGTATATCTTTTTTTATTATTAACCCCTTTTTGTAATTTGCAAATTTTGAATAGAGGAGTTCCTGTACACGGTAGTGCAGTTGTTAATTCTGTCATAACCGCACGGATTTGATGCGGGTATTTCTTATGTAAAAAGCGGTACATCCCACCAAAATGAGTTTTATTTCCTCTTTCATCCTGTTTGTCCAAGGAACGCTTTAGTGTAGTTTCTCTGTGCTGTTGCATCGCAATGTCCAAGAATAGTTTCTTAGCTGCAACTGACAGCTCAAAGAAATCCTTTGTAAATACCACCGGGCTAATATAAACATAAGGGTTTGCCTTTTCAGTTTCTTCATTCATAAAATGAGTTAGCTTAATGGTATAGCGGCCATCTAATTCCTTTTCAATCGTGACAATGTTATGTAGACTTAGTTTTTTTAATGCAATATAGAATTGAGAATGCTGTATGTAAGCAAATTCTTCTTTATACTGCTTGTAATCTTCCCACATCATATGTACTGTTACATTTGGAATGACTCCATTTGTGTAACATTTCTTGTGTAGGTATAAGAAGACTTCTAAATCTGCGTTTGTAATACCATATAATTTATGTTTCCTTCCCATTGTTTCAGAAACAGCAGACAGGATACGACGTGAAAAAGATGGTTTCGCTTGTTCTACAAAGCCATCTACATCGGCAACACGTTCCTCATATGTCATTTGATCCAGTAGATCTTCAAGGTATGTATCTTTATAGCTGTAGTATTTCTCTTCAAAAGCTTCAACAAGTTTTTGCCAAGACTTCAGTGTTACTAATACTGCATTTGTAGATTGTCCATTTAGAGCACGTTGGTTATGAATAATAAATGATTTCCCCATCTTTTTCACCTCCTACCTGTAAACTCAGAAATATATGCCAGGAAACTATAAAATATACCAATTTTGATTATAGCAAATCGAAAATTGCCAAAAGGTGTTCCTTTAAGGGGAATTTTGAGAAGATGAAACACGATATAAGACCAGTTGTGACAAGGGATACAGGATTTTCTTCATTTTTTTTTGTGTCAAAGATATGGCAAAAACCGTTTCATGTTTTGGATGTGTCAAATTATTAGTGAAACAGCAGGAATATGTTGATATACAAGGGATAAATGAATATGTTTCATGTTTTTAGGTCAAGGATATGGCAAAAATGTTTCATGTTCATATATAAGTCATTTATTATAGAAACATCCATTAAATATAGTGGTATGAAGGGTTGTAAGAGAATTGAAAAGGATATTAGGTCAAGGATATGGCAAAAACCGTTTCATGTTTTAAAATTTACAAGGTCAAGGATATGGCAAAAATGTTTCATGTTTTATATGTAGTAGAAAAAAGAAAGAAACACTTAGAATCCCTTGGTACATAAGGATTTATGAGTGTTTCTTATATTTGATAAGGTCAAGGATATGGCAAAAACGTTTCAGGATGATCTAGGATCCGTTTTGTACATAGAAGGGAAAACGATTGATATATATGGGTTTATGGGATGTTGAAAAAATTTTTGAAAATATATAATCGGAATAAGAAAAATTAACTAATGTTTCATCTTTTGAATTTTAGGTCAAGGATATGACAAAAATGTTTCAATTGTGTGTTTCAAATAGATATGAATGAATCTAGCTTATTATATACGTGTTATTCATGTAAAAGCTTATATAAGTGTTTGATAGAGAAGTGATAAGGACAAAAGAGTGTTTCATATTTATAAAAAGGTTAACAATATGTCCAAAAGTGTTTCGGTTATTAATTCGTTAGATTAATTGATGGTATATTGGTTGGTAATGTATAATAAATGTTATTTCACTTGTACAAACAAGACAAAAGTGTTTCATTATTTTTTTGAAAATCACAGAATCGAAAAATAAGAATGATTTATATATAATTCGCTAAATATTGAGTTGTTTGAAAGGAATGTAGGAAAGAAAGGAGTGACAGCGTGGAGAAATTAGCACAATTGTTTACTGATGCTTTGTTAATATCTGAACCTTTATATGGAAATAACAAAGAAATTTGGGGGAAATGGACTTCTTTTAGTGCAGACGTAGAGAAAGATAGTAGTAAGGTTGTAACATCACAATATGTTTCACCATCTTTTTCAGCATTAGTATCGTGGCTTAGTAAAAAGAATGAAAGTGGAATAACCTCACTACAAATTGCTATTAAGTTGAACCAGTATAAGGATGAAATTCATTCAGAAATTGAACATCTTTTAACAGAAGAGTTTAAAAATGATAAAAGACCACAATTAAGTGATGAAACAGTAATTCAGGTAGAAACAATCGAAGATGGAACAGATGATAAAGATTATTTTGAGGTCAATAATTCCGCGGTGTACTTTAAATTACGTGATGGGATCTCCAAAAATCATTTTGAAGAGGATTCAAATATGGGTGTGAAATCTTATCCGATTGAAACAAAGGAGAGTAATGCGATAGCTCAGCTTTCTTCGCATCGGGATGAGGATTTGAAGCTTATAAAAGATGATGAAGCGTCCCGGTGGAATACTTTAGTTAATGATGTAATGAGTAATATGGATGATCTCACAGCGGATGTATTGGATTCAATTACTATACAATGGTTAGCTCAAGCAAAGTCACCAGACGAATTCATCGAATTTTCATATGAGCAAGTATTAGAAATGTGTAATGTACCGAAAAAGAAAGTAAATAAGGGAGAATATTATAGACCTGAAGATAAAATTAAGGTTGCTAAGAGGATTGCTGCTTTAGCGAGTATTTTTATATATTTAAATGATGATAATGAAGTTGTAGTTTTAAATGATGAAAATGAAAATGATGAAGAATATAAAGTAAAAAGAGAAGTAATTAAAAGGTTATTTGTTCTAGACTCAGTTGTATTATGGAGACATAATACAACAAATGAATATATGGGTATTGAATCCTGCCGAATTAAACCTGGAAGCTTTTTATCAAGTTATTTATATGGTTCAAATAATACTACAGCCTTATTATCTAAAAAGGCACTTGAATATAATAGTTATCGACATAAATATCATAAACGCTTAATTCGCTATTTAACATGGCAATGGAGAATTAGGCAAATATATTCTACTTTAAAGCGCCCATACTCAATTGGAGGCGACAAAGGATTATTAGCTGTTATGGCAATTCCACTTACATGGAAACCAAGTCGTATTAGAGAACACTTAGAGAATGTTCTCACTGACTTAGAGAGAGAGAATGTGATTTCTAAGTGGGAGTATTCAAGTGAATTAGATGAAGAACGTTTAAATAAGAAAACTTGGTTCAAAGATTATTGGATTGATTTAAATATTACTATTCTTCCGCCAGAAGAATTAATTAAGTCTATGTACAATTTACCAAAGAAAAAAACATTAGAAATAGAAAGTAATAATGAAACAACAATAGAATATAGTGAAAAGACTAAAGATATTATTGATATGCCGCAAATAACAGTTAGTAAAGAACCTGACATTTTTGATGAAGAAATTGTTCGAGAAAAAATACTAGAGCGACACAATGTTGATAATATAAGTATACGAGAGCTTGCAAAGGAAATTAAAATATCGGCACCTACGTTATCTAGATTTTGCAATAGACAAACCAAGCGTTTATCAGCTAATGCAGTTGAAAAAATGTCAAAATGGTATGAGAGACAAATGATATTAGAAAAGATGTAATAGTAAAATATATATGTATAGAAACGTAAGAAGGGCCTATTTTATAGTAGATATGAAATAGGCCCTTTAATTATAAATGTGCCACCTTTATTCAAGTGGGGGGCTTATTATATTAGTGTGGTTATATCGTTAGATAGAGAAGAAATTTCTTTTAAAACTCCAGAAAAGGTTACGTTAAAGTAAATAGAGAAAATTATCGGATGGCGTGGAAAGACCTCCGAAATCACCTGCTGTATAAAGTGACGCTGAATGAGCTTATCGATAAAATCAATGAAAGTATATAAAACTAAACAAAAATTTCATTTTAAACAAAAGAGCAGCTAGCAAAAGCTAACTGCTCACTCCAAGGCATCTCCAAAAGGGGGACGGAGAAAGAAATTTAAATGAGTTTCGACTGGTTAGCCTATCTACAGTATTGACGGAATATTGAGTTTTATTCAGATGAAAACTTATATTATGTCATTTAAATTAGAATATTTGCTATCACCCATATCGCCCAGAAAAGAACTAAAGACTCGAGTGAAATCCGTAATATTTTTTTCTCCGGCTTTTGAAGTTCTTTTATTAAATCGAAAGTACAGCTAATTGCCATAAGGGTGAAAAGAATGAGTTGTATCGTGTTTGACATTTTAAACACTCCTAATATTTGAATAACTTTATTATATAAAGATTTATAAATAATAAGATGGTTATTAATATGAATTAAGTGAAAATTAAGCGGAATTTAAACAAAATAATCCTTTGTGCGACACGTTTCCTCATAAGTGTGCAAACACGAAATAGGAGGGTTATCAATTTGATAACAACAACTGTTTGACTGAAAGTAGAAATGAAAGCCGTCAGGTTGAGCTGAAACTATTTATCTAATACTCCTACATGCAAGGCGTGATAGTAGTCACAAATTGTATGAAGCTAGGTGAAGTCGGCTGAACAAAACCTAAGTGAGAAATCATATGGTAATGGATAGGCCGGGATGCTACAAACTATCTATGGTGAGAATGTCCAAACGGACTGAAGAACTTGCGAATATACGGGTCTAAAGGATTAATACATTAGAAATGTGTATGTCGTTAATGACGACGTTATCTACCGAAAAGTAAGATTAAATAATATGAAATTCGGAACTTCTAACGATGAGGATGTAAAGATAACAGGCTTACAGCAAGCACCTAAGGGTATATGTATAGCTAGGTCAATCGGAACGTGGTAAACAAGAAACTGTCACCAACGGCTACTAGCGGACAGATGCATATAAGGTTCTAACGAACCGAAATTGCTTCATTCTTGTGAAGGTGGGGACACAGTACCGACGAAACATGTAACGAATGTGGAGGGATAGTCCCTAGTCTTGTTCTTTGAACACTAAATTAACTAGATGTAACTCACAGGATCGAGTAAGATGATGGGACTTTTCGTAAGAAAGGGGAATTAACACATCGGTGAGTACAACATTACGACATGCAGAATATTACGATATGCAAAAAGTGTTTGGTGATTTATATCAACGTAGCAAAAACAATGCTACTAAAGGTAGAAATTTATACAAACACATCATATCAAAAGAAAATATTCTATTGGCATACAGAAACATAAAGGCTAATACTGGCTCTAAAACTGAAGGGACAGATGGTATCACAATCGACCATTATAAAATGAAAAATGTAGATCTTTTCGTTGATAACATAAGAAATGCTCTTGTAGACTATAAGCCAAACACGGTACGTAGGGTAGAAATACCTAAACCCAATGGAAAAAAACGTCCATTAGGAATACCTACAATGAGAGATAGATTGATTCAACAAATGTTCAAGCAGATTCTAGAGCCAATATGCGAAGCAAAATTCTACAAGCATTCATATGGATTTAGACCCAATAGGTCAACGCATCATGCGATGGCTAGGTGTCAATTCTTGATGAACCGCGGGGGATATAGTCACGTAGTTGACATTGATATACAAGGTTTCTTTGATAATGTAAACCATTCCAAACTACTAAAACAACTATATAACATAGGTATAACTGATAGAAGAGTACTGACAATCATTTCTAAAATGTTAAAAGCACCAATCAAAGGAATAGGCATTCCTACAAAAGGAACTCCGCAAGGAGGGGTTCTAAGCCCATTACTAAGTAATGTTGTATTGAATGACTTAGATTGGTGGATAGCTAGTCAGTGGGACAATATCAAAACAAGGAAAACATATACACTACCAAACAAAAATTATCATCTATCAAAAACAAAATTAAAGAGAATGTATATAGTTAGGTATGCGGATGATTTTAAAATATTTACAAACAATCACAGAACTGCAACTAAAATATTTCATGCAGTGGAGGGTTATCTCGAGAATCAATTAAACCTTAACATATCTAATGAAAAATCAACTATAACGAACCTAAAAAGAAAATCTTCGAATTTTCTGGGATTCTCTATTAAATTCGTTAAAAAGCGCAAAAGATATGTGGCAAACACACATGTAAGCGAGAAAAAGAAAAAGGACATCCTGGAGAAAGCAAAAACAAGGATTAAAGCGATTCAAAAGAATCCATCAGGGAAAACAGTACAGGACTATAACTCTTACGTGCTTGGCATTAAAAACTATTACAAAATTGCAACACATGTAACTATAGACTTTGCTGAAATAGCCTTTCGTCTCTCGAAAACCTTGTTTAATCGTCTAAAATCAATAGGGAAATATAAGATTCCTCCCAATGCAAACGCATTATACAAAAGAACTCACAGGAATAATTATAGAACCTTTGAAATAGCAGGTAATCATGTGTATCCACTAGCGGACATACAAACACGATTCCCACAAAGTTTCAGTCAAGACATGTGTAACTACACTATAAAAGGAAGACAAAAACTCATCAAAAGCCTAAAAGGTAACATTGCCAATGAAATGCAGAAGATGTTGCTATCGTCCAATAAAGGGCAGAGCGTAGAGTATACAGATAACAGAATGTCGAGATATTCTATGCAAAATGGAAAATGTGCTGTTACAGGAATCTTTCTGTTAGCTGATGAAGCACACTGTCATCACAAAATACCGAAAGGTATGGGAGGAACTGACGAGTTTAATAATCTAATTATTGTACACGAATTTGTCCACAGACTGATTCACGCTACAAATGAAGAGACGATTAGAACATATATGAGAATACTTCAACTGAATGATAAACAATTGAAGAAAATAAACAAACTCCGTAAAGCTTGTAATCTAGTTACTTTAGTATAGAAGAATAAGATGGGACGCTGTATGCGATGAAAGTCGCACGTACAGTGTTAAGCGGGGGAAAAGATGGAGATAACTTCAAAGTCTTACCTATCGAAACTAATGGCAAATAAAAAAGAACACACATAAGAATGTGCGCTTAGAAAAAAGTTTTTATGCAAAATGGGTACATCATTACTATATGTTTTCTACATTAAAATGTTAAAAAACTAAACAAAATCCTTATTTGAGAGAAAGAGGGAAACCAATTGACGGAATATGAGTTTGAACGTGATTACTGTGAACGTTCTGGAATAACGATAAATGAGTACCATGTTGAATACAACCTTATAACATTACCTTGTAATTGTGGTGATGAATCATGCAAAGGTTGGGCTGCAGTTATAAATACACCAAGATTTGTGGAACTTCATAATGATTTTTATAACGAAAGAGTTAGGATGATTTAACAAAAACGCTATTTTGCACAACAAAGCAGCTAGCTGAATTAGTTAACTGCCTGTTGTACAAAAAATGCGCTTACAGCAAAAAATTGTAACCTAAAGTTACAGATTATAGTATAAATAGAATTTGAAAGGTTATGCGGAGTGGAAAGGAAAAATAATAAAAAATTCATTTTGTTATTTAGATTTCATATATCAAAAAAGAGCATTATATAAAAATGCTCTTTCAAGAATTTGTATTGCTGTTTATTTGATACTAATAATAACTAACAAAAAGAAATTGGAGTTTACTTACTGTTATATAAGATACGGAAAATTTACTGCTTCTTGGATTGCTAAGCATGCGTTTATTAAAATAGTTGCTGTCCGCCCATTTGCTGACCTTGCTGGTTACCCATTTGCATACCTTGTTGGTTACCCATTTGCATACCTTGTTGTCCACCCATTTGCTGACCTTGCTGGTTACCCATTTGCATACCTTGTTGTCCACCCATTTGTTGCCCTTGTTGTCCGCCTGTTTGTCCAACTTGTGATTGAGCCTGAGAAATAGCTTGATTTACTTGGCTTAATGTCTGATTAGCTTGTAGATATTGTAATCCTTGATTTAGTGTTTGAATAGCTTGTTGAATAGTTTGTTGTAATTGTTGATCAGCTTGTTGCATTTGTTGTTGAGACTGCTGGCTAAATTGTTGAAGTTGTTGCATCAGTTGGTTAGCTTGTTGCAATCCTTGTTGCGGTTGTTGACCTTGAGATGCTTGAGATAAAGACTGTTGTAACTGTTGAATTTGATTTTTAAGGCTAGTTAATTCTTGTGAAACTTCTAAGTCAGCAGCTTTACGTGCTACCGCTTCAACTTTTTTCTCTGTTCGTTTGTCCATTTTATAATCCTCCTTTTGTACCCACATAGTAGTGGGCAACACTTTTTATAATGTACAAACTTTTGCTTTTAATACTAAATAAAAAGTAAATTTAAATGTAGAGAATCGGGAAAGGTGGCATAAAGATAAAGCTTTAATTGCAAATAGGACAAGCGAAATTGCTTGTCCTATGAGGAGTAAAATAACTTAGGAAGATTTTAAAAACACCAAAATGACTCGTATTGGTAAATTGACTCATGAATAGTGTGAGCATCCTTTTTGAAAATATGTAAAAAAGAAGATGTCTATTTAAAAAATCAAAAAGAGCACTAAACAAAAGTGCTCTTTGAAAGGTAGGCATTAATCATAACCAGTATTAAGATATTCAAAATAAATTTGAACGTGAAAAAACGGATAAAAACTTTGTCCCACTAAATAGAGGAGAACAGCTTTTAAAGCTATTCTCCTAAACAGAAGTGGGGTAAACCAGAGAGCCTCTCAGATGACAATTAATCAAGCCCTACAAAGGTAGTATGTACTTACATTGAAAATCTATACAACAAAGCAGCTGGCTCAATAAACCAACTGCTCGATTGTCACAACTGTCTCTTAAGGAGTTAGAGTTGAGCGCAATTTCACGGGAATAGAATTATGGCTGGTGGCCTATCTATAATTTGCGCGATATTTGAATAAGTATTCATGAATGTTAGAGAAATTAATAAAAATTTCATTTTGTACAAAACAAAACCCTAGTCTCCTAGGGTAATGGGTATAACGCTCGTTTCTATCGAGCTATTACATGATATCCTGTAACGAATGTGGATACAACAGTAATTGTTACCAGAAAAGTAAGTAGATAGGAAAAGATGATTATAGAAAAGGGGAATAGATATGGAAGAAGATAAAATTGGAACTTGTGATTTGTGTGACGAAGAAAACGTAAATGTACGTTATAGTCCAGCACGTAATGAATGGTTGTGTGAAAGATGCTACGACTATACAGCAAGTATTATATTTGGAGAAATAATGAACGATTAAAAGAGCAGCTAGCCCAGTCTAACTGCTCTCTCCAAAAATGATGATTCGATGCATAGATATTATATTCCAAGACGTTGAGTTTATTCAAGGGGTGATTGAGATGGATATAAAAACACAATTAGAAAATATCGTTTGACACATTCAAACAAACAGGGATGTCATAGGAGATAAACAAACATTGGACGATGTATTAATCTCCTTAAAGAGAATGGTAAGGGATGAAGAAAGTAAAAGAGCAGCTAGCAAAAGCTAACTGCTCAGGTCATGGGTAATAGAGAAATGGGTATCTACAGTATTGACGGAATATTGAGTTTTATTCAGGGAGGTAAGTGAAATGGAATGCAAACATAAGTGGGTAGACATGGAAGATGGAACGAATGATAAGTTCTGTGTGAAATGTAGTCAAAAGGTGAAGCAGATGCAAATTACATTACCTATAAGCATCCCTGTTGGTATTGACATGTCTTTGCCAGTAGCAAGAGAAACAATGACTATAAACTCATATGGTAGGTTACAAGAAGTTTATAAGGACGAGTGGATGAAGGAGTTTAATAAGACAAGATGTTTTGGAATTAATACTTTAAGAAACTCAACAAAATAATCCTTTGTGCGACACGTTGTATAAAAGGATAAGATGGGGCGCTGTATGCGATGAAAGTCGCACGTACAGTGTTAAGCGGGGGAAAAGATGGAGATAACTTCAAAGTCTTACCTATCGCAACGATAGAAAGTGAGGTTAGGAGAATGGAAGAGAACGTAAAGCTTTTAGGTGAAGATGGAATGTGTGGAATGGAGTTCACAGGAAGTAAGGTTAATGTTTATAACGATGAAGGATACGTAATGGAGAGTATGACAACAAGGGAGCATGTTCAGGAAGTTATTGATTTTCTTGAAGAGTGCAAAGGACAAATGGAGTAGAAAGCGAGGTTAGGATAATGGCGCATTGGGTAGATACATATCCTCATGATGTACATGCAAGCGTATTGTTACTAGATGGAGAAATTTACAACTGGAAGATCGGGCAAAGGTATTGGAGAAGCCCTTGGGATATGACTTGGAGATTCCCGTTACCAGATAACATGGATAAATTCACTGTAGAAACAAATAAATGGACGGTTAATACTCCAGAAGAACACAGTGAAGTATTCCAAAAGCATGCAAGAGAATGGTTCAAGCAATGGGAAGTTGTTGATGATTATGTAGGAAGTAAACCATATTAAATGAAAGTGAGGAAATGACAATGGGACAAGGTAACCGTGGAATGGCTTTTGAAAAACTTATCAATCTATCGAATGAAATGTATCAAAGGGAGGGAGTGGCGCTTATAAACAAGCGTCCGACTCCGGTGAAGGTATTAAAGAGTGCAGGTGGACGAGTATTAAATGGATTCTATGAAGCTAAAAGTACAGTAGACTATGACGGCGTGTACAAAGGACGAGCAGTAGCATTTGAAGCGAAGTCAACACAGAGCCTGACAAGATTCGATTTAAGCAATATTGCACAGCACCAATTAGATTACCTGGAGAAAGCGGAGAAGATGGGAGCGGTTTGTTTCTTCCTTATAGAATTTAGTAAGGACAAGACAGTATTCTTAGTTCCGGCATCAGTGATTCGATCTTATGTAAGGATGTCTCATCAACCGAATGGGAAGAAGTCTATACCAAGAGCAGACTTTGATATTTACGGGTACTTAGTAGATCAGACAGAACGAGCGCCAGTTGATTACTTACAATACATTGATGAAGCAGTATCTCCAGTTATGTTTGATGGAATGATCCAATTTGATCAGGACCATAAGAAAGTAGTAAATAACATCGAAGTAGCAAAAGAAAAGATGAAGAGCAAGAAACGTAAAATCTTAAAGGTTTAATGGAGGACGATAGAAAATGAATCCACGTTATAGATTCAAAGGTTGGGATTGGACAGAGTTATCTGAATCGGTCGGGATTGACATTAACACTTCAATACACGGTGAGGATAAGTTGGCAGAAGAAACGTTAAATATATTCTCAAATGAACTAATCAAAAACGGAAAACTGCCATACGAAAAGAAAAAGTTACTGCGCAGTTTTATTGAATCACTAATTAATGCAAAGGGATGTGGATACGATAAACCAATGTATGAAGCAATGTTAAAGATAGAAGATGATCACACATTAATTTCATGGTTATCTAGGAATTTAAGAAGCATGTGGACTTAATGAATGACGGAACCATGCAGAGTGGATGGTGGGGGCTACTCGCTATGCATGTTTCCCTTATTCAACAGGCGGATATTAAAATTTCACATACCTGATGTGAATTAAAAATAACAAAATTACAATAGGGGGATTACAGATGGAGCAATTATCATTCTTTCCAGAAATCACAAATGAGGAGTATAAGTTAATACAAAAGGCAGTAGTGAAGGTATTACGAGATTACAAGGCTCTATCTGTCCGTATGATGAACCAAAGTGAATGCGAAAGGGAAAGTATTCAGTTATTCCCGGAGTTGCGTGATACAAGGAAGATAAACGATTACAAGTACCTACAGATTAAAAGAGCGTTAGAACATTCATTGGATCCTGAACAAAAAGAGATTATTGAACGGAAGTATCTAAATCACGGTTTGATGAGCGATAAAGCAATTAAGGCTCAAATGATGTTAGAAAACAATTGGTATTACTATCAGAAGAAAAATGCAATTATGGCGATTGCTACGGCGTTACGGATTATATAAAAGGGGATGTGGGGGAAGTGAGATGAATGCTGAAAGATTAAAGTCTTATGCGAAAAGACAGGAGAAGAAAGCTGATCTATTTGAACGGAAGTTTCTTGATTATAGAAATAAGATGCTTAAACTCTATTATTTGATTGATGATGAAGCGTTGAGAAGAGATATAAAATCATTTTTGCAAGATGAACAAGGTGATATAGTCTTCGGTTCGATAGAGGAATATTTTGAGTGAAAAACACGGATAAAATGCGGATAAATTAACGATAAAGGAGCGGATATCTAGATGTTTGGTTCACCGTATCATTATCTTACAAGCTCTTTGACAACCGCATATCGAAGAGGTCTAGTACACCTATAGTGGATCGTTCTTATGCGAGAATGTCACGGTAACGTATACCGCATAAAGGGCGGGCATGGGCGGTAAGAATCCGCAAATAGACGAAAAGACCAATAAAAATGATTAAAACTATTAATGACATATTCCAGTGTGGCGGGTGTGAAATAGCTTGCATTCGTCATACTGTTTTACTTCTCATTGAGCATACAATCATCCACCTTTTGTGTGTTCATAGGTAGTAAAACTAGCGTCTTTCATGATTTCCAACATTTAAAGACCAAGTTTGAAAATGGAATGGGGTGATGGTCCATGATTGGATGAATCGCACATTTCAAAACCAAGTAATAAGAACAAAAATGCATCGTTATTTTGAGCACATTACACTTTCTAGTGATTACTGCGAATTTTCGCTAGCCAAAGAGTCCCCGCTCTTTGTGTGAGCCAATACATTGGATGCACCCCCTGTCGTCCGATCTGTGTGTTGGTTCACGCAAGGCGCGGATAAACGTCTTGATACAAATTAAAGGACATTCCCATATCCGAAAATGCGGAAGGTAGGCGCCAGGTGCACGATTCACGCACATGAAAGAGGGGTTCGACTCTCTGTAGCCGTGACTCTACGGAGGATAAATGAGAAATGGTTTCGACTGTTTCTCTCGGGATTAGCACACGTGCTTATAGATTTAATAGAATCCATGGTGAAACATCTATAAGGCTAGCCCCGAGAGAAGCCGTTGAAACAATAGAGCTTTCGCTCTTTTCTCGGTCACTGACACAAAGCGTGTAGCTTAGATGATAATTGCGGTGATCGAGAAAAGGATGAGAGTAATCTTATTCTTAAAGAGATACTTATTGCCATTTGTTATCTCTCTTTCCCCCTCTAGAGCTGTCACCTTTCGGTGATGGCTTTTTGTTTTGTTATAATGGGTGTAGGAGGGATGGAAATGAAAAAAGAAGTTCTTGTTGATACAACAGAAACGATTAAAAAGATAAAAGAGTTAACGAATGCTGCTAATGAATGTTCTGAAGCGCTGATTAGGCTAAATGGATTGATTGGCGAATGGAATAAGAATGATCCATTTGTCGCTATTATAGAAGGCAGTAATTATATTGTTATTGAAAGTACTAATGAAGATGATGATGATTTTATAATTAAAGATAAAAAGGTTAAGCATCCATAATGGGTGCTTTTTTCTTTGTTATATAGAAATTACATAATAATGAGGAATGTGAACGAGTATATAACTATACAATGTATAGAAAGGTTTCGGACATGAGACCCCATGTCTTTGGAGGGCGTTTGCTTGAGGGAGCGCTCTCTTTCACCTTTTGATATGGACAAGCATATATTGAAGTATAGGACAGGCTAACTTCTTTTTCACTCAATATTCACCCTCCTATCACGTTGAGAGCATCCATTGAGTTGGGTGCTCTGATTCACTTATTAAATTGTACAAGCATATACTGCTTGTACCTCATTAACTTTAACTGCTTTATCTTGTGTTAATGAGGACTCTCGCAATCCCTTAAAGAGCGCTCGCGGAAACGGGTGCTCTTTTTATTAGATAAAACGGATATTGAAATAGGAAGGATGATGAATGATGGACGAAAGAAAAATCCAGTTTGAAATTGTTATTGAAGGCGAATGCACACTAGAAGAACAGTCTGCAGTTAGTAAGTTGTACGATTTTATAAATGAATACACTAAGGATAAAGGCTATATAGTTAACATGAAAGCTGGAATAAAAGAACTTATGGAGAATGAAAATAAGAATGTAGTATCTGTTAAAGTCGATTTGGATACCGCAGAAGCAATTGATAATACTAGAGAATTGACTACTGCTGCTAATGAGTGTATAGATGCATTCGAACGTTTAGAAAAGGCTATAGTTAATTTAGGAAAATCTATTAATGCACCAAAATTATTTTGGAACGGCACGTCAGTGGACAGGTATAAAACAAATGATTAAAGCAATTTTAGTTATTCTAGGCGCTGCCGTTATTGGTATAGCGTCTTATTTGTTGTTAAGGAAAGATAAAGAATGGATTTATAATGTAAAAAAGAGAGCCGAAGCCCTCTTTTAAAAACACCCTCAATTCATTAAGAACAAATTGGAATTCCTAATACTATTAAAGATAATGCTACATCAAGAGAAATCTCTGCTCTAGCAATTTCGATTCCAGCAACTTTGACAACTAAAAACGGTTGGCCATTTACGAATAAAATACAACTTTCCATGTTTACGCCTCCTTTCTAGTAATCTACTTTATTATATGTACTAATCTTTATAATGTTATAATCAGATCTATTGATTTAATAGAGTTAATAGTTGTGTATCGATTTAACAAAACAAACAAACTCAACGAACAAAAATAGAGATAGTTAACAAAATACAAGTGGTTTTTACAAACTCTTTAAAACCAATGTTTTGAATGTATACTTTTGTTAGTGTTTTTACTGAAAATGGTTAAAATGATATAAATTCAATGAAATCAATGAAATGAATGTAAACTAATGGGTAAAAGTGATTGATATAGATTTAAGCGATGAAAACTATATCGTACCTATGGACCTTACTAAAGTGATTACCAAGTTAGGACGAAAAGGAGCGAGCAGATTTGCGGATGAAGTTATTGATTTCTTTGGTGATATGGAGGGGATGGCGCGGTCGAAACGTTATTTAAAAGCAGCAGAAGGTTCGTTATTTCGGATTAAACGAATGATAGAAAACGAGGAATACCGCGTTGAGGTAATTAAACAACTGATTCATAAGGGGAATCAAAGACTAGCTAACGAGTTGATATCTTGGGGAGATAATAGTGAATTAGGAAGCAAAGCAGACCCGGTATTAAATCGATTGGACGACTTTTTCGGTAATGATACTTTATTTGATATCTTCTCACAGGAACCAAAGAGAGGGGTGAATTTTGCAAAATGGATGATGGGAGGGAAAGTGGTAATCATCCGTATTCCCAATCGTAAATTAGGAGAATTGGCTTCTAAAACACTAGTCCATTGGATCACATTGAAAACATTCATGACACGTATGCTTATGAGTAAAGAAGAACAAAAGAATGGTTGTATTATGGTATTTAATGAACCGGAGCAGTACGCAACAGAAGGACGTAAGGAACGCTTTGGTGCACTATATGCATTCCATCATTGGAATAAGCTGCCTACTTCTCTGCAGGAAAATTTGCAAGGGGCGGGGTACAACAAATTCTATTTGCTAACGATCACATGAAAACATTTGAGTTGTCCAGACATCGACTAGAGCCGACCATTTCAATTGAAGATGCAGCAAGTTTACCTAGATTCCATGCGATTATATCTGTAAGGGCCGGTGGCGATTTGCAACATGCATTTATTTGTAAAATGAAACCTCCAGTAGAACAAAAATATAATAACGCTTCTCTGACTAAACAACACACCAAGTTGTATGGCCGAAGTTGGGAAGAGCTGCAAAGACAGCAGGTATAGTTTATATGATGAGAGTGAAATGTAACTAAAATTTGAAAGAATTCTTTCACTTCTAAATGTGAGGGGCATAGCCCGATAAAAGTGCGAGATGAATTTCAGATTTTAGTTAAATTTAGTGAAAAAAGAACCCTTAGGGGTTCTTTTTTCTAGGCATATTTACAACATGGAGACTATTGAGATGACTCTTTCAAATCTTTATTAGGGGAAAGATTTTGAAAAAGTTTAGCTTGTATTCATTTTTACATAAATGTTAAATATAGTAAATTGATAATATATAGATTCACTATTACCAATATTCAATTAAAATAGTTATTACTATGTTTATAGTGAAAATAGTGTTTGAAAAGAAAAGACACCCTAAGGTGTCTTCCGTCGACTTAATAACCACTTTAATTTTAATAAAATATGTTTGGACTCCCATCCAAGTGTATTTTACCATATTTATCTATATCGGTTATTGAGAGAGTGAACTCAAACAAGCATTTTGTTTAGAATTATTTTTCTCTTAAAATGAACATTCGGAATAAATAATTATATTTTGAAGTGTAAGTTCAAATAACTTTTACCATTAATTAAATTTAGAAAGAGCGAATTTAGCTGTAAAATTCATTTTCTTCATAAATGAAGAATTCACTCCTGCTTGAAATTGTACAGAAATATTATCGTCTGTTTGCGCTTTGAATACGCGTCCATAAGGTGAATTAGCATTGTATGTACCAATTACTTGATTGTCTGCGTCAAAGACTGTGTAAGAAATCGGGAATCCTGAATTATTTACAAAGACCGTAAGTTCTTCTCCTTTTTTTAGATTAAAAGATTCTTTTTGAGACATTTCGTATGAACTCAAAGAATAATATTTCGTAACCTCTTGAATTTCTAAATCCATAGTTGCTGCACTAGCTTTTGGAACTTCTAATCCTGGTAAATTCATACCCGAAAGTACTGCGACTCCTAATGTTCCTGCTAAAATGGCTTTTTTCATAATTCTAACTCCTCCTTTAATATTCTTTCAAAAATGGCTTTAATAAGTAAATGTAAAATCCAATTACTGTAACTATTATAGTTACACTGGGAATTATTTTCAACAGAAAGTGGTATGCAATTTTGCATATCTACATAAAGGGGATAAATATGCAGAGTGTAATTAAATTATATTAAACAATAATTTAATTGTATTAAATATTTTTTATAGATTAAAATAGTTATTTTTTAATTAGATATATCAAGTTGTAACTATTGTAATTACTTAAATAATATTAAATGATCTTTATATAAGTATAATAATTTCTTTTCGCAATAATACGCAATGCAAAATTATTGAATATAATCGACAAAATTCTGCTATTTACGCATTAAAAGTTTAATGTTTTAATAAAGGTGTAATTGGTATGACCACTAAGGAGAGGAGAAGACTGCATTAATAAAAGTGCAATAAAGTTGCAAGTAACATTATATAAAATCAATATTTCATAATATTATGTTAATTGATTTTAGTAATAATTTAGTATCAAGAAAGTATCGCATTTGTAAAAAATGGGATTTTAAGTCTCTACAAAGCAAAAATGATCTTATTTTATTCCGGGGTGAAGGTATAAGCAATGTACAGTATAATTTCATCTTTTGTAATCTGTAGGGCTCTTACCGACAAAACTAGGAGAAACATTATGAAATTACTTGCAGAAAAGTCATAGCAGGGTTAGTTGTAGGAGCAATGGGTTTATCTATCTGGGCTCCTGCAAGTCAAGCAGCAACTCCAAAGAAAATTATTATACTATTCATTTGGAAAATAATTCAAATGTAGGTGATGAAACTTTATTGTTTACTTGTGAAAAACATAGTATTTAAATGGGGGAAAGTAAGGTCCTTACATTCTATGAGAAGTAAATAATAACGAGAGTTTAACACTCTATACGAAAGAATTCTCCTTCCTCAAGAGTGTGCAAGAAAAGAGCCTAGCGTTAGGGTGTTCAAGATGTATGAATTAGATTGTAAACAGAAAATAGTGAAGGAGTGTACGGAATGAAAAATAAAATAATTAAAGGATTTTTAATAACATCAATTGTAACTGGGGCCACTATTCCTATCAATACTCTCGCAACACCAATCGTTCAAGCAGAAACTCAACAAGAGAACACGGATATTTCCTCATCATTACGAAAATTAGGTGCACAATCGAAATTAATCCAAACATATATAGATCAAGCTTTAATGAGCCCTAATGTACAACTAGAAGAAGTTCCAGCTTTAAATACAAACCAATCCCTAATCAAGCAAGATATGAAAGAATGGTCTTCGGAACTTTATCCAAATTTAATTCTATTAAATTCAAAAAGTAAAGGATTTGTGACTAAATTTAATAACTATTACCCAGCAATAAAAGGATTTGTAGACAATAAAGAAGATAAAGAAGGATTTTTAGATAGACTTGAAGTTCTTCAAGATATGGCTATGACGAACCAAGAAAACGTGCAAAGACAGATTAATGAATTAACAGATCTTAAATTCCAGCTTGATAAAAAACTTAAAGATCTCGATACTGATGTGACAAAAGCGCAAAGTGTCCTAAGTTCAGATGGAACAGGGAAAATAGATCAGCTAAAAAATGAATTACTAAATACCCAAAAATCAATTCAAAATGATTTACAACAAATAGCATTGTTACCAGGAGCTTTAAATGAACAAGGACTTAAGATATTTCAAGAAATCTATAGTCTTTCAAAAGATATCATTGAACCTGCTGCACAAACAGCATTGGCAGCAGTTAACAAAGGAAAAGAAATTAATAACTCTATTTTAGAAGCAGAGAAAAAAGCAGAGCAAGAAGCAAAAGAACAGGGTAAATCTGCTCTAGAGATTGAATCTGCTAAAAAAGCAGCTCGTGAAGCAATTGAAAAAAGCAAACAAGGTGAAATAGCTGCTGCTGCTGCTGCACAAACGAAAGAGTATGACCTTACGAAAGTTATTGACCCTGAAAAAATTAAAAAAGCATATAGTGCATTCGCTGAAGTAAATAAACTAACAGCAGAGCAACGAGCACATTTAGCTGATTTAGAAACACAAAACCAAAAATTTTATGATTTAACAAAGAATCTAACAATAGCAGATTTACAAAAATCAATGCTTCTTATTATGCAAAATGATTTGCATACGTTTGCAAATCAAGTGGACGTAGAACTTGACCTAATGAAACGTTATAAAGAAGATTTAGATCTAATCAAAAATAGTATTACAAATTTATCTACTAATGTTGATACTACTAACCAGCAGTCTCAAAAAGATACATTAAGACGATTAAAAAATGTAATAAGTCAACTTGAAGAGCAAGTTAATAAATTTTAATATTATTAACTTTTAAAAAATAAAGATTATAATAATCTATCGAAAAATAGGGAGGAGAATTAATATGAAGAAATTTCCATTTAAAGTGTTAACTTTGGCCACTCTGGCAACGGTTTTAACTGCTACTACCGGCAACACTCTTCATGCATTTGCACAAGAACAGACCGCTCAAGAACAGAAAATAGGGAATTATGCATTAGGACCTGAAGGACTGAAAAAAGCGTTGGCTGAAACAGGATCTCATATGCTTGTAATGGATCTGTATGCAAAAACAATGATTAAACAACCGAATGTAAATTTATCTAATATTGATTTAGGTTCAGATGGGGGAGCATTAATCAAAAATATTCACCTTAATCAGGAACTGTCTCGTAGCAATGCGAATTATTGGTTAGATACAGCGAAACCCCAGATTCAAAAAACAGCTCGTAATATTGTAAATTACGATGAACAATTTCAAAATTATTACGATACATTAGTAGACACTGTACAAAAGAAAGATAAAGCAGGTCTAAAAGAGGGCATAAATGATTTAATCAGTACAATTGATACAAATTCAAAAGAAGTTACAGAAGTAATTAAGGTGTTAGAAGCCTTCAAAACAAAACTGTATACAAATACTACAGATTTTAAAAATAATGTTGGTGGCCCAGATGGGCAGGGTGGATTAACGGCAATATTAGCGGGCAAACAAGCACTAATTCCACAACTTCAAGCTGAAATTGAGAAGCTACATTCTACTCAGAAAGAACATTTTGACAATGTATTAGCATGGTCAATTGGTGGTGGATTAGGAGCAGCCATTTTAGTTATTGGAGCTATTGCAGGAGCGGTAGTAATTGTTGTGACTGGCGGTACAGCAACACCGGCTGTTATTGGTGGCCTTTCGGCTCTCGGTGCAGCTGGTATCGGTTTAGGAACAGCAGCTGGTGTCACGGCGTCTAATCATATGAACTCCTATAACGAAATTTCTAAAAAAATCGGAGAATTAAGTACGAAAGCTGATCTTGCTAACCAAGCAGTTATTTCGCTTACTAACGCGAAAGATACTTTGACATATCTGTATCAGACAGTGGATCAAGCTATAATGTCTCTCACGAATATTCAACAACAATGGAATAAAATGGGGGGCAATTATAAAGATTTATATGATAATATCGACCAAATGCAAGAACATAAACTTTCTTTAATACCTGATGATTTAAAGGCTGCTAAACAAAGTTGGAATGATATTCATAAAGATGCAGAATTCATTTCGAAAGACATCGCTTTTAAACAAGAATAGAACTTACAATCAAAACCTATATAGGAGGAATATGAAATGATGAAAAAAATCCCTTACAAATTAATCGTTGCATCGGCGCTTTTAACTATGACAACAACTTCTGTAGTCTCACCAGTAGCAACTTTTGCAAGTGAAATTGAACAAACGAACAATGGAGATACTTCTCTTTCAGCAAATGAAGCGAAGATGAAAGAAACCTTGCAAAAGGCTGGGTTATTTGCAAAATCTATGAATGCCTATTCTTACATGTTAATTAAAAATCCAGATGTGAACTTTGAAGGAATTACTATTAATGGGTATGCAGATTTACCTGGTAAAATTGTACAAGATCAAAAGAATGCAAGAGCACATGCTGTTACATGGGATACGCAAGTAAAAAAACAGCTTTTAGATACATTGACAGGCATTATTGAATACGATACAACATTTGAAAATTATTATGAAACAATAGTAGATGCGATTAATACAGGGGATGGAGATACTTTAAAAGAAGGAATTACAGATTTACGAGGTGAAATTCAACAAAACCAAAAGTATGCACAACAATTAATACAAGAATTAACTAAATTAAGAGACGCTATTGGACAAGATGTTAGAGCATTTGGAAGCAATAAAGAGACCTTGCAATCGATTTTAAAAAACCAAGGTGCTGATGTGGAGGCCGATGAAAAGCGTCTAAAAGAAGTTTTAGACTCAGTAAACTATTATAAAAAATTAGAATCTGATGGATTCAATGTAATGAAGGGTGCTATTCTAGGCCTACCGATAATTGGCGGTATCATAGTGGGTGTAGCAAGAGATACTTTAGGTCAGTTAGAGCCTTTATTAGCACAATTACGTCAGACTGTAGATTATAAAGTAACATTAAATCGTGTAGTTGGAGTTGTTTACAATAATATTAGTGAGATGCATAAGGCGCTTGATGACGCTATTAATGTTCTTACTTATATGTCTACGCAATGGCACGATTTAGATTCTCAATATTCGGGAGTACTGGGACATATTGATACCGCATCTCAAAAAGCTGATCAAAATAAATTTAAATTCTTAAAACCTAACTTGAATGCAGCTAAAGACAGTTGGAAAACATTAAGAACAGATGCTGTCACATTAAAAGAAGGAATCAAAGAATTAAAAGTGGAACCTGTTACTCAGCAAAAATAGGGGAATATTGGTTCTATTGAAAAGTTGCTTAAAAAATAGTAACTTCAGGATTTTATCGTTAAATATTTATAAAAAAATTAATGAATTCTTTTTAAATCGAAAAGGCGGAGTCTCATTAAAGACTACGCCTTTCACTTTATGTTTTTTGAGTTTAACACTCTAACAAACATTCAACAATAATAGAGTAACATGGGTGCAAATTATAAAGATTTATATGATAATATCGATCAAATGTAAGAGCATAAACTTTCTTTAATACCTGATAATTTAAGGGCTGCTAAACAAAGTTGAAATGATATTCATAGAGATACAGAGTTAATTCCGAAAGACATCGCTTTTAAACAAGAAGAAACGAATTAAAAATCAAAACCTATATAGGAGGAATATAAAATGATGAAAAAAAACCCGTACAAACTACTCGCTGCATCGGTGTTTTTAACTTTGACAACAACTTCTGTAGTTTCACCAGTAGCAGCTTTTGCAAGTGGAATTGAACAAACTAACAATGGGGATACGTCTCTTTCAGCAAATGAAGAAAAAATGAAAAAAGCTTTGCAAGATGCTGGGGTATTTGCAAAATCCATGAATGACTATGCTTGTTTATTAATTAATAATCCAGATGTGAATTTTGAAGGAATTACTATTAATGGGTATGCAGATTTACCTGGTAAAATTGTACAAGATCAAAAGAATGCAAGAGCACATGCAGTTACATGGGATACGCAAGTAAAAAAACAGCTTTTAGATACACTGACAGACATCATTGAATACGATATAACATTTGACAATCATTATGGAACATTAGTAGAGGCGAGTAATACAGGGAATGGAGATACTTTAAAAAAAGGGATTACAGATTTACGAGGTGAAATTCAACAAAACGAAGAATATGCACAAAAATTAATACAAGAATTAACTAAGTTAAAAGATAATATTGGACAAGATGTTAGAGTATTTGGAAGCAATAAAGAGCTCTTGCGGTCGATTTTAAAAAACCAAGGTGCTGATGTTGAAGCCGATCAAAAGCGTCTAAATGAAGTTTTAGCGGAAATAAACTATCAAAAAGGCATAGAATCTAAAGGGTTGACAATGGTGAAAATTCCCTTTCCTCCTGTAATGATTTCCGGTGGTATCATGATAGGTGATGCAAGAAGTAAGTTATCAACTTTAGAGCCTTTATTAGCACAATTACGTCAGACTGTGGATTATAAAATAACATTAAATCGTGTAGTTGGGGTTGCATTTAATAATATTGATCAGATGCATAATGTGATTGATAATGCTATTAAGAATCTTACTTATATGTCTGACCAATGGCATGACTTAGACTCTCAATATGCGGGAGTACTGGGACATATTGATAATGCATCTCAAAAAGCTGATCAAAATAAATTTAAATTCTTAAAACCTAACTTGGATGCAGCTAAAGACAGCTGGAAAACATTAAGAACAGATGCACTTACATTAAAAGAGGGGATAAAAGAATTAAAAGTGGGACCCGTTTCTTCACAAAAATAGGGAAGTATCGGTACTTTTTTAAGTTTTTGAACAAACATGTCAAAGTTAAGTTAGGCGTTAAAGTTCTGCCATGTTGAACTACTCACCACTTAACGTCCTTACGGACTGTTTGAAGTGGGAGGTTCCTAAGTACAGAGTTCTATTGAACTCTAATGGATTAGGCTATCTCCGTAGTTCCTACGGTTAAGAGACGAATTGCCTCGTTTCTCAGGTTGATCGCTGCATTCCTATCTCTATCGTGATGTGTACCACAAGAAGGGCAATCCCACTCACGAATTATTAGATTTTTAACATCTTTGTTTTTGTATCCACAATTTGAACATAACTGACTGGAAGCAAATGTTTTAGATACCACAACAACTTGTTTGCCATACCATTTTGCTTTATATTCCAACATCGTTCGAAATTGTGACCAAGATACTTCACTAATTGCTTTTGCAAGCTTTCCATTTTTGAGCAGGTTACTGACTTGTAAGTCTTCTATACCGATGACATCGTGGTTTTTGATGATTTCAGTAGAGAGTTTATGTAAGTAATCAGCTCTCGCATTGGCAATATGTTCATGGATTCTTGCAACTTTCATACGCTGCTTGTTCCAGTTCGAAGAACCTTTCGTTCTTCTGGAAAGGATACGCTGTGCTTTTGCTAACTTT
>NZ_JAHCDO010000040.1:0-30247 GCF_050768835.1 Bacillus pfraonensis | reverse complement strand
GAGATAACCCAACAAAACCAGATGGGGATAACAACGGAGATAACCCAACAAAACCAGATGGGGATAACAACGGAGATAACCCAACAAAACCAGATGGGGATAACAACGGAGATAACCCAACAAAACCAGATGGGGATAATAACGGAGATAACCCAACAAAACCAGATGGGGGTAACAACGGAGATAACCCAACAAAACCAGATGGAGACAACAACGGAGGTAATCCAACAGCGCCAACAACTTCTACTGGTGATAATCAAACTGGTTCAGAAAGAAGTGGAGATACAAAAGTAAGTGAAGATAAAGAAACAAACAAAGTAGAACGCGATCTTCCAAAAACGGGAGCAGATGTCTTCTCTACAATTGGCGCGGGACTTGCGTTTATCGGAGCAGGTGTGTTTATGCTCTTTAGAAGAAAAAAAGCAAATCGATAAAGTGAAACTTCCATCAATCGAGGCAAAGTAAAAGAGGATTACCGGTACCGGTAATCCTCTTTATTTATATCTAATTTAAGAAACTGTAACAGTTTTTTCTTTCTTCCATGAAAGTCCAAATCCTGTAAATCCAACGATAATTGTAACGATTGGACACGCTAAGCAGAAGATTGCGTATGGAACGTAATCGATTGTTGGAACGCTTAGTACGTTTGCTAAGAAGACGCCACTTACGCCCCATGGTACAAGCGGATTAATAACTGTACCAGCATCTTCTAGTACACGTGATAAATTACGACGTTTTAAACCAACTTCATCGTATTTGTTGGCGAATGCTTGTCCTGTTAATACGATTGATAAGTACTGCTCACCAAGCAAGAAATTAACGCCAATTGCTGTTGACGCAGTAGAAACAATTAAACGTGTACTTGTTTTAACAAAGTTAGAAATGATGTTCATAAGCTGTGCAATAATGCCCATTCCTTGTAGTAACCCACCCATACAAAGAGCAAGGAAAATAAGTGCAATAGACATCATCATACTTTGTAGGCCACCACGTGATAATAAGCTATCAATATCTTTTATACCTGTCTTAGATACATAACCATCTTGCATAATTTTCATTAAATCAGCAAGTGAAGTACTTGGCTTGAAAATAAAGAGGATGATAATGCCAGCTACAATGCCAGCAAGTAAAGTTGGGACAGCTGGTACCTTTTTAAAAGCAAATAAGAACAGTAATAAAATCGGAATCAGAGTGACAATCGAGATTGTTGCATTCTTTTCTAATGTACTTGTAAAAGTAGTGAAATCAACATCTCCTGTAGATCCGCTTCCTAAAATGAAAAACGCAATAAAGGCAATAATGAAAGCGGGAATCGTCGTCCAAAGCATGTTACGAATATGTTCAAATAAATCCACCCCTGTTACAGCAGGCGCTAAGTTTGTTGTATCAGATAAAGGCGACATTTTATCACCGAAGAAAGCTCCGGAAATAATGGCTCCAGCAATTAGCGCTGGATCGTATCCAAGAGCAGTGCCCATTCCCATAAAGGCAAGCCCTACTGTTGCTGCTGTTGTAAAGGCACTACCGATACTTGTTCCAACAATCGCACAAACAACAAATACTGTCGGAATGAAAATTTTAGGTGATACAAGCTCGAAACCGTATACCATTAATGTTGGAATTGTCCCAGCGGCAATCCAAACACTAATTAATACACCGACAAGTAAGAAAATAAAAATGGATGGAATACCAGCTGAAATACTACTTATCATTCCTTTTTCCATATCAGACCAAGAGATTTTTTTAATAAAGCCAAAAGCTAACAATACAATAATGCCGAATAAAATTGGGATATGTGGTGATGTTTCTAATTGAATAACGCTAAAGCCAATGCAGAAAAAGATGAAAAATGTTAAAAGAATAGATTCGATTTTTGAAACCATTGTTTGCCCCTCCTAATAATCTAAAATAGTTCTTTTTTATATAAAATTCGCCAATATTGTGTATTTCCTTCTAAAATTTAGAATTTTGTGACAAATTACCGGTAATTGTTTAGCATCATAAAAAAACGTCCCTGCATATAAATATGCAGGGACGAAAAAATCGCGGTACCACCCTAGCTTGTGAAATGAATGTAGCACAAAATAAAGGGTCGTATCATATGCACCAACAGAAAATAAAAAACGCCCCTGCAATACATGCAGGGACGAAAAAATCGCGGTACCACCCTAAATTGTGAAACAGTTTCATTTCACCACTCTGTAGAAATAACGGTCCATAACCGTCTTTCACTACTCCAAACGTTTCGTAAAAGAAGCTCCAGGGGGTAATTCATAATTCGCTCTGTACTGGTTTGCACCGACCACCAGCTCTCTGAAATCAGGAAACGAAATACTACTAAATCCTATCATCGCCGATTCATATGATGTTAGTTAAATTTTTATCACATATTTAGTTCTTATGTCAATATGTATGTGTATTATTTTTTCTGAAGAAAATAATGGGAGAATATTTTTTTAATTTCTAATTTGTGCGTTATAATGAAAATAGAAAGGAGGGGAGTGAATGAAGAAAAAATTATTTCTTTTTACAACCTTACTTATTTTAGGTGGTAGTGCTGGAATTTATACAGCATTTGCAGCATCGCCAGATCAAACGAAACAAAAGAGTGTACAAAAGGCAGAAACAAAGGAATTGGAGAAAGTCAAAGAGGAAAAGCATAGAGAGAACACAGCTGCTAAATTAGGGGTTTCTCTTGAAGGGAAAACAGAAAAAGAGATTCGCAAAGATTTAGATAAGGCTAGATTTGAGAAGCGGCATGAATTGTTAATAGAACACGCAAAACAACTTGGAATTGATACTGAAGGAAAAAAAGATGAAGAGATTATTTTGGAAATCGGAAAGATTCAACATGGCAAATAAAACGACTTATCTTATGATAAGTCGTTCTTTTTTAAGAACGTAATTACTTAAAAAAATTGACATCAATTTATTTTTAATGTTAACTATATTTATATAAAAGTTAACATTAGGGGTGACAATTGTGACTGTTAGTCGTAATACAAGTGAAAAGAAAGCTTATACATATGAAGAATTAGCCGAAAAAAACAAAGCGTATGTATGGCATCCATTTACACAAATGAAAGATTATTTAGCTGAAGATCCCGTTATCATTGAACGAGGAGAAGGTCGTAAATTATATGACGTAAATGGAAATGGTTATTGGGATGGTGTTTCATCAATTTGGCTTAATGTTCATGGACATCAAGTGCCAGAATTGGATGATGCAATTCGTAAACAGTTAAATAAGGTTGCACATTCTACTATGTTAGGGCTTGCCAATGTACCATCGATTTTACTTGCAGAAAAGGTCATTGAAGTTGTTCCAGAAGGCTTGAAAAAAGTATTTTATTCAGATTCTGGTTCTACAGCTGTTGAAATTGCAATCAAGATGGCTTTTCAATATTGGCAGCATAAAGGGAAACCTAAAAAGCAAAAGTTTATTACATTAAAAGAAGCATATCATGGAGATACAATTGGGGCTGTTTCAGTAGGAGCAATTGACTTGTTTCACCAAGTGTATAGTTCGCTCTTATTTGACGCGATAAAAATGCCATATCCATATACATATCGTTCTCCTTATGGGGATGACAAAGAAAAAATTGTTCAAAAACATTTGGACGAAATGGAAGAGTTATTAAAAGAAAAACACGATGAAATTGCAGCGATTATTGTAGAACCGTTAATGCAAGGTGCAGGCGGTATGATTACAATGCCGAAAGGGTATTTAAAAGGCCTTCGTAATTTATGTACAACTTACAATATTTTATTTATTACAGATGAGGTGGCAACGGGATTTGGGCGTACTGGAAAAATGTTTGCTTGTGAACATGAAAATGTTACACCGGATATTTTAACAGCTGGAAAAGGCTTAACAGGTGGGTATTTACCAGTAGCTATTACTGTGACAACAGATGAAATTTATGATGCTTTTTTAGGTGACTATGAAGAACAGAAAACATTTTTCCATGGTCATAGTTATACTGGCAATCCATTAGGTTGCGCAGTAGCGATTGCTAATTTAGAACTGTATGAAAAAACAAATCTAGTAAAAGATGTTGCACATAAAGCCGAATATGTAGGAAAACAATTGGAAGCACTTTATGAATACAAGCATGTTGGTGATATTCGTCAGTGCGGATTGATGGTAGGCATTGAACTTGTGAAAAATAAAGAAACGAAAGAGCCATTTGATTGGACAGAGCGAGTAGGCGTGGAAGTTTGTAAAAGGTCAAGAGAGCTAGGAATGATTATACGTCCACTTGGTAACACGATTGTATTTATGCCACCGTTAGCATCTCGGATAGATGAGATTGACGAAATGCTACGCATTTTATATCAAGCAATTGCAGATGTTACGGAGGTAGAATAATGAGCGGCTTTTTTATAACTGCAACCGATACAGAAGTTGGAAAAACAGTTGTTACAGGTGCGTTAGCAGGAGTGCTTAGAAATCGTGGATATAATATAGGTGTGTATAAACCATTGCAAAGTGGTCATGTCGATTCGAATCCAGAAGGTGATGCAGCTAGATTGAAAGTTGCATCAGGAGTAACGACAGAGACGAATAAAATTTGTCCTTATTCTATTGAAGAACCTCTTGCGCCAAGATTGGCAATGCAGCGAGCAGGAAGAACTGTGAAGCTAGCACAAATTACAGCTCATTATAGTGAGTTAATGGTAGAGTTTGATAGTTTGTTGGTAGAAGGTGCCGGTGGTCTTGCTGTTCCATATACAGAAGACGCATTAGTGGTTGATTTTGCAAAGAAATTGAAATTACCACTTATTATTGTCGCGCGTCCGGCGCTAGGTACTGTTAATCATACCGTTTTAACGATCTCTTATGCGAGAGAACATGGCTTACCAGTTGCTGGTGTTATTTTATCGGGCTGTAAAGAATGTGAGAAAGAGCGTGTACAAGAAAATAAAGAAATGATTGAGGAGTTAAGTGGTGTGCCTGTTTTAGGTTTACTACCGGAACTTCAAGAAGGATTTACACGTGAGGAACTATTAAGAGCAGCAGAAGAGAATATTATGATTTCCAATTTAGAGGAGTTTGTTAAACATGGATCAAACGTGGACTCTACACTTTCACTCTAGTTTAAATCGTCTGAAGGAGAAAGCACAATACCGACATGTAGTAGTAACTGGGCAAGCTGAAGAGCCGTGGTTGATTAGGAATGGAAAACGTATGTTGAATTTAGCTTCGAATAACTATCTCGGTTTGGCAGGAGATAAACGGTTAAAAGAAGCGTCTATTGAAGCGACAAAACAATATGGAGCAGGAGCTACGGCGTCACGGCTTGTGGTAGGAAATTACTCACTATATGAAGAGATCGAACAGAGTGTTTGTGATTGGAAAGAAACTGAAAAAGCAATCATTGTAAACAGTGGATATTCGGCAAATGTAGGTGCAATCTCTTCTTTAGTAGGGCGTCATGACATTGTTTTTAGCGATAAGTTAAATCATGCCAGCATAGTCGATGGAATTATGCTTAGTGGTGCGGATCATAAAAGATATCGACATAATGATTTGGAACATTTGGAAACATTACTGCGAACGGCGCCTATTGCAAAGAGAAAGTTGATCGTTACAGATACGGTTTTCAGCATGGATGGAGATGTTGCTCATTTAAAAGAGTTGATTATGCTGAAAGAAAAATATGGAGCGTTATTGATGATTGATGAAGCGCATGCAGGCGGAATATATGGCAGGCATGGTGCAGGTTTAGCTCACATCGAACAAGGAATTTCTCAGAAAATTGACATTCATATGGGAACGTTTAGTAAAGCGTTAGGATGTTATGGAGCTTATTTAGCAGGTGATGCAATTTGCATGGATTATATGAAAAATACGATGAGAAGCTTCATTTTCACAACAGCATTACCACCAGGGACGCTTGGTGCAATGAAACGTGCAATTGAAATTGTGAAGGAAGATGCGGGAAGACGACAGCGACTTTTAGAAAATGGAACGTATTTCCGTAATACTTTAGAGGAAGCGGGTTTTCATATTGGCGATAGTTCAACGCATATTGTTCCAGTTATTACAAAATCAAATGAAGTGGTGATGCATTTTAGCGAAAAGTTGCAGGAAGCAGGAATTGCTGCCATTGCTATCAGACCACCAACGGTTCCGCATAATAGTTCACGAATTCGATTTGCAGTTACGTCTGAACATACAAATACTGACTTGCAATGGGCTACTAGGCAGATTATTCGCATTGGGAAAGAAGAGGGGGTCTTGAGATGAAACAGCCCGAGCTTATTTTTATTCCCGGATGGGGAATGGAAAAACGAGTATGGGATTCATTACTTCCATATTTTCAAGAATATTCTGTTCGTTATGTTGAATGGCGTGGTGTAAAAGAACTTACTGATTTTGCAGGGCTTGTAGAAGAAGCAGCACAAGGGCAGGATGTAATTTTGATTGGGTGGTCACTTGGTGCATTAGCTGCTCTGCAAGTATGTAACAGAGTGCAGACAAGAGGAATGATTTTACTAGGTGGTACAGCAAAATTCACAGTGGATGAAGAGTATGAGAATGGATGGAAACTTCCTTTTGTAGAGCGGATGAAAAGAAGTTTGTTGAAACGAAAGGAAGATACATTGAAGCGCTTCTATAAAAGTATGTTTACAAAACAAGAGATAAAAGATAGGGAACAATTTGAAGGTATTGTAGCGCATTTTCAAGGTGATTCTATAGAATCTTTACAGCTTGGGCTTGATTATTTAATAGAGATGGATATGAGAAGTCAGTTAAAGCAGGTAAAGACGCCGATGTTACTTCTTCATGGAGAACAGGATGCCATATGTCCACTATCTGCTGCTCGCTATATACAAGAAAATACGAAGGGGACGCTTAAAGTAATAAGTGGGGCTGGGCATGCGCTTTGTGTAACTAATGTTGAATATTGCGCACATGAAATGATTCAGTTTGTAGAGGGGATACAAAATGATCAACAAAACGTTATTACAAAAACGATTTAATGGGGCAGCTGTATCCTATGATCAATATGCAAGTGTACAAAAAAAGATGGCGCAACAGTTGCTTTTTATAATGAAAAAACATTATCACAACATGTCGTCCATCCGTATTTTAGAGCTCGGATGTGGCACAGGTTATTTGACTGAGCAATTAGCCGTTTCTTTTCCAAATGCAGAAATTATAGCAATTGATTTTGCTGAAAGTATGATTGCTGTTGCGAAAACGAGAAATCACGTAGAATCTGTGACATTTAGATGTGAAGATATCGAACACCTTACATTAAGTGAGTCATTTGATGTCATTATCTCAAGCGCAACATTTCAATGGCTAAACGATTTGCAAACAACGCTGAAAAACTTATACCGTTATTTGTTTGAAGGTGGTTTATTGTTATTTTCAACATTTGGGGAGCAAACGTTTCAAGAACTTCATACAGCATTTCAGAGTGCTAAAGAAGAAAAAAATATACAAAGTAGTTCATCTGTTGGACAACGTTTTTTAACGAGAGAACAGTTGCAAGATGTATGTGAAAGTATAACAGGGGATGTTCATGTTTCTGAAACATGTTACATAGAGAAATTTGCTACAGTTCGTGGATTCCTACAATCAATTCGAAAAGTGGGAGCGACAAATAGCAATGTAGAATCTTACTGTCAAAGTCCTTCTATCTTTCGAACCATGCTTCGCATATACGAAAGAGATTTCACGGAAGAAGGAAAAATTGTAACAACATACCATGCTTTATTTGCGTATATTGAAAAAGAGGGGAAGAGAAGAAATGAAACAAGTACAAACAAAAACAGATTGGAAGAAAATTGCATCTGAAGTAGTAGGGGGCAGAAGTATAACGAAAGAAGAAGCTGTAGCAATTTTAGAAGCTGACGATACAGAAGTATTGGAAATTATGAACGCAGCTTATATCATTCGTCATCATTACTTTGGTAAAAAAGTGAAATTAAATATGATTATTAATACGAAATCTGGATTATGTCCAGAAGATTGTGGGTATTGCTCACAGTCTATCGTTTCAGAAGCACCAATCGATAAGTATGCATGGTTAACACAAGAAAAGATTGTAGAGGGAGCTCACGAAGCAATTCGCCGTAAAGCGGGTACATACTGCATTGTTGCATCTGGCCGTCGTCCAACGGATAAAGAAGTAAATCATGTTATTGGTGCAGTAAAAGAAATTCGAGAAACAACGGATTTAAAAATTTGCTGTTGCTTAGGGTTTTTAAATGAAGATCAAGCAGGACGCTTAGCAGAAGCAGGTGTTCATCGTTATAACCATAATTTAAACACACATGCAAATAATTACGATAGCATTTGTTCAACACATACGTATGACGATCGCGTAGATACAGTAGAAAAAGCAAAACAAGCGGGAATTTCTCCTTGTTCTGGTGCGATTTTCGGTATGGGAGAAACGAAAGAGCAGCAAGTTGAAATTGCGCTTGAATTAAAACGTATAGATGCTGATTCTATTCCATGTAACTTTCTTGTAGCTGTAAAAGGGACACCGCTTGAAGGGCAGAAAGAATTAACACCAGTGGAGTGTTTAAAAGTACTAGCGATGATGCGCTTTGTGAATCCATCAAAAGAAATCCGTATTTCTGGTGGTCGCGAAATTAATTTACGCTCTGTACAGCCAATTGGCTTATTTGCAGCAAATTCGATCTTCGTTGGTGACTATTTAACAACAGAAGGACAAGAGCCAACAGCTGACTGGGGTATGATTGAAGATTTAGGATTTGAAATAGAAGAATGTGCGCTGTAAAGATTGAAAAGAAAGCTCCTTTTGGTGCTTTCTTTTTTTGTAAACAAAATGTAATGAAATACCTTCAAGCCTTTAAAGTAGTAGCTTTTAGTAAAAAAATAAATTGTGTGGACGAATTTTCCACCCAGTAATTGTACATAGTAAAAGTGTAATTTATCTTGGGTGGAGGATCTAACATGCACAAATATATACTAGCTATTATGACTTTTTTAATTTTAGTAAAGGCAATTAGTGCTGATCCAGTTAAGGCAGCTGAGAATCCAGAACAGAAAGAAATGCAACAAAGAATTGAACAACATTTTCGAACAAAAGCTGAACATTTTGGGATTGAGACAGAGGGAAAAGACTTAAAGGAAGTGCGGAAAGAGCTTCATATTGTAGAGGAAGAAAAGAAACGGGAAAATGTGTGGAGAACCGCTCAAAATCTTCGTATTAAAACAGAAGGAAAAACGATGGAGGAATTGATAAAAGATGTAAGAAAAAAAGTGAGGAAATAAAAAAAGAGGCCGAAGCCTCTTTTTTATGCCCATTGTTTTGATAAATGAGCCATTTCAATCGCAGCCACTGCTGATTCATAGCCTTTGTTACCAGCTTTTGTACCTGCACGTTCAATGGCTTGTTCAATTGTTTCAGTCGTTAATACGCCGAAAATAACTGGGATGTCTGTTTGTAGTGATAAAGAAGCAACACCCTTTGCAACTTCATTACAAACGTAATCATAATGAGTTGTAGCACCGCGAATGACTGTTCCAAGTGTAATGACAGCATCGTATTTGCCGCTACTTGCCATTTTTTTTGCGATTAATGGAATTTCAAATGCACCTGGAACCCATGCGACATCAATATCGTTTTCTTCTACACCATGGCGCTTTAAACCGTCTAGTGCACCACCTAATAGTTTGCTTGTAATAAATTCATTAAAACGTCCAACAACAACTCCAACTTTTAATCCTGTACCAACTAAATGACCTTCGAATACCATATTTTATCTCTCCCTTTATATATTATAAACTTAGTAAGTGACCTAATTTTTCTAATTTTGTTTGTAAATATGCTTTATTTTCTTCTTTTGTTGGCATTTGCAACGGTACGCGTTCGACAACTTCTAAATCATAACCTTGCAAGCCTGCAATTTTTCTCGGATTATTCGTTAATAAGCGCAATTGCTGTAATCCTAAATCTTTTAAGATTTGGGCACCAATGCCATAATCGCGAAGATCTGCTGGAAAGCCTAACTTTTCATTTGCTTCCACAGTATCGAATCCTTCTTCTTGTAACTTGTATGCACGAAGTTTATTAAGCAGTCCAATGCCGCGGCCTTCCTGCCTCATATAAAGAAGAATACCTTTTCCTTCCCGCTCAATTTGAGCGAGGGCAGCATGAAGCTGTGGACCACAGTCACAGCGGCATGAACCGAAAACATCGCCAGTTAAGCATTCAGAATGCACACGAACGAGAACAGGATCGCCAGTAGAAATGTCTCCTTTTACGAGAGCGATATGTTCTTTTTGATCAAGCGAATTGGAATAACCGATTGCATGAAATGTACCAAAATCTGTCGGTAATGTAATTTCAACTTCCCTTGTTACGAGCGTTTCGTGATGGCGACGATAAGCGATTAAATCTTCAATCGTAATCATTTTTATATCAAATTGTTCTGCCACTTGTACTAAATCAGGAACACGTGCCATCGTGCCGTCTTCTTTTATAATTTCACAAATGACCCCTGCTGGTTCCGCGCCACATAATTTTGCTAAATCAACCGCTGCTTCCGTATGGCCAGCGCGGCGTAGAACGCCGCCTTCTTTCGCGATTAAAGGAAAGATATGACCTGGGCGGTTAAAATCTGTGCCTTTTGATGCTGGATTTAATAACTCGCGTACAGTTGTCGCACGCTCGTAAGCGCTAATACCTGTTGTTGTAGAAATGTGGTCGATACTTACTGTGAACGCCGTATGATGGGAATCTGTATTATGAGAAACCATAGGTTCTAGCTGTAAGCGGTCTGCATATTGCTCTGTAATCGGTACACAAACAAGACCACGGCCATGTGTAATCATAAAATTAATTGTTTCAGGTGTAATGTTCTCTGCTAAAGCGATGAAATCTCCTTCGTTTTCACGGCTTTCATCATCACATACGATAATGACTTTTCCTTGTTTTAAATCTTCTAGTGCTTCTTCAATACGATGAAACATTGTGCTTCCCCCTTATAGAAATCCGTTTTCTTGTAAAAAGCTTTCTGTAACTGAACTGCTCTGTTTCTTGGGATTTGAAATAAAGCGCTCAATATATTTTCCAACCATGTCACATTCAATGTTTACGATGTCTCCAGCTACTTTTTCACCGATAATAGATTCGCTTACAGTGTGCGGAATAAGTGAAATGGTAATGGAAGATTCATCTATATCAAATATCGTTAAGCTTGTTCCATCAATAGCTACTGATCCTTTGTGTAAACAATAACGGAGCAAATTATTTGGAATTTCAATTTTGTAATATATTGCATTATAGTGCTGTTTTTTACTTACAATGGTTCCAATTCCATCAATATGTCCTGTGACGAAATGTCCACCAAAGCGCCCATTTGCAGCCATTGCCCGTTCTAGATTTACTTTAGAACGGGTCCCAAGCATACGTAGTGATGTTGCTCGCATCGTTTCAGGCATGGCATCAACAGTAAACGAAGACGCTGTAAAAGAAGTGACGGTTAAGCAGATGCCATTTACAGCAATACTGTCTCCTAGTTTTACGTCTGATAAAATTGTATTTGCTGTGATTGTCAGCTTCATTGCTTCTCCGCTTTGCCTTATATTCGAAACAGTTCCAAGCTCTTCTACAATTCCTGTAAACATGCAGGCACCTCATTTCGCACTGTAGCGACGATTTTTATATCATCGCCAATTTGTTTCATCTCTTGAATTTGTAAGGAAAGTGCATCTTGTAGTTTGCTAAAGCCGGTGCCACCAAACATAGTTGGGGCATCTTTTCCACCGATTAATTTAGGGCTTATATAAGTTACAATTTCATTAAAACACTTTGTTTCTAAAAAGCTCGCGTGCACTGATTGTCCTCCTTCAACAAAGAGAGAAAGAATTTGTTTCTCACCGAGAAGGAGGAGAAACTCGCGTATTTCAATTTGGCTCGTCTTCATTTGAAATATGGATATCCCTTGAGATTCATATATTGCTATTTTTTCTTCATTTACATTTTTTCCAACAATAATCCATGTTGGTGCTATCCCGTCAGTAATAACATGAGAGGACAACGGCGTTCGTAAATGTGTATCTAAAATAATTCGAATCGGATGTTTACCCCCGTTTGGAAGACGTGTTGTTAAAGAGGGATTATCAGTTATAACAGTATTCACTCCTACAAGGATGGCATCGTGCGTACGACGATATTGATGCACATCTTGGCGAGCAACTTCACCTGTAATCCATTTGCTTTCTCCAGTAGTAGTAGCTATTTTTCCATCTAAACTCATCGCTGTTTTTATTGTTACAAACGGTAGTTTTGTTTTCATATAGTGGAAAAAGTATCGGTTTAATCGGATTGCTTCTTCTTCAAGAACACCGGTAGTTACGCTAATACCAGCTTTTTGTAAACGTTTTGCACCGTTACCTGAAACGAGCGGATTGCAATCGAGTGTAGCGATTACTACATGCTTCACTTCTTTTTCAATGAGTAGATCACAGCATGGTGGAGTTTTTCCGAAATGGCTACATGGTTCTAGTGTTACGTATACAGTGGATCCTTTTGCTTTTTCGCCAGCCATACGAAGCGCATGGACTTCAGCATGCTCCTCACCTGCGCGTAGATGCGCTCCTATTCCTACGATGTTTCCATCCTTTACAACAACAGCACCGACCATTGGATTTGGACTTGTTTGCCCTGTAGTACTTTGTGCTAACTGTAAGGCAATCCTCATATATTCTTGATCAGTCATTCTTTTCACCTCTCCTAAGAAAAATCAAAAAACCCCCAAGGATAATAGTATCCTTGGGGGTTGGGAGACGTGATTTCTAGAAATATAGTTCGAATACGAAAGTATAGGAAAGAAACCTAACGATGATTGATATTTTTGCACGAGAAAAAACCTAGCAAACTATCAATTTTTTATACGCTAGTCGTATCTTTTTATTTCAGCATAGAAAAATAGGTATATGAAAGAAAACATATACACTGATTCAAAACGAATCAGTAAAAATGTGTACGCCAAAATAAAAGTGTATTCGCTATATAAGCACTAGAAAACATATCCTTCTCCCATCCAGACTATACTGTCGGCCCTAGAATCTCACTAGATCCACCGTTTCAAAGCTTAGAAACGGGTCACGGACTTAGAAGTGTGCACTTCATCACCGCCGGTTGGGAATTTCACCCGACCCCGAAGGATGTTGTTTGCTCACATTATAGCACAAAAAAGAAAAAAGGATAGTAAAAAATATTCGAATGTGAAGAATTGTATGAAAATGAAGGGTGAAATAAAGTTTGTTATACTATATAAAAAGAAAAACTAATCGACACTTTTCTTTTTTGCAGGAGAGAGCGTCCGATTATGGATAGAGGCGGTCGATGCTTTTTTCGTCCCATGCCGAAAATGAGTAGAGGTCTGTTTTGGTTTTCATAGTCGCAGCTTATAGGTTGGAGAATTAAAATGAATATATAGTATGGGAAAGATTTCAGTACATACCATAAATGAGGTGGAGATATGAAATATATTGCAGTAGGAATCGGTGGTATTGTTGGGACTTTAGCACGGTATGGATTAGAGCAATGGATTGGTACTCCTTCAGTTGACTCTTTTCCGCTAGCAACATGGCTGGCGAATATGAGTGGTAGTTTTTTCTTAGCGTTTTTAACGATGTATGTATTTCGTATGAAACATGTTTCACAAATGATAATGAATAGCGTTGGAACAGGAATGATCGGCTCTTTTACTACTTTCTCAACATTCAGTATAGAGACATTGGAACTAATGCAACATGAAGCATTCTTTATGGCGTTTTATTATGTAAGTACGAGTATAGTTGGAGGATTGCTCTTATCTTTATTTGGATTTTACCTTGGAAATGCATTATATGAAAAAAGTATGAAGAAAGAAGGAGCACGATGAATGTTTTGCTTGTAGGAATTGGTGGTTTTTTCGGAGCTATTGCTAGATTTTCTATTAGTAGTGCAATGAAAGAAAAGTATGGAAGTTTATTTCCATATGGAACATTATTTGTAAATGTAGTAGGCTCATTCTTATTGGGTCTATTGTACGGAGTTTATATAAATCGTACGTGGTTATTATTATGTGGAACAGGGTTTATGGGGGCATTTACGACCTTTTCAACATGTAAGCTTGAAATTATTCAATTGATACATAAGCGTGAGGGACAAAAGGCGCTATTATATGTCGTAATGAGTTATATGCTAGGCATTTTTTCTGCACTGATAGGTTTTTATATAGGACATTTATAAGAAGCATGCACAAATCATTTGTGCGTGCTTCTCATATTATTATTCTTCTTTTGGTGCTCGAACGATAGATTCGAATTTTCCCTTATGCGAAGCATCGCAATAAGGCATGTTTTTTGATAACCCACAGCGACATAAAGAAAATGCAGGTTTTGCCGGGAAAGCATTCCCTTGTGAGTCGATTAGTTCCACATCCCCTGTAATGCGAAACGAACCATTATCATTCACTTTAATTTGTACTTTAGCCAACAGTATCCCTCCTTCCAAAACGCTTATGTTCATCATATAATTACAGGAAGCGCTTGACAATAAAAACAGTACTTTGTATGTAGAAGAAGAGAGTGTTATAATAACGTTTATAGTTGACATATAGTAAGGTGACGAAACATGAATAAACAATTACGTACACTGCAAAATATTGCAAATGAGCGCACGTGGGCATCTTTTTTAAATGATAATCATCCATATAGTTTACTGCATTGGTCAATTGCTGGTGTAGGACAAGAACCAAAAGATGTGTGGCTTCTTCAAGACGAAGTTACATTTCAAACGACAGAATTTCAAACGCTTGATGAAGCGGTAAAATGGATTTCTGAAAATATGGAACAAGTTACAGACGTGCTAGCGCAATAACGTGAAAAAACAGGCTTATGCAAGCCTGTTTTTTGTTTCTTTCACATATGTTTTTAAGAATTGATCCACGGCAGCTTCATACTCTTGCTTGTTTTCATTATAAGAGCAAGCGTGTGCACCATGTTCTGCAATAAAGAGCTGTTTATTGTTTTCTTTCGCTTCATAAAGAGCTTTTGTCATATCACATAAAATATAATCATCGTCTTTGCTATGAATAAATAGGACTGGATTATTTATGTTTTTTACACAATCGATTGGAGAAACTTCGCGTATTGTATAACCGTCCCTTACCTTTAAAAAGGCATTTGCTAATGGTAGTAGCGGCCATTTCGGTAAATGGAATTCGACTTTTAAGCGATGTTGTAGCTGACCATAAAAGTCAGAGAATGGGCAGTCCGCAATATAAAAATCAGCGCCGTCTTCTACCATTCCTGCATATTGAAGGAGTGTTGCAGCTCCCATTGATTCCCCGTGAATGCCAAGTGTAATATTTGTTCCAAAACGGTTCTTTAGCCAATCAACTACCGTCTTTAAATCATACTTTTCGTAATAGCCATAACTTGTCGTTTTACCACCTGTTTTACCATGGCGACGGTGATCATAAATAAATACGTTATATCCTCTGTTTAAAAATAAATTTGCATATTTGACAGAGTTTATTTTATTTACCGTTACACCGTGGCAAAAAATCATAAACTTATTAGAATTGCCTGCAGAAATGTAATAGCCGTGAATGTCATATTTAAATTGAGACGGAATACGAACCTCTTCTTTTGGAATGGCGTTAAAATCTTCTAAACGAAAATGCTTTTTTGTTTCACGCTCTAAAATTTCTTCTTCTGTTTTTTTCTTTAAGTACATTACTTTATTAGTAAAGAAAATACCGATGCCAATTAATGCTCCTATTATGGTTAGCAATGTTGTGAAAAGACGTTTCATACCTTACCTCATCCTCCAAATATCTCTACATATGATACACTTATATTGTATCATAATGATGTGAAAAGGGAGATAGTGGGACATGATTCAAATACAAAAAATTACAGTGGAAATGAAAGAAACAATTGAGCTGTTTATGCGTGAAAATTGGGGCAGCACGCTTATGGTTTCACGCGGAAGAGCACATCTGTTAGATCAATTACCGGGTTTTGTTGCAACCGAAGATAACAGAATAGCAGGGATTATTACATATGAAATAAAAGAAAATAATTGTGAGATTGTTTCATTAGATAGCTTTAAGGAGAAGAAGGGAATTGGAACGAAACTTGTAGAACGTGTAGTTGATATTGCAAAAAAACAATGTTGTAAAAAAATATGGCTGATTACAACAAATGATAATACGAATGCGCTTCGTTTCTATCAGAAACGTGGTTTTATGATAACCAATTTATACGTAGATGCAGTAAAGGAAGCGAGGAAGATAAAGCGAGAAATTCCGCTTATTGGATATGACAATATCGCAATTTTACATGAAATCCAACTAGAAAAAATGAATATATAAAATCAACTTTTATATATGTTGAAGAAGAAAAAGGTAATAAATATTTCCTGTAACAATTTTCAGAAATATAAAACAATAACCTTGACGAATGATCTACTTTGTTTTAGGTTTAAATTGTAAGCTATTACCATATTAAGGGGTGACGATGTGGCAACCATACGTGATGTTGCAAAATTGGCCGGTGTTTCAGTCGCAACCGTTTCACGAGTGATTAATGAAAAAGGGTATGTCCATGAGGATACAGTAAAACAAGTAAAACAGGCAATTGAAGAGTTGCAGTATAAACCGAATGCCGTAGCAAAGGCGTTATTTAAAAAATCTTCGACAATGATTGCCGTATTAGTATCAAATTTAGAAGATCCATCCTATATAACATTGCTTCGTTCGGTAGAAGAGGCTGCATATAAAGAGGGATATCAAATCGTTATTTGTAATATAGAAAATAAGAGTGGTTATATAGATATACTGATGCAAAATAATATTGCTGGTGTAATTATGACAAACGACATATATAAGCGTCTAGATAATCTTTCTATTCCATTTGTTGTACTTGATGAAGCGGGAGTGCTTTCTACGTATTATGACAGTGCTAAAAAGGCAGTTGTTTTGCTAAAAGAAAAAGGTTGTCATTTTCTTGCTTATATTGGGGAAGAGACAGAAGATGAGAAAATGGAAGAACATGTATCTGGATTTTTAGATGGAGTTTGGGAAGAAAGGCTTGCTTATCGAGAAGAAAAAATAGAAGGGCCTGAAGAAAAACAAATTATTGAATTATTACGAAAATATCCGTATGTTGACGGTGTTGTCACTTCTAGTGATGCTGTTGCAATTGCAGTCGTTCGTGCAGCAAGTTATCTTGGTATTCATATACCGGAGCATTTGCAAGTCGTTGGTTTTAAAGGAAGTTTACAAGGTGAATGGGTTACGCCATCTTTAACAACGATTGGAAGTCCCTTTGAAAAGAAAGGGGTGGTAGCTGTACAAAAGTTGGTAGGAAAAATAAAAAAGAAACAAGTAAACTTTGAAGAAGTACAGCAAGAAGAGTTTCTATTAATTGAACGAGAATCGACAAAGTAAAAGGTGCGTCCAAGTAAAACGCACCTTTTTTATAATGTTATGGCAGCAATAAATCCAAATATAAGTAGCGGAATATTGTAGTGAAGAAAGGTTGGAACACATGTATCCCATATATGATGATGCTTGCCATCTGCATTTAAACCTGAAGTAGGTCCTAGCGTACTATCAGATGCTGGAGAACCAGCGTCACCTAATGCACCAGCTGTACCGATAATAGCAATGGTTGCCATTGGGCTAAAGCCAAGCTGTATACATAGCGGAACGAAGATTGTTGTTAAAATCGGAATGGTGGAAAAGGAAGAACCGATTCCCATTGTAACGAGTAGACCGATAACAAGCATAAGAAATGCAGCGAGTGGCTTACTGTTCCCAATTAAATCAGCACTTGTTTGAACGAGTGATTCAACATGCCCTGTCTTCCGAAGAACTGCTCCGAATCCAGCAGCAGAAATCATAACGAAACCGATAAATGACATCATACGCATACCGCTTGTTAAAATATCATCAGCTTCTTTGAGCGGGAGACTCCCACTAATGGATAATACAATAATCCCTGCTAATGCACCAAAAATCATTGATTCTGTTGTTAATTGCATGCATAATGTTGCGATAATAGATAACAATCCGAACGTAATGCTTCTTTTTGTGTAAGGAGCTATTTCATCAGTTGAAGAATGAATCGGTTCGGTAGAGTAGGTGCGTGGTTTACGATACGTAATGAAAACAGCGACACATAGCCCGATAATCATACCTATTGCTGGAATTGTCATCGCTTTTGGAATAAGGGTTACATCAAATGTAAGCCCACTTTGCTGTGCATTTGTTTGTAAGACGTCGTGATAAATTTTTCCAAATCCGGCTGGGATCCACATATAAGGAGTAATTAAGCCGAATGTGATGAGACATGTAACAAGCCGACGATCCACTTCTAATTCATTTAAAACTTTTAAAAGCGCTGGAATTAAAATAGGGATAAAAGCAATGTGCACCGGTATAACATTTTGTGAAAAACAAGCCATTGCTAAAATGATAAATAAAATAAGTACTTTGGAATATGTTTGCTTTTTTGTGTCTTTTTCGTTGCCAATTACATTCAGTGCAGTATGAATCATCGCGTCGGGAAGTCCCGTTTTGGAAAGCGAAATAGCGAATCCTCCGAGCATGGCATAACTTAAAGCGATTGGAGCACTGCTTCCAAGCCCTGTGGTAAAAGTATGGATTGTTTCTGAAATCCCAAGTCCGCCAATTAGTCCACCTGTTAAGGCGCCGACGATAATAGCGACAATGACTTGGACACGTAATAAACTAAGCAGCAGCATCACTGCTACTGCGACGAGTACAGCGTTCATAATAAATGTAATCTCCCTGATTTTTTTCTGTTTTGCAACTTATCCTAGGTAGATATATAGACGAACCAAGTAAAGTTACGACATGTAATTATAAAATGTTTTCTATGAAATGTAAAAGGTATAACGATTGTTATTTATATTGAAAAGATAATTCTTGTTTGATAGAGCATATAGATTTTGCAAACAGTTCAGGTTCTTCTAAATTTGGTGAATGAGCAGAGTTTGGGAACCAGATCATTTTTTTGATGGGTGCTTGAATTGTATCACAATATTGTTGAACGAGTGCATAAGGTGTTTGGTAGTCGAAACGACCAGAACAGAAATAGACAGGTACAGAAAGTTTTGAGATTGTAGAAAAGAAATCTACTGTGAGCATTTCCTCCCATAATGTCCCAGATTTCATATTTCCTGCGAGAAATCTTATCCAATCTAACCATGTATATTCTGAAGAAAACAACCCTTTTCGAATGAAAGAAAAGGAAGTCCCATTTTGAACTACTCCTCCAAATGTACCAAGCCATTTTCTTTGTATGATAAGACGCCGCATATCTAGAAAAGGAGGCTTTCCAAGCTTTGTTAGAGAGGTCAATGCACGCTCGTGTCCATGTTTTTTGGCAGAGTGAATTAAATGTTGATAGAGCAATTCTTCATTTTGTTTCATATGTACAATCTGACCTATACCAATATAAGCTTCGATATAGTCTGGATATTGATTGGCAATTTGCAAACCGATAATACTTCCCCAAGAATGTCCCGCGAGAAATAGCCGCTGCTTTTTGAAGCGAGAAAGAAGATATTGTATTACTTCAAATGTATCTGAAACGAATTGTTCAATTGTAAATGGTGCTTTTATATCCCGCCAAGAAAAGGATTTTCCCGCTCCTCTTTGATCCCAATTGACAACAATAAAGTGCTTTTCTAATTCTTTTTGAAAATGCCGAATGAATCCAATTTGTGCCATACCAGGGCCGCCGTGACAGCATAATAAAATAGGTTGATTTATGTCTTGACCACGAATAAGTAGAGATTGTTTACGATTATTGATTGTAACGCTTTCTATCGTAGCGATGCTATTTGAAATTGGATTCTTTAATTCGTCGGAAAACGGTGGGGTGTAGCTACGAAAAAGCATATAAAAAACCTCCTTTTATCTAATGGTATGTATCGCACGGATGTACAATTTTGCATATACTGTTAAGAAATTATTGTATCATAACATGTAGGCTATGTTTCAACTATGAGCGCTCAGAGAGAAGGGGGAAGAAAGTGACAGTTGGAGAAATTATAGATCGCTTAAACAAACGGGAACCACTTGCTATTATTGCGAAACGCCTCGACATGAGCCCATATGCATTGTCAAAAAAGTTAAGGGTGCTTGGATATGAATACGATGGCGAACTGAAGAAACGAATATTCATTGGAGAGGGAGAAGAACCGCGTCATTTATATCTCCAAGAAGCTACTGCACTTCAATATGTAAAAACAGATTATCAAGTCTTAATATATGAACAACTACAAAAAATTTACGAATTGCTTCGAAAACGAGAAGAACCGATTATTACAGAATCGATTAGAAGCAGTAATGAAAAGAAAAAACGTACTTTTTCTATACGTACAGATATTTTAGAGAAATTAGGCGCTGTCTCTGTTTCCGAAGGGATGCATAAATCTAAAATTGTAGAAGTGGCATTGATGGAATTTTTACGGAAATATGAAGAGGTAGATGAAATATATCAAGATAAGTAAAAGAGAGAAGGCGTGTACCCTCTCTCTTTTTGTGAATGATAAAGTTTAGTTCACTCTTTGAATTCGCCCATCGATAATAGGTTGAATCGGTTCTTTCACTTGTTTTACATAATCTACTAACGCTTCAAAATCATTTGGTCCTGTTTCAGCATCTTTCCCATTTTTAAAGGATATAAATCCGTCTCCCCCTGAAGCGAGAAAGGCATTTGCAACAACGCTATAAGTTTTAGTGGCAATCAGTTCTTCACCGCTTGTTAAATGAATATTTGTAACCTTGTCACCATCTGGTTTAGTGGCATCCCAAGTATACTGAATACCTGAGATTTGAAGCATTCTCGTTTTATCTTTTTGCCATTGCTGATTTAAAATATCTCGAATGTCTTGGCCAGTTAAATTAACCTTTATCAACTGATTTCCAAATGGCTGAATCCCGTATAACTCTCCCCATGTAATATCGCCAGTATCTAAATCATTACGAATGCCACCAGGATTCATGAGAGCAATTTGTGATTGCATCGTTGCACGCTGAGCGTCCGCAATTAAATTTCCAAGAGTGGATTCTCCAGCAGCATTTTGTTTACGATCTAGCGGCGCAGTCGATTTTCCAACAACTTCATTGACAAGAGGGGCAATTTTTTCTTGATACTGATCGATTTTCTTCTTTACTTGTTGATCAGGCTTTATATTTTCGTGATAGGTTGTTACAACTTCCGCTTTTTTCTCTACAATATCTTGCGTTTTACGATCAATCTTTACATCGACATCGGCAAAAGCCATTCCATAAGAATTTGCTTGTACAACAAGTTTGTTATTAATAGTTCCATTTACATAAGTGTGACTATGACCACCGAAAATGACATCGACTTCTGGATCAGTATCATTTGCTAGGCGAACGAGATCCCCATTTGTTACACCAGTATCATCGGTTGTACCGCCGACGTGTGCAAGAACAACGATTGATTTGACACCTAGTCTTTTCAGTTGTTGTGCAGATTTATTAATTGCTTCTACTTCATCTGTAATTTGTACATTTTTAAGCATAGTAGGCATAACAACATTAGGTGTATCTGTTGTTACAACCCCGATAAAACCAACAGGAACTCCTTCTACCATTTTTACAGTAAATGGTGGTAGAAATAAACGGCCAGTTGATTTGTTGTAGAAATTGGCAGCCACATAAGGGAAATTTGCTCCTTTAAAATTCCCTGTTTTTTCGTGATATCCACCGTAAATAAGGCGATTCATTTCGTTAATACCTTCGTCAAATTCATGGTTTCCAATAGTTCCAACATCAAATCCTAAATCATTTAAAAATTCAATTGTTGGTTCGTCTTGCAGGAGTGCTGAAACTGGAGGACTTGCTCCGGCGATATCACCAGCATGAACCATTAGTGTGTTCGGATTTTGTTTCTCACGATCTCGTAAATAAGCAGCTAAGTACTCAGCCCCTCCTGCTTCTTTATTGTTAATCTTTTTTACAGTGTCTAGTTGACCGTGAAAATCGTTAATACCGAGCATCTGTACGTTTATGTAGCGATTTTGTTCTGTGGGTGCCTGAGATGGAGGTGCAGCAAATACACTTGAAAAAGTAATTGTACTTAATGCTAGGGTAACCGGAATGACTTTTTTCCACATATGTTTTCTCTCCCTTTTTATAATCTGACATCATACGACATAATTTTAATAGATTAAGAGAGTTATTGCTACAAAAAATTCTATTTATTATAAAGATTAATAAAATTTTATCTTTTTATTTACATCTTCACAAAATATACATAATAGAAAAATCAAAAGTGAATTATCCGTTTTTATTGTCGAGAGAGAGTCATTTCCTCTATAATGGAGAAAAAAGTAAAAGGTGAGCAAGTCATGAAGAAAAAGAAAAAAATGCAAAGACAAACGCAAATGAATCAGACAGATAAGGAATCAATTACAATTGGTGATCAATTAAATGCGTCTTTAATGGATCAATTGAAAAGTAAGAAGAAAGAATTACAAGTAAGAGCGGAGCAAAAAGAAATAGAAGAGCAAGAGAGAAAGCGTAAGGAACAAAAAGAACGCGAAAAGAATAAATCGTTTGAAGAACTATTAAGTGAAAGTAACCTCACTTGGAAAGACTTTAAATAATGAAAAAATCATCAGTGGAATTACCCTGATGATTTTTTTAACGATTTGAGGGGAAAAGGGGAAATGGGATGAGAAAAATAGTAGTAGTGCCATATGAAAATCACTGGATTGAGAAATTTCAAATAGAAGAAAAACGTTTAAAGGAAGCGATGCCAGAGCCTGTGAAAGTACATCATATTGGTAGCACATCAGTGCCAGGACTCGCAGCAAAACCAATTGTTGATATGATTATGGAAGTAGAAGATATTGAGAGAGTAGACAATTGGAACGAGCGTTTTGAAGAACTTGGTTATATTGTAAAAGGGGAAAATGGGATTGCAGGCCGGCGTTTTTTTATTCATGGAACCGAAGAAAAACGTTCGTATCATTTACATGTGTTTGAAACAGGAAATTCGGAAATTACACGTCATTTAGCATTTCGTGATTATATGATGGCACATTGTGAAGAGGCAGAATCTTACGCGTCATTAAAGAAAGACTTGGCAGAAAAGTTTACATATAATGGAGAGCAATATACAGAAGGAAAGACGGATTTTGTTCGTAATATTGATGAGAAAGCAAAAGAATGGTTAGAGAATAGCACAAGTAAGTAAGTTTATTGAAATAAAAATATTATGTTAACTGTATATATTTTGACTTTTTTCGTAAATCTTGTTCAAATAAAATGGTGGTTATAAAAATATGATGACACCTGCTAGAAAATTTGCAGGAGAAGAGAAGGAGGAGTAGTAATCATGTATATTTCAACAACTACACTTCATAATGGCGTGAAAATGCCGATGCTTGGTTTAGGTGTATATAAAGCAAAAGAAGGAGAAGAAGTAAAACAAGCGGTAAAAACGGCTTTAGAAGTTGGGTATCGCTCTATTGATACAGCGACTGTATATGAAAATGAAAGCGGTGTCGGAGAAGCGATTCGTGAATCAGGAATTGCGCGTGAAGAATTATTTATTACGACAAAAGTATGGAATGACGATCAAGGATATGAAACGACACTTCAAGCATTTGAGAAAAGTTTAAAGAAATTACAAATGGATTACGTGGATTTATATTTAATTCATTGGCCAATAAGAGGGAAATATATAGATACATATCGCGCTCTTGAGAAACTATATGAGGAAGGAAAAGTGCGTGCAATTGGCGTTTCGAATTTTCATCAGCACCATTTAGAACAGCTCCTGCCAAATTGTAATGTAAAACCGATGGTGAACCAAGTAGAACTTCATCCGATGCTTGCGCAGTTTGGATTACGTGATTTTTGTGAAAAGGAACAAATTCAAATGGAAGCATGGAGCCCGTTGATGAGAGGTGGCGAAGTATTTCAGCATCCAATTATTCAAGAGATTGCTAAAAAGTATGAAAAAACGCCTGCTCAAATTATTTTACGCTGGGATATTCAAAGTGGTATTGTAACAATTCCTAAATCTGTTACACCATCTCGCATTCAAGAAAACTTTACGATCTTTGATTTTTCATTAACAGAAGAAGAGATTAAGCAAATTGACACATTGGATCGTAATTTGCACGTTGGAACAAACCCAGATAAATACGATACGTTATAAAAAAACGCTACCGAAAATGGTAGCGTTTTTTAGCGGTGTAATGTGTATGTATCATATTTAACAATTGCTTGAATTTGTTTATATTCTTCGGTTGTTAATGAAGATGGAATTGTAGCTTGTACATTCTCTCGTAATTGCTGAATAGAACTAGCACCTGGAATAACAGCGGCAACAACGGGGTCATGTAAACAATATTGAATAGCTGTTTCAGTTAATGAATAAATGTTTGTAATCTCTTTTACAGCAGCTAAAGTTTTTGTTAATTCGTTATAAGAATAAGAAAGATAATCTTTTTCTTTCACTTTTTCTACTTTTCTTTCATTACTGTCAGTTAATAATCCTTTCGCGAGTGGTCCGCGAGCAATTACGCTAATTTGATTGTCTTGTAAGAATGAAAACCATTCTTCGGGTCTACGATTTAATAGACTGTACTCCATTAATACGCTAACAATGTTAGAACGTTTTGCATATTCCCGAATCACATTCGGACGAATAGAAGAAATTCCGTACTGTCGAATGATACCTTCTTCTTTTAATTCTTCAAACGCTTCGATTGTTTCATCGATAGGATCTTCTATTGTCCCGCCGTGAAGTTGATATAAATCAATATAATCTGTTTGCAGGCGGCGTAAACTTTCTTTTACCTCTGTCTTTATATAAGCTTTAGAAGGGTCCCAAGACCATCCATTTTTTTCTTCGGTCCAGCGGTTTCCTACTTTCGTTGTTAGAACAATTTGATCGCGTTTCCCCTTAAGAGCTTTTCCAACAAATTCTTCATTTAATCCATAATTGTATAAATCTGCTGTATCCAAAAAGTTAATTCCTAAATCAATCGCTTCATGAATGATGCGAATGGCTTGGTTTTCTTCTGTGCCAAGAGACATACAGCCAAGTCCCATTTCAGTAATATACAAATCTGAGTTTCCTAATTGACGTTTTTTCATAGGTCAGCCTCCTTACTTTAATTGTACGAAAGCAGTAGAAGGTTGACAAACGTTTACTTCTTGTTTGCTGTAATCCATTCTTTGACGGTTGTGTATTCTTTTCCATATTGTTTTAGCTTATGCCGGATTTGCCAAGCTTTTCCGACTAATGTGACGCGATTTGGTAAAATATATACTTTCATTTTTATCACGCTCCTTTCAGTGTGGTAAAATGTATGAAGAACAATTAGGAAATAGAATAGGGAGATGAAATATTGTGAGTAATCTTGCAGAGAGAACAGTTGCAACTGAACCAATTTTTGATGGGAAAGTTATTAAAGTTCGTGTTGATGATGTAGTATTGCCAAATGGAGAAGTGAGTAAACGTGAAATTGTAAATCATCCTGGGGCTGTTGCTATTATCGCAGTTACAAATGAAGAGAAAATCGTACTTGTTGAGCAGTACCGTAAGGCGCTTGAAAAAGAGATTGTTGAAATTCCTGCTGGAAAATTAGAGCCTGGAGAAAAACCAGAGGTAACAGCGATTCGTGAACTAGAAGAAGAAACAGGATATGTATGTGACAAAATGGAATTCATCACATCTTTTTATACATCACCAGGTTTTGCTGATGAGATATTATATGTATACAAAGCAACAGGATTAAAGAAAAAAGAAAATAAAGCAGCTTTAGATGAAGATGAATTTGTGGAATTGATGGAGGTTTCCTTAGAAGAAGCCATTGAACTTATGAAAAATCAGCGTATCCATGATGCGAAGACAATGTTCGCTGTACAATACTTGCAATTACAAAAATAAACACTCGCCTTAGGCGAGTGTTTTAGTTGATTTTGGCATATACACGTGTGTCACGTAAGCTGCCATCTGGAGCAAGAAAATCGTTTTCTAGTGTACCTTCTAAAATAAATTCCAGTCGTTCTGCTAAAGCACATGCATTTACATTTGTAGCATCGCAACGAATTTCAAGTCGTCTTGCGCCAAGTTTATCAAAAGCAAACTGGACAGCACCTTTCACTGCTTCTGTCATATAGCCTTGTTTTGTATAAGCGCTATGTAACCAGAAACGAATTGAAAACTTTGGAATATCCCAGTCTTCTGGATGAAGGGTAAGAGCACCGATAAATGTACCAGATATTTTATCATATAAATGAAAAGCCAATGTTTCACGAAGTAAAAATTGCCCGTGAGCTTCTCGAACGGTTTCTTCAGCATTTTCTTCTGTCGCGGATGTAATTGATATCCATGGCTGTAAGTCTTCTAAAGAAGCTTGAACTGCTTCATATACCTCTGTTCCATCACCTGGAAATGGTTTGCGTACTTGCAAGCGCTCAGTTTGAAATAATGTTGGAAAATCTAATAATAATGGTTTCAAGCAAAATCCCTCCTATTCTCTACTTTTAAGTTTAGCAAAGTGGGGCGGAATTTCAATCTTAATTAATCATACTTTTTTCTTTCTTTCATACATTTTAATAAGAGTGTGAACGGAGGGAAGAAAAAATGTTACGAAAAACTTGGCAAAATCGTGTAATTTCTCATATACAAGAGAATTCTTCGCTTTATATATTTAATTGTGTTTTGTTATTGATGGGTGTAGTGTTTGGAGCCATTCTTGTAAATAGTCTAGAGGTGAGTCAAAAACAAGATTTATCTTTTTATTTGAGGCGATTTTTTGGACAAGTTTCCAAAGGAGAATTCGCAATTGCCAGCGACATGTTTCGAGAAAGTTTCTTTTCACAATTAAAATACATTGGATTTATTTGGTTGTTAGGAGTTTCAATTATTGGATTGCCACTTATTTTTATTTTATTATTTTTAAAAGGAGTGGTTGTTGGATTTACAGTAGGTTTTTTAGTCAGTCAGCACGGGTGGAATGGATTGTTGTTGGCATTTGTATCTGTGTTGCCACAAAATTTAATTATTATTCCAGCATTTCTTGTCATGACAACAATTGCTGCGAGTTTTTCTTTACGTATGATTAGGCATCAATTTATTCGGAAAATTACCGAGCCACTATTACCGTTATTAATTCGCTACACTTGTTTCTTTCTTGCTATTGGCGTTGTATTAGCAATTGCTTCTAGCATTGAAGCATATGCATCACCTGTATTAATGAAAGAAGTCGTCGAAGTTATCAATAAAAAATAAATACTATATGAGAATAATTATCAACTTATTTTGATTGTTTTTTTCTTTTGACAGAAGCCCTTCTTCTGATATAATGGTGTAAGAGTGGCGAGGAGGGAGTAGTACCGAATGGAAGAGAGAATTGAACGAATTAAGAAGCAATTGCATGCAGCGAGCTATAAGTTAACACCACAACGTGAAGCGACGGTTCGTGTGCTGCTAGAAAATGAAGAAGATCATTTAAGCGCAGAAGATGTTTACCTCCTTGTAAAAGAAAAGTCGCCAGAGATCGGACTAGCAACCGTCTATCGAACTTTAGAGTTATTATCTGAGTTAAAAGTTGTTGATAAAATTAACTTCGGAGACGGTGTTTCACGCTATGACTTACGTCAAGAAGGTGCACAACGTTTCCATCATCATTTAATTTGTACACAATGCGGTGCTGTACAAGAAATCCAAGAGGATTTACTTGGTGAAGTGGAGAAAAAAGTAGAACGAGACTGGAGCTTTAAGGTAAAAGACCATCGTTTAACTTTCCATGGGCTTTGTAAAAATTGTCAAGAAAATGAAACGGATGAAAAATAACCTTTTCCTATTTAGCTAGGAAGGGTTTTTTTATTTGAGTTTAGGTATAAATTGCAGAAAGCTTGGCATATGTTGTAATAACATATATCTTGGAGGAATTTACAATGCGCCGAGCTTTAAAATTAACTTTTGATGGAATGAAAGTATTTTTATTATTTACAGGTTGTACGATTTTGTTTTATTTCGCTATACTATGGATAAATGAAGAATATGAAAGTTATCATCGTTATGAAAAACCAAAAGAAGAGACAGTAGAAAAAGTATCAGGGAATGAGGAACCAGAAAAAGATGCTTTTGTAAATAGAATAATTTTTTTCTATGAAAATGGGGAGTAGTGTAGATTGGAAGATCAATTAAAAGATTTTATTCATTATATGATTGTGGAAAAAGGCTTAGCAAAAAATACAGTTGTATCCTATGAGCGAGATTTAAAAAGTTATGTGAAGTATTTACAAAATGTTGAGCAAATAAAAACATTTCATGAAGTGACAAGGATACACATTGTGAATTTTTTGCAGTATTTAAAAGAGAACGGAAAATCTTCAAAAACTTTGGCACGCCACATTGCCTCTGTTCGTTCGTTTCATCAATTTCTACTTCGTGAAAGAGTAGTAGAACATGATCCATCTGTACATATTGAAACGCCTCAAGGCGAGCGGAAATTGCCGAAAGTATTGTCAGTAGATGAAGTAGAGGCATTACTTCAAACGCCAAAAGCGACAAGTGCATTTGGTATTCGCGATAAGGCTATGCTAGAGCTATTGTATGCAACAGGACTTCGTGTTTCTGAATTAATTGCACTAAATTTAGAGGATGTTCATCTAACCATGGGGTTTGTTCGTTGCATCGGAAAAGGGAATAAAGAAAGAATTATCCCACTAGGCAGTTTAGCGACAGAAGCAATTCAACGTTATATCGAAAAGGGCAGAAGGGAACTAATGGGGAAAAAAAACGTCGATGCACTCTTTTTAAACCATCATGGTAACAGATTGTCCCGTCAAGGTTTTTGGAAGATTTTAAAACGACTAGCAAAAGAAGCAAATATAGAAAAAGAGCTTACGCCGCACACGTTACGCCATTCGTTTGCAACTCATTTATTAGAAAATGGAGCGGATTTGCGTGCTGTGCAAGAAATGCTTGGACATGCTGATATTTCCACAACACAAATTTATACACACGTTTCAAAAACTAGATTAAAAGATGTATACAAACAGTTTCACCCGAGAGCATAGTAATTATGCTCTTTTTTATCATTTTAACCGAGAAGACCCCCTCTTCTAAACGAAGTGAAAGTGGGGGTCTTCTCGGTTTTTTCTTTTTAAAGAAAAGGTCTCTTTTTTGTAGAGCGTATGTTCGTTTTGTTGTATAATGATCTTATCAAATAAAAAGAGGTGAGAACAGGTGAAGAAAGCGTATTTTTCAAAACGAATCTACAAGATAGATGTACCGCATGAAATGGTAGGTGCATTGGCAGAGACAATCGAAACATTTAATCAAGCGAAACGATTTGCATTTCAAACGATGGTTCGAGAAAAACGTTGGAACCGTAAGATGCATACAGATAGTCTTCATCTCGTTCTCAAGCGGAAATATCAATTGAATGATTATTATGCAAACAGTGCGGCGCAAGAAGCAAAGGCGTTGTTTACAGGTTTAATGGCGTTACAAAAACAATATGAGAAGCAAACGCAAGAGAAGCTTAAGAAGCTCAAGAAAAAGTTGAAACAAGAACGGACAAAACTAACAAATCTTCGCAAAATCAAACAAAGTTGTGTGAAAGGGACGCTGACGTTTCCGAAAAACACCCGCTTCGCAAAGCACAACAACCTCATCTCCTTATCCCGTAAAAAAGACACCTTAATTTGGCTAAATGAATATCTGTTTGAACACCAATACTTAGATGTACAAATCAAAAGAATTCAGGCGAAAATTGGTCATCTCACTCACAGACAATCCCGTTTAACGCAAAAACTTTCATCCGATCAAACGCATATTCCAAGCGCAGTATTTGGAAGTAAAAAACTGTTTCGCTCGCAATTTACCATTCGCGAGTTTGTACGGAACCATGACAAATGGAAAACGTTATTTTCTCGTGATCGAAATAAACAACTGATCCTATCTGGTCGGAAAGATGCCAAACATGGCAATTTTGTATTTCAGTATGTGCCTGAGACAAAAGAATTGTGGATGACGACAAGTTCTGGGAAAACACTTCAGTTTCCAGCTGTTACGTTCCCGTATGGGCAAGAAATGATTGAAGAAGTAATCACAACCCAATTACAGTGTAAGAATAAGAAAAAGGATGGCAAACCGATTGCGTGGTCTGTGGAAGACCACGGGGAGTATTACATTGTAAAATGTTTAGTCGAT
>NZ_JAHCDO010000039.1:0-31265 GCF_050768835.1 Bacillus pfraonensis | reverse complement strand
TGATATATAACCTTCGTTTCCTTTATAACTAATCTTCGCCCAGCCGTTTGCTTTCCCTAAAATCGTTACTTTTTCTCCGTTTTTCAAGTTTCCTAGTATCGCACTGCTTGTATTCGCTTGGCTTCTCACTCGTAAACTTGTTGCGGTAATTATTCCACCTTCTTGTGCTTCATTTGTGATGTTTCCTGGTTTCTCTTCTTGCTTACCAGATTCTAGTTTCACAAACTCTAGTGATATATAACCTTCGTTTCCTTTATAACTAATCTTCGCCCAGCCGTTTGCTTTCCCTAAAATCGTTACTTTTTCTCCGTTTTTCAAGTTTCCTAGTATCGCACTGCTTGTATTCGCTTGGCTTCTCACTCGTAAACTTGTTGCCGTGATTGTTCCATTTTCCTGTGTATCATTGTGAATTATTGTTGATTTGTCGTTCTGAGGTGCCGTTATATTTTGTACAACTTCGCCAAATTTTAAAAACTCTAAAGAAATGTAACCTTCGTTTCCTTTATACTCAATTTTTGCCCAACCATTTGCTTTTCCTAAAACTTTAACTTTCTCATTTTTTGTAACATGTCCAATAATTGAATTTCCCAAAGCAGGACTATTCCTTACATTCAAATGTGTCGCTGTAACAACACCTATTTCTTTTTGTTCACTATTAATTGTTAGTTGTTGTTTCGCTTCAACAGTAGGCTCTGACACTTTCATCTTTAAAAATTGTAGAGAGACATAACCTTCTTTCCCATCATAAGAAATTTTAGCCCAAGCTTTTTCTTTTCCTAAAATCTGTACAGTTGTCCCTTGCTTTACTTTCCCCACAACTTTACTTTGTGTTGTCGGTTGTTCGCGTATATTTAAATTCGTTGCATTTACTATCGCTGAATTTTCATCTTGTGCAAAAGCATTTGTGGAAACAAGACATGCTGCAGTTACTAAAAATGTACTTGTTATGATTTGTTTTGTTGTTTGCTTCATCTGTTTATCAGAATATAAATAATGTTATATTCTTCAATCCTCCCTTGCTAAAATAAAATTACTATTTAATCTTAACACATGTATCTATATTCATTTTCCAAATATAATTATCAATTGTTTTCTAGCATAATCCCTCTTAGCAAATACTATCATTTTCTTCATTTGGTTTTTTTTGCATAAAATCTCTTCTGCTATGAAATATTACAAAAGGATGTATTTTAGATGGATTATTATTTGATATTTAGGAGGTCACTAATGATAAAAATCACTACTTTAACACATTAGCACTATCTTTATCCTTTTTTAGCGGTTTAAGTAGCGGACATGCCGCGAAATATGAATTTCATAACCTTGGCGTAAACGCAGTGGCTCAAGATGGAGATGATTCACAAGGAGATAGCAATGGCTCTCAAGGTGGTAACGGCTCTCAAGGTGGCAACGGTGCCAATGGTGGTAAAGTAAAAGGACAAGGTGATAAACTACCTAATACTGCAACACATTATCCTACAGCAATCTTAATGGGAATTACTACATTCCTATTTGGAATCACACTATTTGTTCGTAGAAAAAAAGTAAAATAATTAAACCAAAATAACTCCATCTATAAAATACATAATATAAATAGCTCAATTATAATATAAATGGACCTTCATCTAGAACTTTATAAATTCAAGATGAGGGTCCATTTTAAAACTTACACATTATCCTTTTTCAAAATATCAGGAGTATTTATGAAAAAAAAATTTAGATTGCAACTACAAATGACCAAAATATTATTGTTAGAAAAGACGAGATTCCCCTAACTTGTTATCTATTTTATTTCGTAGAGAATGCGCCATATTCAAGTTAATGTTATTAAGAAAATGGCATTGTCTGAAAATCAAAAAATTAATACGCCTTGCCCCAGTACACCATATGTTCAGCTTTTTCACCACAACATACACACGCTTCTGTTAATGATTCCTGCTCAAATGGCATACACCGTGATGAAACTCCTACTTCTTCTTTTAGTTTTTCTTCGCAAGCAAGCTCACCACACCACATCGCTTTGATGAATCCTTGCTTCTCATCAGCTGCTTGCTTCATTTCTTCAAAGTTTGTAATACTATATGTGTGTTCATCGCGAAATGCTTTTGCTTTATTAAATAGAGAATCGTGAATCTCATCAAGTAATGATGTAATACGCTCTTCTAATTGATCCATTGACACAAACTCTTTTTCCTTCGTATCGCGTCTGACAAGTACCACTTGATTCTTCTCTATATCTTTTGGACCAACTTCTAAGCGAATTGGAACACCCTTCATTTCATACTCATTAAATTTCCATCCTGGTGTTTTATTACTAGCATCTATTTTTACGCGTGCAACTTTTTGAATACTTCCTTGTAACTCGATTGCTTTTTCTAGCACCCCTTCTTTATGCTGAGCAATTGGTACAATGATAACTTGTACTGGTGCTACCTTTGGTGGCATCACTAGCCCATTATTATCGCTATGAACCATAATAAGTCCACCGATCATCCTAGTTGATACGCCCCAAGATGTTTGATGTACATATTGCCATTTTCCATTACGATCTAAAAATTTAATATCAAACGCTTCAGAGAAATTCGTACCAAAGTTATGAGATGTTCCTGTTTGAAGTGCTTTTCCGTCATGCATTAAGCTTTCAATTGTATATGTTGCTTTCGCCCCTGCAAATTTTTCCTTTTCCGTTTTCTGCCCTTTAATTACTGGAATTGCTAAATAATCTTCACAGAAAGAAGCATATAGATTCAAAATATCTAGTGTTTCCTTTTGAGATTCTTCTGCCGTTTCATGAATTGTATGACCTTCCTGCCATAAAAATTCAGTTGTGCGAAGAAATGGTCTCGTCGTTTTTTCCCAGCGCACCACTGAGCACCACTGATTATATAATTTAGGAAGGTCATTATAAGACTGTACAATTTTTGAAAAATGCTCACAAAATAACGTTTCAGATGTTGGACGAATACAGAGTCGTTCGGCTAATTTTTCATCTCCACCATGCGTAACCCATGCTACTTCAGGTGCAAACCCTTCTACATGATCCTTCTCTTTTTGCAGTAAGCTCTCTGGAATAAACATTGGCATATATACATTTTCATGACCAGATACTTTTAACTTTTCATCCATCACTTTTTGTATATTCTCCCATAATGCGTACCCATACGGACGTAAAATCATACATCCTTTTACACTTGAATAGTCAACAAGTTCAGCTTTTTTCACAATATCTGTATACCACTGGGCAAAGTCTTCTTCCATTTTCGTAATAGCTTGTACTTGTTCTTTTGCCATATTCTTTCCCTCCTTTAAAAAATAAAAAAAGCCCGCGTCCCCTAAATAGGGACCGAGCTTTTGCCGGCGTTACCACCCTGATTCATGTACAAAAATTGTACATGCTCTCTTTTGGATAACGGGAATTTCCCGCTGCATATGCAGAACGCAAAGGTAGGTTCCATGTCGCCTTTTTAAGAATCTTCCAGCCAAACGGATTCTCTCTCTACAAAAAAGGGGAGACATGTACTAATCCTTTTTCATCGTTATAACAAAGTAAATTTGCCTAATATCATAATATAAATTCTATTTTAAAACAATAACTAATTTTCTTATTTTTATATATTCTTTTCGTTTTTTGGGGGGTTTATACTGAATTTACACATAACTTTTCCGAAAGAGTTTTACAAATTGATGGGTAATCATGCCAATAATTGTTCCCACTAAAACAAAGAAACATGCAATGCCATACCCCATTCCATCCCACCCACCAATAGCGAAGATGGTAAACGGAAAGAAAGCTAAACAAAGAAGAATTAAAATAAGTGCAAATATAATATCAAACGACCTCTTTGGAAATTGCTTCTTTAATAAAAATGAAACAGCAAATACAACGAGAATTGTTACGACTCCAATTATAAAAAATACTTCAAATCCATCCATTCCATTCCCTCCTTCCATTCATTTCCTTATAATTTATTATATATTTAAAAATTCAAAAAATAAACAATATAATTTCTTCAGAAATAAGTTTTTATCACTAGGTATTAATAGTAATATATAATAATAAGTTATATAACAGGAGGTATATATAATGGACCATCCATTAACAAATCATGTAATTGTTTTATCTTTTGACTGTTTATCAGCTTTAGATTTTCCTATATTACAAGAACTTCCTCATTTTCGCTCTTTAATCGAACGAGGTGCAATTGCAAAAAAAGTAGAAGCTATTTATCCTTCTGTAACGTATCCAAGCCACGCTACTATCGTAACTGGTAACTATCCTAATAAACATGGCGTTGTAAGCAATACATTACTTCAGCCTGAAAGGGAATCACCAGATTGGCATTGGTACCGCCATTCCATTAAAGGAACGACATTATATGACGAGGCAAGAAAAGCCAATTTAACAACCGCTGCCCTTCTATGGCCTGTTACAGGAAGAGCAAAAATAGATTATAACTTACCTGAAATCTTTCCAAACAGACCGTGGCAAAATCAGGTCCTTGTTTCGCTATTTAGTGGAAGCCCTTTGTATCAACTAGATTTAAATCGTCGTTTTGGCCATATTAGAAACGGATTATCACAACCTGAGCTTGATGATTTTGTCCTAGCCTCTGCTGTACACACCATACAAACAAAAAAACCTAACGTCATGCTTGTTCACTTTACAGATTTAGATACACAAAGGCATTATCACGGATTTTCTTCTCCAGAAACAAGAGCCGCTATTCAAAGACACGATGAAAGACTCGGGAAGATTATCAAGGCATTAAAAGAAGCTGGTATGTATGACGAAAGTACAATTATTGCTCTCGGTGATCATAGTGCCCTCAGCGAGAATAAGGCGATTCAATTAAATGTTCTTTTCCATCAAAAAGGGCTTATTTCAGTAAATCAAAATGGAAAATTAACATCTTGGAAAGCTTATTGTCAAAGCTGTGATGGTTCTGCTTATGTATATGTAAAAGATAAAAATGATATCCAAACGATACAAACTGTCCAACACCTTCTTGAAGAACTTCTTCAAGATAAACAAAATGGAATCGAATCTATCCTTCATGATGAAGATGCAAAAGAGCAGGGGGCTGATGGAAACTGTCTTTTTATGCTTGAAGCAAGGGAAGGCTATTACTTCACCCAAAACTATACAGGAGACTTTATAAAAGAAATCACAGAAAAAGATGTAACTCCTAGTAAAAAATACACGTTTGGTACACATGGCTATTCTCCAACAAAACCAAACTATGAGACTATCTTTATGGCTGCTGGCAAAGGCATTCGTCAAGGTGCAATTATTCCATATATGCGTCTCATTGATGAAGGACCTACTATCGCGCGGTTACTCGGATTACATCTCGGTGAAACCGACGGAACTGTAATAGAGGATTTACTTCAATTGTAAAGAAGTTTGTATATATGTAAAAGTTACGTAAAACTTACCTCTGTTTCTCTTTTTCCCATTTTTATTTTTGTACACTAATGTTAGAACGACTTAAGGAGGAACATGATATGAAAAAAATGTCCAGACAAGAAAAAAGCTGGATATTGTATGACTGGGCCAATTCAGTATACTCCCTCGTCATTACAACTGCACTATTTCCAATTTATTTCAAAGCTGCTGCAAAAGAAGCAGGTCTATCTGGAGCAACTTCCACAGCTTTTTGGGGATATGCGAATTCTTTCTCTACACTTTTAATTTCTATCCTTGCTCCTATTCTTGGAACAATTGCTGATTATAAAGGATTTAAAAAGCGCTTTTTCACATTCTTTTTTGGGCTCGGTATTATATTTACAAGTATGCTAGCCATTGTTCCAACTTCACAATGGTATTTACTACTAGGCTGTTATATGCTCGCTTTAGTTGGATTTGCCGGAGCAAACATTTTCTATGATGCATTTTTAGTAGATGTCACAACAGAAGATAGAATGGATCGTATTTCAACACGCGGATTTGCGTTAGGTTATATTGGCAGTACGATTCCTTTTATCGGTTGTATCGCTCTGATTATCCTTGCACAGAAAGGAACCATCCCATTATCAGTTGGTATTGCTAGCCAAATTTCTTTTGCTATTACAGCTCTTTGGTGGGGGTTATTTACAATTCCAATGCTCAAAAATGTAGAGCAAACGCATTATATTGAACGTCATCCAAAACCGATTACAATGAGCTTTAAGCGTTTAGCTCATACATTTAAACATATCCGTCAATACCGTACTGTCTTTTTGTTCCTACTTGCTTATTTCTTCTACATTGACGGTGTCGATACAATTATTACAATGTCTACAGCTTATGGAACAGACCTTGGTATTAGTGCGACAAACCTACTTATTATTTTGTTTGTAACACAAATTGTTGCTTGTCCATTCGCTTTGCTATATGGAAAACTATCTGAAACGTTTAAAGGTAAGAAAATGCTATATGTAGGTATTACTATTTATATCATTATTTGTGCATACGCGTATTTCTTAAAAACAACACTCGATTTTTGGATTTTAGCCATGCTTGTTGCAACTTCGCAAGGCGGAATTCAGGCGCTCAGCCGCTCATACTTTGCAAAGCTTGTACCGAAAGAATCCGCAAATGAATTCTTCGGATTCTATAATATTTTTGGTAAGTTCGCAGCTATTATGGGGCCGGTATTAGTCGGTGTGACTACTCAACTAACAGGGCAAACAAATGCTGGTGTACTAAGTATTATCGTTTTATTTATAATAGGTGGATTCATACTAACACGAGTACCGGAAAATGCAACTTCTGTTACACCACCTGCTCCAAAATCAGAAACACTATAATAGCAAATGTCCCTCTCTGTATACAGAGAGGGACATTTGCTATTATTCTATCGATACCTTTTCACCACTAAAAACTCTACAGCTGGCTTTACAACAATAGCAGCACATAAAGCGAATAAAAGCGGTATATTTTGAAAATCAATCCACTTTTCAAAACCTACTGTGGCAAAAAATAAACCAAAAATTAATACGACTAATACATAGTATGTGATACTTGCGCTTGTTTTTAATACATGTTTTTCAAGCTCATTTTGTCCTTCTTCTTCACTCAATTCATCCACATTATCCCATGTTAAATATTTAAAAATAAAATATAACGCAATACTACAAACGAACAAAGCATACCAATTCACGCGGAGCTCTGTAAGCCAATGATAGAGCGCGAATGGTAGTGCGCTAACTGCCACTACACACATAAATAAAAAGCCTAACCTACTTTTCCCCAACAACGTCTCCCCCTACTGCTTATACAAAAATAATTGATCAACCGTCGTTCCTAACACTTCTGCTAAACGAAATGCCAGTGCTAAACTTGGATCATATTTATTATTTTCAATTGCATTTATCGTTTGTCTTGATACTTTACATTTATCAGCTAATGCACCTTGTGAAATATTCTTTTCAGTGCGTAATTCGTAAATTTGATTTTTCACATCTTTTCTCCTAACCTGTAAAATCGTTTTTACAACATCAGTATATATTTGGTGTATGCAGTTGTCAAAAAATTCCCATACAAAAAAGGGGCGTGAATCGCCCCTTTTCTAATAAAATTCCTACACCAAAGAATCCGTAACACCCTTTTGACTTGCATCCTCTTTTTTATTTCTAGCTTCTACATTTATTTTCATACGTAAAATTGGTAAAATCGCAAGTAGAATAAGTGACATTGCTATACAAAATACAATAATAAGTGAGGTCAGTTCTTTTAATCCCCCAGCTAGTGAATTTCCAATTAGCATAGTTCCCATAAAAAGCGGTAAAATTGTACCATTTACACGTCCTACCATATTCTCTGGTACAAGCTGAATCATAAGCGTTCCAACAACAATGTTAACACAAGCTAAACAAATTCCCGTTCCAAATCGCATCAAACTAGTAATCCAAAAAGATGTAGACAGTCCTTCCACAAGAAATGACATAGCCAATACAATCATACCAAACACAAACATTTTTTTCGGATTTACTTTTGAGGCAAAAACTGCCGCAACAACGCCTCCAATCAACATACCTATTCCATCCGCTGCTGCTAAATATTGAACAGCTTCCTTTTCCAATCCCAATCGTTCGATTACGAGAAATACCTCCAATGGATTTGTTAGCCCTACTGCTAAGCCGATAATGGAGAAAGTAATTGTAATCATACATAAATTTTTTGTTTGCAGGACATACAGCCAACCTTCTTTTATATCACTCAATAATAAAATATTCTCGGGTTTCTCTTTTTCTACCCACTTTGGTAAAAATGAAAGAGTAATAGCTGATAACATAAACAATCCAATTAAACTATATAGTGAAATAAACAGTCCAAGCTGTGTATAAACAATCGATCCTACAACTGGCCCAAAAATCATAAATAGCGACTGTAGTGTTTGATTTACTGCAATTGCGTTTGCAACATGTTTTTCTTCTACATAGCGTTTAAATATCCGTGAAGATGAAGGCTGAGAAAATTGTCCAACAATCGCTGAAACAAGCGCAGCAAAAAATATAGCCTGCCAATAATCCATCTTTAACAAGAAAATAATCCCTATAATAGATAACATACTTAGCATATCTCCTGCTACCATCGTTCTCTTCGGATTCCAGCGATCTGCTAGCGCACCACCAATGAATGAAAAAATAAAAATAGGCGCGTATTCCATAACAGATAATAATGAAACTGAAACGGGATCATTATTTGTTCGCTCCATAACGAAATACAAAAGTGCCATATTTCGAATCCAAATTGCAAACTGCTGTAAAATATCAGACGCCATAACAAGCATAAATGCTCGATTTTTGAATAAATCTTTCATGTTATTCCTCCTTTTTTAAACCGACCGTTCAGTCTAATTTAATATAAAAGAAAAGGTGCTGATTTAAGATTCAGCTGCCATTCCTTGTAGCAGTACATCAATTGCCTTCTTGTAAATGCGCTTCATTTCTGTAGGGTCTAGTTCATAGTAAAGTACCCCAAGCCCAGATAATAAACCATTTACAATGTACATAAGATCTCTAGTATCTCCTTGACGGAATTCTCCAGATTTCATACCTTCTTCAATCAGTTTTTCAAAAACACCGTATGATGCTCTTGCTAAAGCCAGCATTTCATCCAAAACTTCTTTGCTCACGACTTGATTTGTAGAAAACTCTTCTACTGCACTAAAAATAGGCTGTTGTATATCTTCCACATGGTACTCTGCAAGTCCGTATAATTTTTCAGTACTTGTATGAAACTGCTTTTCTTTTTCATTCCACTTTTCAAGCCAATCATACGTATGTTGTTTTACTACAAATAAAAATAATTCTTCTTTGCTTTTAAAATGATAATAAATGCTACCTTTACTACGCTTTGTAATTTCACAAATATCTTCCATAGATGTTGCAGCATATCCTTTTTGTGAAAATAACTCTTCTGCTTGGTACGCTATTTCTTTTTTTATCTCTTCTGCACTTTTTCTCATGTTCACACCTCACTTAAACCGACCGTTCAGTCTAATATTAACAAATCTAAAACCTCTTTTACAAGAGGATATATTCCTTATTTAGGAAAAAATATTTTCAAACCACATTTTAAGTGTATGAATCGCTCCGACTTTAAAAGCAAGTTTGACTATAAATACTCCACCTGCAACGAATAAAAATAATGCTACCTTCCCTTTATTTTTGATCTTTGGTTTCTTCTCCATGCTCATTCCCCTTATAACATCATATATTCCTTATTTATCAATACAATAAGCTTATAAACTCTTAAACAAACGTTTGTTTAGCTGATTTTATGCGGGTTCAAGCCAACTAATCAAACGTTTGTTTAAAAAGAAATACGCCCGTAAAGAGCGTATTTCTCATTAATCCCCACCACCGCCACAGCTACCACCATCACCGCCTGAAAAACCGCTGTCACCTCCAAAAGAACTTCCACAATCGTTGGAACTATCAGATCCTGCAAAGAAAACTGGTGTAGAAGCAGTAGTAGTTGTCGTACTATCACCATTTCCTGTTTTATAAAGATTTACTTTCCTTTTATTTTTCTTAATCGATTTTGCAATCATTCCCATTAAAACTAAAAACAATAATGCCGCTATCACAAAGCCCATTTAAGCCCCTCCCTTATTCTTCAAATAATTGTAATGCTCGTTCTATCTTCTCTAGGGAGATAAAACGTGATTCACGAAGTATCTCTCTCCCTTGATGCAATAATAAAACCGTTGGAGCTGTAAATACTAAATACTTGGATGAAATTTCTTGCATATCCTGTAGTGAAATTACAATATTTTCTACAGTTCGATATTCCGCTAATAAGTGATTTACTTTCTGGAGCATCACATCACAAACACCACAATTTTCAGTTTTGATAAATAACAGCACTAAATCTTTTGCCTCAATATATGCTACTAATCATTCCATCATTTGGAATTTTCTCATGTTATCCCTCTTAGCGCAATTTACTAAACACTTGATTTTGGTACATACGAAATGCTGAATTTCCTTTTATTTTTCTCTTCTCCATTAGCTGTTGAAATCGAAGAGTTTTTGCCGTTAACTCCTCTTTTAGTTTCACTCGTTCTACTTCATCGTAGCAACAAGCGATTAAATCTTCTATTTTCAATATATCTTTTTGTAATTCCATTTCTGCCGGAATCATACCAGCGTTTTTCAAAATTTTGTAGCTCATTCTAAGGTCTGGAGGTACCATTGAAATGTCTTCTAATTGTAGTGGTTTCCCTTTCCCCGGAAGGTCATCAAGGTCACCATTATTAATTGCTTGACGAATTCTTTCTTCAGCAATGCTTAAGAAAACATCCATGCCGCTCCCTCCCTTACATGTTTTTACCATCATTTTACATTAAAAATTCTAATTATACCATAATATAGTTTACAAAAAATCAGGTTCCATATTTATTTATACCTATATAAATTCATTTTGATTTTTCGACATATAAGTTACTGTCCGAAGAAGAACAGGTGAATCCACTCATTTTCTCTTTCTGTTTTAACCTGGCATGGTGCAGAAACAGGATCTAACCGACTACTCTCGCCCGCCTAAAAAAAGAGTTTATGGCATTTTTTATTTTGGTTTATATACGCTAAAAATAAAAAATGCGGTACCTCTTATAATAGAGCCACCGCATTTCATCAATCTTTCTTTAATTTTCTAGCAATCCCATTCCCTAAAGACTGTAAGCCTTGAACAAGAATAATTAACATAAATACCGTTGCATACATCACTTCTGGTTCATACCGTAGATGACCAAATCGATATGCTAAATCTCCGAGTCCCCCTGCTCCTACAAGCCCAGCCATTGCTGTTGCACCTATTAGTCCAATCGTTGCGATTGTTAAACCAAGCACAAGAGATGGACGTGCTTCTCTAACCATAACGTGCCAAATAATTTTCACAGTAGAAACTCCCATCGCTTGATATGCCTCAATTACACCGCGATCCACTTCTAGTAAAGCTGTCTCCATTAAACGCGCAATATAAGGAGCTGTAAATACAACAAGCGGTACAATCACACCTTTCACACCAATTGAGGTCCCCATAATGAGCTTTGTAAACGGTAGAATGAAGAATAATAGAATAATAAATGGAATAGAACGAATGATATTAATAATTGTATTCAAAACAGGATATACAATTTTATTCTCTAGTTGACCACCAGGCCTTGTTAAAACAAGTGTTACACCAAGTGGCAAGGCAATAATAATTGATATAAGCAACGAAATAGATGTCATTTGAAATGTTTGAATCGTCGCTTCCCATATCATCTTACCCCATTCATCCAAAAAGGATTTGTTTCCCATACTCTTCTTTACCTCCTTCTACGATGATTCCTTGTTCTTTTAAAAATGCTAAGGCCCGTTGTACCTCGTGTTTTTCACCTTGCATATGAACAACGAGCTTACCATACGCTTCATGTTTTAGTTGTGTAATATTACCCGATAAAATATTGGGGTATACTTGAAATCGTTTTGTAGCAACAGCAAGTGCTGGATCCCCTGAGGAAATTCCTATAAAAGAAAGTGTTACAGTTTCACCAGCATTTTCCAGTTCTTTTTGTACTTCTTCTGGAATTTTAACTGCCAAAGCACTATTCACAAATTTATTCGTTGTTACATGTTGTGGGTTTGTAAAAATATCCTTCACTGTGCCGCTTTCTACTATAGCTCCGTGTTCCATCACAGCAACGCGATCACATATACGCTGGATTACATTCATTTCATGTGTGATTAGCAAAATCGTAATCCCAATTTTCTCATTAATTTCTAGCAACAGGTCTAAGATTGACTCCGTGGTTTCTGGATCCAACGCGCTTGTCGCTTCATCACTTAGCAAAATCTCTGGTTCATAAGATAGTGCACGTGCAATTGCAACACGTTGTTTTTGGCCGCCAGAAAGCTCACTTGGATATGCATCTTTTCTATCAAAAAGGTCCACAATACGTAAATATTTTTCTACCCTTCTTTCAATCTCAGTTTTTGAAATCCCAGCTAGACGTAAAGGCAATGCAATATTTTCATAAACATTGACTGTTTTTAATAAGTTAAATCCTTGAAAAATCATCCCTATTTTTTGTCTTGCTTGTGCTAATTCTTTTGTAGATAAAGTTGTTAAATCTTTTTCATTTACAATGATGTTTCCTGTTGTTGGTTTTTCTAATAGATTTACACAGCGGATTAACGTACTTTTCCCTGCACCACTATATCCAATGATTCCAAACACTTCTCCTTTTTCTACTTTAAGGGAAGTTGGTTTCAGAGCCTCTACCTTACCTTTTTTTGTTGTAAACACCTTAGATACATTCTTCAATTCAATCATTATAGTCAGCTCCTACCAAGACGGTAAAACAGAACCATCGAATTTTTTCTCGATAAACTCTTTTACTTCTTTAGACTGATACGCTTTCTTCAATTTTTTTACGATTGCATCATCCTTATTCTCTGTACGAACAACCACCCAGTTTACATATGGTGAATCTTTTCCTTCACGGAAAATAGAATCCTTAGCAGGGCTTAGTTTCGCACCTAATGCAAAATTCGTATTAATTGCTGCTGCTTTCACTTCATCTAACTGCGTTGGTAATTGTGACGCCTCTAACTCAACAATTTTTAAATTCTTGGGATTCTCAATCACATCTTTTGCAGTTGCTTTCTCTGTTGCTTTTGGATCAACTTTTAAAACACCTGCTTTTTCAAATAATTTTAAAGCCCGAAGTTCATTTGTTGGATCATTTGGCACAGCAATCGCATCGCCGTCTTTTAACTCGGTTACATCTTTCAAGTGTTTCGAATATACTCCCATTGGGAACGTTACCGTTGAAAATACTTCTGTTAATTTCATATTGCGTTCTGCTTTAAATACATCTAAATAGGACTTCGTTTGATAACTATTTACATCAATATCTTTTTCGTCTAACGATACATTTGGCGCTACATAATCATTAAATACCTTTAAATCAACTTGTAAGCCATCTTTTGCTGCTACTTCCTTTACTTTCTCAAAAATTTGTTCATGCGGTCCCCCCGTTACACCAACTGTAACTTTTTTCTCATCTAGCGCTTTTGCTTCCTTACCTGAATCCGCACTACATGCGCCTAATAATAATACCGTTCCACTTACAATACTTAGCAACAATTTTTTCATATACAATTCCCCCTCATATATATCTGTTCTTAAACAAAAAACACCTCTCAAATAAGAGAGGTGTCAAATAGACAAAATAAGCTCCTCTCTTATCTTCCAAAACGAAAATCGTTTTGCAGGAATTAGCACCTTAGCTTATGATTCTTCATAAGCTCGGTTGCCGGGCATCATAGGGCCAGTCCCTCCGCCTCTCTGGATAAGAGTATCCGTATTAAATTTTGTAAAAGTTATGGTACTAATAGTAAATCTTACAAAAAATTTTGTCAATAATATTTTTCTGAATATACTGCGTATTGTTGTTCAACTTATTTTGACACTCTCTAGAAATAACGAGCAATAATTATGTACAAAGTATACTCATTATTACTATACTAGATAACAGCGCATACAAGAAAAGAGGTTACATTTTATGCACGAAACACATGCTATACAAACCCTACTCCTCTCTCAAATAGAAAAAATAGCTCAATCCTTTCATTACGATTTTTTATATGAGGTTGAACAGCAAAAAACGCTTTGTCAAATTCTGTTAAGAGATGATAACGGCTCAATTGTAGCAACACCACTCAGTTTTCATATGCTGATAAATGAAGTGGCTGGAAAAGGTGAACTTATTTTTTATCACGAACATGGTGAATTTCATCATCAAAAATTTGATATTTATACAGAAGACAGCATTGTTAAGTTGCTGTTGTTCATTCAAGAACGTTTGCAAGTAAATCAGTAAAAAGTATGAGAGCAGCTACAAAACGTAGCTGCTCTCATGCTTTTGTCCATTTTAATTTTCCGACCTCTAAGTCATGTTTATGAAAAAAAAGAATTTCTCCACTCATTTTCTCCTTCTGTTTTCACATGGCATGTGGCTAAAAAAAACACTGACCGCCTCTATCCATGAACAGATGCTCTCTCCCACCTAAAAGGAATGGTTTATCTCGGTCTTTCAATGCGTATTTATATAGTTACGCTCCAAAATAAATTTCCCTCTTATCTTTTCGTAACATTCATTTCCTCTAGATTCCAAACTCGTGTCACCCAAGATTTATAAAAAGAAGGCTCGTGAGAAACGAGTAAAACTGTTCCTTGATAATTTCGCAAAGCTTCTCCTAACGCTTCTTTCGCATACACATCTAAATGATTCGTTGGTTCATCTAAAATTAATACATTACTTCGCGTTAACATAAGCTCACATAAACGTGCCTTTGTCTGTTCCCCACCACTTAACAAGTAAAGAGGCTGCCGAATATGCTCTTCTTTTAAACCACACCTTGCTAAAGATTGCCGGATTTCTTTTTGCGTCATATCCGGACGCCCTAACCAGACTTGCTCAAGTGGCGTAATTTCTTCCGCAAATTCTTCTTGAGCAAAATATGCAGGGTGTACCCGTTCTCCGATACTTACTGTTCCACTTAATGGTTTTAATTGCCCTAGTAATGTTTTTAACATTGTTGTTTTTCCAATTCCATTATGACCAACAATTGCAATCTTTTCGCCTCTTTTTACTTGTAAATTAAGACCTGTAACTAACAATGGTTCTGCATAACCAATTTGAATCTGCTCCGCTTGTAATATACGACTCACAGGTTCAGTGTGAACTTGAAAATGAAAACGCGGCCTTGGTGCATCGTTAAGCTTTCCTAGCTTTTTCATTTTCTCTAATACCTTTTCACGACTTTTCGCCTGCTTCGCTTTTCTAATTTTATTTTTTTGAATAAAACTCTCTAAATTTGCAATTTCCTTTTGCTGTCTTGTATAAGTTGCTTGTAATTGTTGTTTCTGAAGTTGGTAGCTTGATAAAAATCTTTCATAATTCCCCGCATAGCGCTTTATTGTTTGCCCTTCTAAATGATAAATAACATTTGTAATACAATTTAAAAATGATTCATCATGTGAAACGACAATATAAGCATTTTCATATGCTTGTAAATACGCCCTTAGCCAATCGATATGAACCGCATCTAAATAATTTGTTGGTTCATCTAGCAATAAAATGTGTGGCTTCTCTAAAAGAAGCTTCCCAAGTAATAATTTTGTTCGCTGGCCACCACTTAATTTTGAAACATCTTTTTTCATTCCTAAATCTAACAACCCTAAACCAGCTGCTATTTCTTCTATTTTTGTATGAACTTGATAAAAATCTGAACCTTCTAGTACATTTTGTAATTTTCCATATTGCGTTAATAGCTGCTCTAAGTCCGTTTCCTTGGCCATCTTTTCAGCAATATCCATCATTTCACGTTCAATCGTATACAGGTGAGAAAAAGCACTTTGTAAATATTCTTCAATTGTTGTTCCTTCTTGTAACTCAATATGCTGCTCTAAAAAACCGACCTTCACATGTGGAAACCATTCAATTGTTCCCCCATCAGGTAGAATCTCTCCTGCTAACAGACGAAGCAACGTTGATTTCCCAGCACCATTACTTCCTATAAGTCCAACATGCTCACCTTGCAATAATCGAAAACAAGCATTATATAAAATACTTTTATCTCCATACGTATGGGTAAGATTTTCTACTGTTAATACACTCATTTTTGCTCTCTCCTTTTCTTTACCACTAACAAGCCAAATAGAGAGAACAGCAAAATAAAGGTCTTATTTAATTGTGTATACATGAAAAATGGGTAAGGTGAACACACCTTACCCATTACAAATAATTATCGTAAAAAAGGATTAAGGCTCTTTATCTGCTGTCTTCAATTTGGCTTACACTTTAAAAATGGGCAGACTTCTCCCATATCAAGCTAAAACCATTTGAAGAACAGTTGATAAAGTCATCTTATCCTTTCACTCCTTTATAAATCATTATTGTCTTATAATAAGCATATACCATGCTCTTATATTTTATTCGTTATCGATCTTTTTGTTCCTCTTTTTCACTAAAGATTTCTTCATACATTTTCTCCATTGCATAAGGGCTAGTAAATTCTAAAGTTAACGATTTCCACATAAAAAAGCCTCTTAACAATCATTATACCAAAAATTGTTAAGAGGCTTTTATTACTTACGCATATAAGGAGCTAATATCTCTAAAATCTTCGCTTTGTCTTCTTTTAACTCAATGGATGTCAGCATATCCATTGTGCGAGGACGCGGTAAATTCACACGCACTTCACCAATAACCGTCGCTGGTCTTTGCGATAAGATAAATACACGATCAGATAATAGAATTGCTTCATCTAAGTCATGTGTTACCATCACGATTGTTTGCTTCTCTTGATGCCATGAATCTAAAAGCCAACGATGCACTTCCATTTTTGTAAATGCATCGAGTTTACCAAATGGTTCATCAAGTAACATAATCGGTTTTTCACACAAATAAGTACGGAGGAAACTAATGCGCTGACGCATACCACCAGATAATGCATCTGGATAATGATTAGCGTATTCAGCTAAACCAAATTGCTCCAATGCTTCCATACCTTCTGCCAATCGCTCTTTCTTTGCTTTCCCATCAATTTCTAGCGGGAGGACAATATTTTGAAGTGCTGAGCGCCATGGCAGTAGCAAATCTTGCTGCGGCATATAACTTACAATATCCTGTTTTTGAACAAGGGTATCGTTATAAATTACCTCACCACTAGTCGCCTCTTCAACACTTGCAATCAGATTTAACAGCGTGCTTTTCCCGCAACCACTTGGACCTACAAAAGAGACAAATTCCCCTTCTTGTATAGAAGCGCTAATCTTTTCTAATACATTTTTTCCATCAAATGCTTTCACAACATCGTTTATTTGTAATCCGTTCATTTTTCACTTGGAAGGAATTCATTTGTAAATGCATCTTTTACATCAATTTTCTTTTTAATAACTTTGTTATCATGTAAGAAATTCATGTAATTCGTCCAAATTTCTTCCTTCTGTACTCCCCACGCTTTCGCATCATCTTGATACTTCGTACTTAACCATTTTTGGCTCTCTTGAACTAACTCTTTATTAATATCTGGTACATTTTTAATTAAAATATCAGCCGCTTCTTTTGGTTCTTTAATTGCAAAATTATATCCCTCTGCCGTTGCATTCATGAATTTTTTCACAAAGTCTTTATCATTTTTCGTATATTTTTCACTTGTAATAATGACAGGGCTATAGAAATCTAATGCTGGATCTAAATCTTTTATCATGATTGTATTTAATTCTTTTCCTTGGCGTTTCGCTTCAATACCGTCCCAACCATAATAAATCCATTCAAAATCTGCATCTCTACCAATCGATTTAAAGAAGTCTGTTTGTCCAAGAACAATCTTTTCTACTTTACTAAAATCAGCTTGATGTTTATCCATAATGGTTTTTAACGTCGCTTCTTCTGCTGGTGCACCCCAACCGCCATAGCGCTTACCTTCAAAATCTTTTGGAGAAGTAATATTATCTTTTTTCAGCGATGCAAATGCAGATGTATTATGTTGAATAATTGCCCCAATCGAGACAACTGGAATTCCTTCAACACGAGCTGATGTTACATTTTCTTGATAACTTACACCGAAATCTGCTTTTCCTGATGCAATCATTTGCTCTGCTGATACGTTATCACCTGGCTGAATGATTTCTACATCTAACCCTTGCTTTTTATAGTAATCTTTCGTCTTTGCTACGTATAAACCAGTGTGGTTTGTATTCGGAAACCAATCTAACACAACTTTTACTTTCTTTTCTTTATCTGCACTCTCTTCTTTCTTCGCTGCATTACAACCAACCACGCCTACCGTTAGCAGCGCTGCTAGCATCACTTTTAAGCCTTTTTTCATTTTTTGTCGTCCTTTCTGTATATCCATGGTGCTGTTAGTCTTGCCATAAATTCTACGATAAAATACAAGAGTAATGTCACCATTACGATAATTGCTGCAATGCCAAATACACGAGCTGTTAAAAAGGATTTTGTTGCACGCGTAAGCATGACACCTAATCCTTCACTCGCACCAAGCCATTCCCCAATAATCGCTCCCATCACGCTATATGTAACGGCAATTTTCAGCCCAGAGAAAAAGTATGGGAGCACGGCTGGAAATTTTACCTTTTGATAGATTTGCCATTTGGTTGCACGCATTGTTTGTAATAACTTAAGCATGTTTTTATCTACTGTTTGAAAACCTTCTAAAATACTGAGAGCAATCGGAAAGAAACAAACAAGAATAACGACCATCACCTTTGGAAGCATTCCATATCCAAACCAAATAATAAATAAAGGTGCTAGCACGACAATTGGAATGGTTTGTGAGATAACCAGTAACGGGTTAATTAAAATGCGAAATAACGGAATAACATCCATAATAATTGCAATACTTGTTCCAAGTAAAATCGCAAAAAATAAGCCAATGATAACTTCTTGCAGTGTTTGCATTGTATTTGGTAACAATAAATCTTTCATTCCAATCAACTCTTGAACGATTGCAGAAGGTTTCGGTAAAATCCACGGTTCAATTCGAAATAATGAAACAGATCCTTCCCATATAGCAATGAGAAGGATAAGCCAAATCGTTGTAATTGTTATATTAGATCGTTTCTGGTTTTTCATATTCATCACGGTACTTCCAAACTTTCTCATCAATCGTTACACCAGTACTTGGACGATAATGAATTTTAATAGAAGTAATCACTTCTTCTGCTCCAGCATCGACACAAGCCTGTTGCGCACGCTTAATGACATCAAGAAGCACGTCTAATTCTCCTTCCAGCGTTGTTTCCATTGCACCTACTTCGTAACGAACACCAGATTGTTGCACGACTTCAATTGCCTTATCAACAACGGAATATACATCTTTGTTTTTCGCTTGTGGTACAACTGAAAATGAAATGGTAACTTGTTGTGACATACTAAAATCCCCCTTGCAAAATGTTGTATAAAAAAGAAAAGGCTTTCCTGCAAAATTCGCAGGAAAGCCTTGTATGCAAGTTATTATACAATAACATGTGCTTACATCACTTTAAGTAACTCCCTACGCTGGCATTATCCAGATCAGGTTGAGGGTCGATGCTTTCTTACATCCTCTCAGCCAATTGGCTCCCCGGTCTTAATTCGTTTTCATTGTAGCATGATTTATTTTTTCAAACAAACAAATCCACATTTTTTTATAATATGATACTGCTTACAATCTATTGGTCATATATTTTATCATAGCAAAAATACAAGTATATTAAGGGGGGTAAAAATGGGAATTCGTTTCATTCAAATCTCTTCTATTTATTTTGTCATCGGTGTTTGTATGGGATTATTCATGTCAATTTCATCTAATTTCAAATTGACCGCAGTTCATGTGCATGTTTTATTACTAGGATGGACTTCTATGATGATAGCTGGTATTTTATATTATATTTTTAAAGAAGCCGGCACCTCAAAACTTGGTAAATTACATTTTTGGCTCTTAAATATCGGACTACCGATTATGATGATTGCACTTGCCTTTGAAATTTACGGTTACCATGCAGCTATCCCTTTTGTTGCTGGTGGAAGTATTCTTGTTGTTCTTTCCATTATTATCTTTACTATTAATATTTTTGTGCATATAAAAGAAAACAATAGCATTCTTTAAAAGAAAAAAGCAGAAACGAATAAACTCGTTTCTGCTTTTTTCTTTTCCTCTCTTAATATCCTCATTTCACATTTTCTTAAAATAATTTTACTAAATATAATGAATGTTACTTTTTATGTGTTATATAATAAAAAAGATTTATATAACAGCACTTCATTTGTTTAATTTAATAATTATCACTCAAATTAAATTATTCAAAAATATCTTACCATATGAATTTTGGAGGTATTTTATTATGTTTTGGCTACAATTTCTTACCTTACTAGTCTGCATTTTTATCGGTGCACGCCTTGGTGGAGTCGGCCTAGGAGTAATGGGTGGAGTTGGTATGGCAATCCTCGTTTTTGTCTTCCACTTACAACCTACCGCTCCTCCTATTGACGTTATGCTGATGATTTTAGCAGTCATTACTGCTGCCGGTGCATTGCAAGCTGCGGGCGGAATGGATTACCTTGTCCATCTTGCAGAAAAAGCACTTCGTAAAAATCCAAAGCGCATCACATTCTTCGCACCAATTGTAACTTATTTATTTACATTGTGTGCTGGAACTGGACACGTTGCCTATTCCGTACTTCCTGTTATCGCAGAGGTATCACGCGAATCAGGAATTAGACCGGAACGCCCGATGTCAATTGCCGTTATCGCTTCACAACAAGCAATTACAGCAAGTCCAATCTCTGCTGCAACTGTGGCTCTATTAGCAATGCTAGCTGATTATAAAATTACATTGCTAGATATTTTAAAAGTAAGTATTCCTTCTACTTTTATTGCTTGTATGTTAGCAGCTTTCGTTGCAAGCAAAATGGGCAAAGAGTTAAATAAAGATCCAGAATACTTAAAGCGTTTAAAAGAAGGTATGATTCCTAAACTTGAAGAAAAGAAAGAATTTATCGGTGCGAAAGGTGCCAAATTATCTGTTATTCTTTTCTTATTCGCAACTGTTCTTGTTGTTCTTCTTGGTTCATTCGAAGTACTTCGTCCAGGATGGATGATAGACGGAAAATTAGTTCGTCTTTCTATGCCAAATACAATCGAAATGGTCATGCTTACAATTGCTGCTCTTATTATTATCTTCTGTAAACCAAATGTAGAAAGCATTGTATCTGGAAATGTCTTTAAAGCCGGTGCTACAGCTGTTGTTGCAATTTTCGGTATCGCTTGGATGGGAGACACATTCTTTAACGGAAACTTAAATATGATTCAAGGATCCATTCAACATCTAGTAACAAGTGCACCATGGTTATTCGCTATTGCGTTATTTATCCTATCTATCTTACTGTATAGCCAAGCAGCTACAGTACGTGCTTTAATGCCTCTTGGATTATCACTTGGTATTTCACCAGCACTTCTCATTGCGATGTTCCCTGCCGTAAACGGATATTTCTTCATTCCAAACTATGGAACAATTGTCGCTGCGATTAACTTTGACCGTACAGGAACAACACGCATTGGTAAATATGTATTAAATCATAGCTTTATGATTCCTGGTCTTGTCGCAACGTTTGCTTCGATTGGAATTGGGATGCTACTTATTTCAATTATGTTTTAACATAGAAAAGCACAAACTTATTCTGAATAAAGTTTGTGCTTTTTCATTTCATCAAACGTAGAAATTGTTCATTCAACAATTTCTACGTTATATCCTTTCTTTTCTATCCCACTCAATACTTCTTCAATATGGTTTTTATCTTTTGTCTCTAATGACAAATGGAGCTGTGCATATCCTGGAAACACTTTTGTTCCAATCCGCTCTAAATGAATATGTAATATATTTGCTTCAAAACTTTTTACAATTTCGAGTAAATGTTGCAAATGTCCTGGTTTATCTTTAATCATTGTTGCAATATGAACAAAGCGGCCCGCTTCAACCATCCCATGTTCAATAATACGAGTAATAAAGTTAACATCAACATTTCCACCACTTAAAATCGACACCACTTTTTTCTCTTTCACAGGAATTTTTTGATAGAGCAAAGCAGCTAATGAACTAGCACCCGAACCTTCCACTAATAATTTATTTCGTTCCAATAACATTAACATCGTTCTCGCAATTTCCATTTCATCCACACAAAAAATATCATCTACATATCGCTCTACAAGCTGAAATGTAAGTTCTCCTGGTCTTTTCACTGCAATTCCATCTGCCATAGTTGGTGAAGATTCCACAGTAATCACTTTCTTTTCTTTGAAGGATTGCTTCATCCCGGGACAAGCAAGCGCTTGTACACCATATACTTTCACCGACGGTTTTTGTTCTTTAATCGCCATTGCAACACCTGCAATTAAACCGCCACCACCAACAGGACAAATAACAGCTTCGACGTCCTCAAGCTGCTGCAATATTTCTAACCCTACCGTCCCTTGACCAGAGATTACAGCATCATCATCAAATGGATGTACAAATTTCGCTCCTGTTTGTTCTTTCAAATCTAGCGCATAAGCTAATGCATCATCAAATACATCACCTTGCAACTCTACATGTGCACCATATCGCTTAGTCGCAAGTACTTTACTAAGCGGTGCACCTTTTGGCATCACAATCGTACAGGGAATATCGAGCATATTACTAGAATAGGCGACACCTTGTGCATGATTTCCAGCAGATGCTGCAACAACTCCATTTTCTAATTCACCTTTATCAAGAGAAACCATCTTATTATAAGAACCACGCACTTTAAAAGAACCTGTCTTTTGTAAATTTTCGAGCTTTAAATACACTTCATTATGTGATAGTTCACTAAACGTGCTCGAATAATCTAGCGGTGTCATATGGACAATGCCTTTCATTTTCTCATGAGCAGCTACAATATCCTGTAATGAAATCATGTTGTACCCTCCGAAACAAGATGTATTCATATATCCTAGTTTGAGCGGCATAGTTTATTTTATTCTGTAAAAAAGAGCCATTTCTATAATCAGTGTTTTTCTATATATCGGAGTTTCAACGATATATAGCATATCCTCCACAAAAAAATGACTGTCAGTAAAGACCAGTCATTTTTTTCGTACTTTCATAAGGTGAATCTGCTAAACTTATCGCTGAAATAATCGAAACTCCATCTGCCCCCGCTTCTATAACAGAAGCAGCATTTTCAACGGTAATCCCTCCAATTCCAACAATCGGGACTGTAATTCCCATCTCTCTAAAATGCCGCAAGCCTTTCGTTCCTTGTACCGCTTTTGTATCTTTCTTCGTGCTCGTTGGAAAAATTGGACCCACACCTAAATAATCCGCGCCATTTGCAATTGCAAAACGAGCTTCTTCTATTGTATGAGTAGATACCCCGACAATTTTATCTCCCATTTTTTCACGAACTGATGTAATTCCTTCATCATCTTGTCCGATATGAACTCCATCTGCCTCTAACTCGATTGCTAGTTCTACATCATCATTCACAATGAAAGGTACATCATATTCTTTGCAAAGCGCTTGTAACTGCTTTGCAAAACGCACTCGTTCTTCTCCAGTTAAAGCATCTTCACCTTTTTCACGAAATTGAAAAAGCGTCACTCCGCCATCTAACGCTTCCTTCATTACTTGTAATGGATCCCGCTTGCAGTTATTACTCCCCATAATAAAATATACTTGCAATAATTTTGACATTTGTTGTTGATCAATACGTGCCATTCCTCTCATCCCTTCTTACTGCACCTCTTGGATACTTCCATGTTGTTCAATATCACCTTTAGTAGTGTTTGCTAACTGATTCAAAAATTCAATTTGGAAACTTCCTGGTCCTTGCTCTACTGTTTTACTTGCAGCTCTTTCCGCTGCTACCCCATAAAACGTTAATGCTGCAACCGCTGCTTTTACATAATCCTTTTCAACTGCTGCAAATGCTCCCATTACAGAAGTTAATAAACAGCCTGTTCCTGTCACTTTCGTTAAAATTGGATGACCATTGCGAACAATGATTGTTCGCTCACCATCTGTTACAATGTCTTCTTTTCCTGTAATAACAGCGACTGTATCTAGTTCATCTGCTGCTTGTTTCGCAATTCCGACAACATCACCATTTCCAGTACCAGCGTCAACACCTTTAATCTCCCACTTTTCATTGATAACATTAGCAATTTCTGCTGCATTCCCGCGAATCATCGCTAGTTTCACTTCACTCGGAATATGTCTTGCAACTTCTGTTCGATAAGAAGTTGCACCTGCACCAACTGGATCAAATAATACTGGTACGTGATGCACATTCGCTGATTTCCCAGCAAGTAACATTGCTTCTACTTCTTCAGGACGAAGTGTACCCATATTTAAAACAAGTGCTCCGGCAATGCTTGCCATTTCTGCCACTTCTTCTTTTGCGTATGCCATAACAGGTGAAGCTCCTAATGCGAGTAAACCATTAGCTGTAAAGTTTGTTACAACGACATTTGTAATATTATGCACAAGTGGATTGAATTCTCTTACTTTCCCCACTACTTTTGCGATTTCTTGTATATTCATTCTTTTCATCCCCTAACTTTATTATGGGAGATACACAAAAAGACACTTCGCGTATGCAAAGTGCCTGAACATGTGCTGCTTACACTCTCCCTACGCTGGCATTATCCAACAGGTTCCAATGGTCAACGGGCGGTTTAGCCGTACTCTCAGTCTGCATCCGCAAACTCCCATGTGCTCTTATTCATCTACTTCAGAGTCTACTCTTATTCTCGTAAAATAACAAGTTCTTTACTTTCTTATAAAAAAACAATGATAGGAAATGAATCCTATCACTGTTTCTCATCTTATTATTTTAAGGCTTTAGATACTTCTTTTACCATCGCTGATACAGACTCAAGACCGCCACCAGATAGGTACCAGTAGTTTGCATCTAAGTAAACTACATTGCCGTTTTTCGCAGCATTTGTTTTGCTAACAATTTCATTTTCCACAACTTGTTTTGCAGAAGATTTACCGCCAACAACAGCACCTCTATCGATTACAAATAAGTAATCTGGGTTTTTCTCTAAGATATATTCAAATGAAATCTTATTACCATGAGTATCCGCTTTAAGTTCTGTATCCACAGGAGCCACACCAAATACGTCATGAATAATGCCAAAGCGAGAATTTGGACCATATGCACTTACTTGACCGTCATTTGCTAAGATAATTAAACCTTTTTTATCACTTTTCGTAGCTTTTTCATTTAATGCTTTTATATCTTTTTCAACTGCTGCAATTTCTTTTTTCGCTTTATCTTCTTTACCGAAAATTTTTGCTAACATTTCTGTGTTTTCTTTAAATGACTTCATATAATCTTTTGTATCTTGTTCTACATAAATTGTTGGAGCAATTTTTTCAAATTCTTTGTATGAATCAGATTGTCTTCCAGAAATGATAATTAAATCTGGATTAATTTCATTAATTTTTTCAAAATCTGGCTCTTTTAAACCACCAACGTTTGTATACTTTTTATCTTCATATTTAGAAAGGTATTTTGGTATATTCTTTTGTGGTACACCAGTTACGTCAACACCTAATTTATCTAATGTATCTAATGAACCAAAGTCAAATACGACAACTTTTTTCGGGTTTGTTTTAACTTTTGTTTCTCCTAATTTGTGCTTAATCGTAATTTCTTTACTTTCACTTGCTTCTGTCTTCTTATCAGAAGAAGCATTATTGCTACATGCTACAGCTACAATAGCAAGCATGAAAGTTAATAATAGCATTGCTAATTTCTTCATTTCCTTCACCTCTATAAAATTTTTAAAATTATTTTAAGTCGATAGTAAGTTATTACTATCAAAATAACTTCCACTATGAAAAATAAATACATATATTATTGCCAGCTATTTTTTCAATATGAATATCCATATCGTAAATATCTTTCAAAACAACCGGATCAATAATTTCATGTGTTGCTCCCTCTTTCATTACTTTTCCATCTTTCAAAGCAACGATGCGATCGGAGTAACAAGAAGCAAAGTTAATATCATGAATGACAATTACAATTGTTTTGCCAAGCTCTTCAACTAAGCGTCTCAGCACTTTCATAATTTGGACAGAATGTTTCATATCTAAATTGTTAAGCGGCTCATCTAGCAAAATGTATTCTGTATTTTGAGCAATGACCATCGCAATATATGCTCTTTGCCGTTGCCCACCACTGAGCTGATCTAAATACTTATATTGAATATCTTCAAGCTCCATATAACGGATTGCTTCTTCAATATGATTCCAATCTTCTTTTGATAGATTGCCTTGTGAATATGGAAATCTTCCAAAGCTAACTAATTCCCGAATTGTAAGTCTTAAATTAATATGATTTGTTTGCTTTAAAATAGAGATTTTCTTGGCAAGTTCATTACTATTCCATTCGCCAATTTCTTTATCCTCTATATAAATTTCACCAGAATCTTTTTTTAATAACCTACTTATCATCGAAAGAACTGTACTTTTTCCAGCTCCATTCGGCCCAATAAAGGATGTTATTTTCCCTTTTGCTATTTTAATAGAGACATCCTCAACAACATTTTTATTTCCATATTGTTTTGATACATTTCTTACTTCTACCATGTCTTGCTCTCCTTTAATAGAAGATAGATGAAGTATACTCCACCAACAAAATTCACAATAACACTTAAAGTTGTATTAAATTCAAACAATCTTTCAACAATCAATTGTCCTCCTACTAGAGCAATAATACTAATAAAGATAGAACCTGCTATTAAATATTTGTGCTGATATGTACGTAAACATTCACGTGCAACGTTAACTACAAGTAATCCTAAAAATGTAATTGGTCCAACTAATGCTGTAGAAATAGAAACTAGAATCGCAATTACAATTAACAGTTTTTTCACAACTTTATCGTAGTCTACACCTAAATTAATAGCCTCTTCTCTTCCTAGTGATAATACATCTAATAACTTCAGTTCCTTATACACATATGCAATAACTAATACAATTCCGATAATAGACGTTACAAGTAACTCTGTTTTTACGTTATTTACACTAGCAAACATTTTTCCTTGTACAATTTGAAATTCATTTGGATCAATGAGCACTTGCATAAAGGAAGATAAACTTTGGAATAATGTACCAAATATTAATCCGATTAACAATAAGAAGTAAATATTGTTGCCTTCCCTCTTGAAGAGAAACTTATAAAGGAATAGCGAAAATACAACCATTAAACTTATCGATATAAGAAAGTTAATATTTGTATTCATCATCGCGATATGCTGTGATCCAAACACAAACACAACAAATGTTTGAATAAACATATAAAGTGAATCTAAACCGATGACACTAGGTGTTAAAATACGGTTGTTACTAATTGTTTGAAAAATCATAGACGAAAACGCAATTGCTCCGCCTGTTATAACCATTGCCAACAATTTCTTTCCTCTTCTTGGCAATGCATAATCTAATGTATTCATATTTAAGTTAATAAATAAAAATATCCCAATGGCTATAACTGATAAAATGGCAAGCACTGCCAACATTTTTTTATGATTTATTTGTTTTCTATGTTGCATATGCGTTTCTCCTCATCAATAAATAAAGGAAGATTCCGCTTCCGATTACCCCTACTGTAAGACCGATAGAAATCTCGTACGGATAAATCACGACGCGACCAAGTATATCGCAAGCAAGTACGAAAACTGCTCCGAGTAAAGCAGTATGTGGCAAACTATTTTTCAAATTATCCCCGCGGTAAATCGAAACAATGTTTGGAATAATAAGCCCTAAAAATGGAATCATTCCGACAGTTAAGACAACCAATGCAGAGACTAAAGCGACGATAATGAGACCGATATTTAGCACACGGTTGTAATTCATCCCTAAATTCGCTGCAAAATCTTCTCCCATTCCAGCAACGGTAAAACGATTTGCGTATAAAAAGGCAATGATCACAAGCGGGATACTTAAATATAAAATTTCATATCTTCCCTTCATAATCATTGAAAAGTCACCTTGTAGCCATGAATTGATATTTTGAATTAAGTCATATTTATAAGCAAAGAATGTTGTAATGGAACTAATAATATTTCCAAACATAATCCCAACAAGTGGAATGAAAATTGTATCCTTAAACTTAATTCTCTTTAAAATTTGCATAAATAAAAATGTGCCCGCTAACGCAAAAATAAATGCTACCAACATTTTTTCAAGTGGGCTTGCTGACGTAAATAGCAACAATGAAACTAAAACGCCTAACTTTGCGCTATCCATCGTCCCCGCAGTTGTTGGAGATACAAACTTATTTCTGCTCAATTGCTGCATAATTAAGCCACTTATACTTAAACTAATACCGGCTACAATAATACTAATTAAGCGCGGTAATCTGCTAACAAGTAAAATTTGGAGCTGTCCTTGATCTAAATGTAAAATGTCTGTCGGCTTAATATCTTTTACACCGATAAAAATAGACGCAATTGATAAAACAATAAGCATGATAAACAAATATCTTTTTTTCATAATTTCTTCATGGTGCAGATTATATTCTATCGTTATCATTTGATTTCAAACAGACTATAATCCTATCATTTTATCCCCCTCATCTATACATAGAATGATATAAAACATAAAGTGAAACTTTAATCAGTGTGGGTTTTCTCCATCCCCCACTGATTATTAGTTGAACCAATCGAGCTTTTACATGCAGTTTGTCTTCCACCTAACTTCTTTGCTTTCACAGAATTTTGAGGTGGGAGTATTACTGCTCGTTCATGCGGGATACAAATGATTTTGATTATCAATTAAACTTATACTTTACTATATTTAATAATTGATTTTATATCTGACATTTTAGCAATAATCAGACAACCTCCTTTAATGATAATGAAATTCATTTACAGTGTCAACGCATACCATTTATTTATATCGCTTTTTTATTCATATAAGGAAACCTACCCTGTCTATAAGATTAATAAAAAAGCCCAATTCCCTTTTGAGGTAAGGAAAAACAGGCTTTTTTCTTATATTTTTGAACCAAACTTGAATTTTCGCCAACACTTCCGCTAACGCAAGATTACATGGTTCATCATCTTAATTTTGTTGTTTCATATACTTCGCGACGTCGCGCTTTGATACTTTTCCACTTTGCATAATAATTGTTTTTCCTTTCAAAAAGAAAAACAATTATTTTGTTATATACGAAATACTAAAAACTTTCACATCTTAACTATTTAAAGATGTAGAGTATTTAATTAATAACAAAAGGTTAGAATCTTCGGCATAACTGAATCCGCAAAGGATGTATGCTATATTTAACTTACGGAAATTTGAAAGGATGTTTGAAATATGGCAAAAAGTGTTGTAATTGCTGAAAAACCTTCTGTTGCACGTGATATTGCACGTGTATTGAAGTGTGATAAAAAAGGAAATGGTTATCTTGAAGGTAATAAATATATCGTTACTTGGGCTTTAGGACATCTTGTTACATTAGCAGATCCAGAAAGCTATGATGTGAAATACAAAAAGTGGAATTTAGAAGATTTGCCAATGTTACCTGAGCGTTTGAAATTGACAGTAATTAAACAAACTGGCAAACAGTTTAATGCTGTTAAAAGCCAACTGATCAGAAAGGATGTAAATGAAGTAATTGTAGCTACAGACGCTGGTCGCGAGGGAGAATTAGTCGCTCGTTGGATTATCGATAAAGTTAACGTTCATAAACCGATTAAACGTCTATGGATCTCATCTGTTACCGATAAAGCAATCAAAGACGGATTCGCAAACTTAAAGCCAGGTAAAGCATATGACAATTTATACGCTTCAGCTGTCGCACGTTCTGAAGCAGATTGGTATATTGGCTTAAATGCTACTCGTGCATTAACAACAAAATTCAATGCTCAATTAAACTGTGGGCGTGTACAAACACCAACTGTAGCTATTATCGCTGGTCGTGAAGATGAAATAAAAAATTTCAAAGCGCAAACGTACTACGGAATTGAAGCTCAAACAACAAATAAATTAAAACTGACTTGGCAAGATGCTAGAGGAAACGGTCGCAGTTTTGATAAAGCAAAAATTGATACGATTGTGAAAAAACTCGACAAACAAAATGCTACTGTGGTGGAAATCGATAAAAAGGTGAAAAAATCATTTTCTCCTGGTCTTTATGACTTAACAGAGCTACAACGTGATGCGAATAAAATCTTTGGTTATTCTGCAAAAGAAACATTAAATATTATGCAAAAATTGTATGAGCAACATAAAGTGCTAACGTATCCTCGTACAGATTCACGCTATATTTCATCTGATATCGTCGGAACACTTCCAGAGCGTCTAAAAGCGTGTGGAGTAGGAGAATATCGTCCTTTCGCTCATAAAATTTTAAATAAACCTATAAAATCCACTAAAGCATTTGTTGATGATAGTAAAGTAAGTGACCATCACGCAATCATCCCAACGGAGAGCTATGTGAATTTCTCTGCTTTCACAGATAAGGAACGTAAAATTTATGATTTAGTTGTAAAGCGTTTCTTAGCAGTTTTATTCCCAGCCTTTGAATATGAACAACTAACACTACGCACGAAAATTGGTGATGAAACGTTTGTTGCACGCGGCAAAACGATTTTACATTCCGGTTGGAAAGAAGTATATGAAAACCGATTTGAAGATGACGATGCAGCTGAAGATTTAAAAGAGCAAATTTTACCTCGCATTGAAGAAGGCGATACATTAAACATAAAACTAGTTGCTCAAACATCAGGTCAAACAAAGCCACCCGCACGATTTAACGAAGCGACTTTACTTTCAGCGATGGAGAATCCTACAAAATATATGGACACACAAAATAAACAACTTGCTGATACGTTAAAGTCGACTGGTGGATTAGGTACTGTAGCTACGCGAGCTGACATTATCGACAAACTCTTTAATTCATTCTTAATTGAAAAACGTGGTAAAGATATTCACATTACATCAAAAGGTCGTCAGTTACTCGATTTAGTACCAGAAGAACTAAAATCTCCCACACTAACTGCTGAATGGGAACAAAAGCTTGAAGCAATTGCAAAAGGAAAATTTAAAAAAGAAGTATTCATTTCAGAAATGAAAAGCTATACGAAAGAAATTGTTACCGAAATTAAAGTGAGCGATAAAAAATATAAACATGACAACATTTCAACGAAAACTTGTCCAGACTGTGGTAAACCAA
>NZ_JAHCDO010000038.1:0-44918 GCF_050768835.1 Bacillus pfraonensis | reverse complement strand
TATAGGGAAATATCCACTTATAGAAATAGGGATATTTCCCTATAATGTAAAGGAAGTTATAGCGGTAATATTTAGTATATGCAATAGAATTAGTAATTTATATTACTCCAGTAATTTTTCAAAAGCGCTCCCTGTACTTCCATTTTTGATAACAAAAGTAGGACTATAGGGAAATATCCACTTATAGAAATAGGGATATTTCCTTATATTATAAAGGAAGTTATAGCGGTGATATGTGGTACATGCAATAGAATTAGTAATTTATATTACTCCAGTAATTTTTCAAAAGCGCCCCTTGTACTTCCATTTTTGATAACAAAAGTAGGACTGTAGGGAAATATCCACTTATAGAAATAGGGATATTTCTATATTATAAAGGAAGTTATAGTAATGACATCAGGACTATTTCATTGTAAATGAGACGATCTTTAAGATCTTTTGCATTAGCAAAGTTCATTTCAGTATCCATGTTATCCAATTTTAGGGTGCTATTTTTTGAATAAAATCTAGATTGTCAAACGAATTTATTATCATTTGACAGATGTTCCGAATGAGAAAGCTCACTACGGTGCGACAGGCCCTTCTTTAGGGATGGGAGTGTCAAATATATCACTCTAGTTATTTTCTAAAAGAATCCCTATATCGGTTCTGGTGCAAAAATGTTAGTTAGAAGCATAGAATAGCAATTTTCTCTACATTTCTATCCTATGAAGCTAAGCAAAACAATTTATGAATAAGTTCCTTCTGTTTTTGGACGGACTTGTCCGGTAAAACCACTTGTCCTTTCTTCATCATATGCATGGCTTCAACACCACACAATATAGAGATTGCTGTTTTAAATGATTTTAATCCTAACATAGAACGAACTCGCCTTTTAATAAACCGGTGGTCTTGTTCCACTATTATTGAGATATTTAACTTGCCTTAGTTGCATGCCTTCAGGCATAGGTTTTTCTTCTTTCAACTCTTGAATCGCTACAGGATAGGCTGGGTTCTTATCTACTGTTATCACGCGAGGTTTAGAAACATACGAAAAAGCTAAGGCTTTCTTGAAAAAGCGCTTGGCTGCTTGTTTATCTCTTGATTTACTTAGATAAAAATCAATGGTATTCCCCTCTGAATCGACTGCACGATATAAGTACACCCATTGCCCTTTTACTTTAATATAAGTTTCATCGACTCTCCACGAGTCATTTGTTGATTTAAGATGATGGCGTACTTTCTCTTCTAATTGAGATCCATATTGATGAACCCAACGCATAATGCTTGTATAAACCAGGGATAATCCCCGTTTCTCCATCATTTCCACCAAATCACGAAAACTTAAGTTGTACCGCAGGTACCATCTTACTGTTAATAAGATTAGTTTAGGCTGATAATGCTTCCATTTGAACAAATTTTCTTTTTCTATACCAATCACCCACCCTGTCTAGAGTAATAGTATCAGTATATCCAAGTTTTATAGATTTATTGTAATTATCTTGAAGTTTTTGCCCCAGAACCCCTATATCAATATTTAAGTTCACGAAATTAATAATATAGGGAAATATCCACCTATAGAAATAGGGAAATTTCTATATTACAAAGGGATTTATAGCGGTGATATTTAGTACATACAATAGAATCAGCAACTTATATCACGCCAATAATTTTTCAAAAAATGCTCCTATACCTCTGTTTCTGATAACAAGATCAGGATATAGGGAAATATCGACTTATAGAAATAGGGAAATTTCTATATTGTAAAGAAATTTATAGCGGTGGTATGTGGTACATGCAATAGAATCAGTAGCTTATATCACGCTAGTAATTTTTCAAAAAATGCTCCTATACCTCTGTTTCTGATAACAAGATCAGATATAGGGAAATATCTACTTATAGAAATAGGGAAATACCCATATTGTAAAGAGGTTTATAGCGGTGATATGTGGTACATGCAATAGAATCAGCAGCTTATATCACGCTAGTAATTTTTCAAAAAATGCTCCTATACCTCTGTTTCTGATAACAAGATCAGATATAGGGAAATATCTATATTATAAAGAAATTTATAGCGGTGATATGTGGTACATGCAATAGAATCAGCTGTGGATTTGAAATAAAGTCGCATCGAATAGAAAAAAAGATGTACCGTTTTGAAAAAAGATTAACTATTTATAAAAATTGCACCGTTGTATCCTTTTGTTTTACACATACCAGGAATAACAAGCATTAATCTCAATGGCTGCTTAGTCTTTTTAATACTGTCTACTTGACAGGGATAAGACCACCTAAAGGTCTTTTTTGTTAAGTGACAATAAAGTTGTTACATTTACAATAAAGTCGTTTAAAAACAAATAAAGTTTCTTTAAAAGACGGGATTGAATTGGGACTTTATTCCGTATTTTATTTTTTGATGTATAATAAAATTACAATATTACGATGTTTTATTAGTACAATGAAGGGCAGAAAGGGAGTGTGAATTTACTAATGGAGTTAAAACAAAATGTTGAAAAATGTGTGATTTTACTTCACGAAATTTACGGAATCAATCAACATATTCGATATTATGCAGATTATTTTTTTCAAAATGGTTATGATGTATACATACCAAATCTATTAGGGAAAGATGTACCATATTCTTATGAAAATGAAGAAGTAGCCTATCATAATTTTAATCAAAATATTGGATTTGATGCTGTACTTCAACAAATAAAGAAACTCATACGTGATGTTGAACAGTCTTATAATAAAATTCAGATTGTTGGTTTTAGTATAGGGGCAACTGTTGGTTGGCTATGTAGTGATGAGCCATCAATTCAAAAGGTAATTGGTTTTTATGGTTCTCGTATTAGACAATATATAGAAATTGAACCAAAAGCTGAAGTTGTTTTATTGTATGGCGATAAAGAAAAGTCCTTTGAACCAAAAGAATTGAAAAAAGTGTTAGAACAAAAAAGTAATGTGTTTATTGAAATTGTAGAAGCAGAGCATGGTTTTGCAGACCCTTTTTCTAGTAAGTATCAAGAAGAAATAACAAAACAAATTATTGAACGTTATTTATTATAAATGGGGGCTATGTTAAACGATGCGCTTTCCGAAATGAAACAACTTTATTATTCATTTAAATGAACGACAGCAACAAATAAAACGTATTTTTTATCAACTTTAAAACCACCTACTAAATTAACTTGTAGGTGGTTTTTGCATCTCTAAGTATATAATTAAACAATTTTAATATCTTTTCACATTTTTATTAATTAGAAATCAATCTCTTCGTTATCTTCTTCAGAAATACCACCAAGTACCACCTTAGCGTCAATAATTTTACCTTCTTGGGGTACAGGCTCTTCCATCTTTAAATCTTCCTGTTTCTGTGCGGGAACAAATCCATTAGTAAGTAGAAGATCCAATTTATTTTCAACTGTATCTAAGAGATTTAATCTCTGTTCTACAGTATCTAATTTCTGCAGTAGTTGCTCATAACGTTTTTTATTTTGTACCAGTTCAACAACAAATGTTGTTAATTGTCTACTATTAGCTTTTTCATTAAGAATCCTATATACATCTTCAGGCATATTATCAGCATGTAATGCCATTTTTCTACTTTTAGCCATTATCAGCACGTCCCTTTATTCTATGCTAATTGTCCCTTCATTTCATCAATTACTTTTAATTCTAATGCAGCTAGATTAATTGTACGTGAAGTTGGAGCAAATACCTCTTTTTCGCTATTTTGAATAATATCGTTCAAGAAGAAGTGATTGTTTTTAGCAGCCATTTCAGACATATGATTCAATAAAGCGAGACGGATGTATGGTTCTAAAACAGGTGCTTCGCCTCCGATATAAATGAATTTCAATACTGTATTCGTACTAGTTGGGATGAATATATCAAGAATTTTAGCAACTAAAATCCTTGCATATTCTTTCAATGCCTCTACAATTTCATTTGTAAAATCATATTGTTCACCAGTATTTTCATTCGATAGTACGTACTTTTGTACTTTATAATTATTGACTATAAATTTCTCTAATGTTCTTAGATCCTTAAAGTATTGAATCAATTTTTCTTTTCTAAAGCGTTCTAGGTATCCTAAGAATGGCTCAATATCGATAACTTGGAAAGAATCTCTGTGCTTAGGTGTAGTAAGTCCTTTACCTAATCGCACAGCATCTGTAGAACCGCCGCCAATGTCAGTTAAAACTACTTCATAATCATCAAACCTCTCAGATTCATATCGCTTTTCAATACTGATTACATTTGTATTCTGATCTTTTGAAACCATTTTATATTTTAAAGAATGTCTAGCAACTTCTGATTCATTTCTACATTTGGCTGAATTGACTTTAATAGTTAGTTCTTTCTCCATTCCTGGCGTTAACACTTTAACTTTATGTTCACCGATAAATCTTTCTTCCATTTTTTTATGGGCAATGCTAAATTTCTCTTCGCGTTTTAAAAGCCAAATTGGAAGCATCATACTCATGTGTTCAATTTCAACTTCATTATCTTCTTGCTCAGCGTTAAGGGCATGATAATATGCAATTGCTCCTAAAAAGCTTACGTATGGGATAGGACTATTAATTTTATCGTGCATCTTATTTACATGCGAGTTTGCCAACTGATTATCTTCAGCTAATTGCCCAACTAAATAGAAAGACTCTTCACCTTCGATTTCAGTGGAAATTAGTAATCTATCTAGTAAATCCTCTGGTCTAGAAATACGATCAACAAGTAAATCCTCAGATTGTTTCTTTGAAATTTTAACTACATTCGTTGCAAGTTCAATATAATAACCATCAACCATGAAATTATTAAAACTATTTCCGAAATCCGCTACTTTTCTTCCAATTTTCATTTATAATTCCTCCTTTATACATTAGGTACGACTTAAGTGCTACTTTTGATCATGCTTTAGCACATTTCATCAAAAATAAAAACATTTTAAATAATAAGTACGACTTGAATCGTACTTATTATTTAATGAACCCATATACTTAAAAAATTCAAAATAAACAAGGAAATACCTTCTTTCAAACGAATAAGACACATAACAGTTAGACGCCGACATGTCGGACATAAATGATGATGAATAACAGTAAAGCAACAACATGACCGACATAAATGATGATCAATAACAATGTAATGACAACATGACCGACATACATGATAATCAATAACAATGCAATGACAACATGTCGGACATCGATAATAACAAATAACGATGAGGGAGGACGATGGAATGGATAGGGAAGAACCGTATAAGAAGACATATTCCCTTGCAGATATAGCAAGAATGCTTGGGAAGCCACGGACAACTCTTCAGGCCTGGCGGGATCAATTTAAACCATATTTACCAACTGTCGCTGGGACGAAGGGGCGAACACTGAGATATGAACAGGAAGCATTAGAGTTGTTTAAATTAATTGCTAATATGAAGGATGCACAAGAGCCACCGGAAATAATAGAACAGATGTTAAAACAAAATGTTGATTATATTGTAGTAGAAGAGAGTGATGAAGACGACGAAATAACGAAGCCAATTATTCAGACGATGTATGAAAGTATGAAAGAGGTTTCTCTATATTTTCAAGAACAAAAAGCTATGAATATGGAACTTTTAAAGCGTATAGACCATTTAGAACAAACTAATCAAATGTTACTGAATAAGGTTGATGAACAACAAAAGAATATTGATGGGAAAATAAATAACAGAGATCAACAGCTATTAGAAGTAATTCGTGAAATACAAGAAACTAAGAAGTTAGTTGCATCTACTCAACAAGAAAAATCATGGTTTGCTAAATTATTTAAAAAATAACTTGAATAATACGTAAAAAGGTAGGGAAGCTTGTATGTTTTTGCAAGCTTCCCTACTTTTTTTATAAATTTGATATGTTTCCCCTTTAGGATAGAATACTATATTTATTAAATCTTGTTTAAAAAATAAAACCATTATAAACATTAGAATCTATTTTAGAGGTGTTAGGCTAACTGTATCAAGTGATTTAAGATTTTACCTTAGTAAATTACAAGGTTAATTTATGAGTAAATGATGAAATTTTCAGTTTTATATAAGTGGAAATTTCACACCTAAATATTTTAGAAAAAGAGAAATAATTATAAGATCTGAGAGATGTTTTGAATTTCTTTTTGGGGAAAAATAGTACGTTGCTTGGGGATTATAAGAATACATGACAAATAGCCTTGCTAATTAACTTTTTTTTGAGCAAGGCTAAGTTCTAGATGTTTTTTAGGACTTTAGAACGCCCATTTTTTGTAAGACCGAATCCATTTTCTTGCTATTAAGCCAGTCTATAATTGGAAGTTTGCTTTTAGATTTTTGTGCATGTTCCATATTGGTTAAGGCTTCTTTTGCTTCAAAATTTTTACGCTCTTTTCTTTGTTTAGATTTTTCAGCGAACATTTTAGCTCCAGCAGATGTTGCGAACGGACAAAAATTAAAAGCAGTGTTAACTGATATTTTAAATATATTTATTGCTACCATCATGGTATTCCTTTCTCTGAAACTATACATGATTGGAACTGTATTTATTAATGACAAGTTAGATGGCGTGGCATATGTTCTTGCATTAGTTTCATTTAGTATGGCTGTCATAGATGGACCAAATGTGGTAGAACGGTTATTTGGAATAGATATTGGATTAAAGAGTAGTTGGGGCGTATTAGCTGGTGGTTTCGCATTTGGCAAAGGACTTGGCAGTATCGCAAATTCTAAGCCAATGAAAGGTCTTGCAAATATGCTTGGCAAGGGGGCTACAAGTGCAGCAAAAGGCACCGCACAAGGAGCAGTGAAAACAGCGAATGCAGCAGCTATGACAGTAGGAGGTATGGCTGGTATTATTAGCGGTTTAAAAAAAGATAACAATGATGGGAAGAATGAGTCCTTACAAAATGAAATGAAGAAAGCGGAACAAAAGAAAGGGCAAGGGAATCCTTCAGAGAATAAACAACAAAATCAATTGAAGAAGGAAGAAGAGAAAAAGAATGGTGCAAATGCATCTACTCAAGAAGGCGTGAATCAAGAAGGAAATGCAAAACCTGAAGTAGCAAGTACTCAAGAACCTGGAATGACAAGCCTTCAAGATGAAATAAAGGAGGCTGGTATAAAACCTGAAGGAAACCAGGGAACAGCAGGAACAGAAAAACCTGGTGCAACTGAGGGAAGTCCAACATCAAAAGGAAAGCCGGAAATGAATCATGGTAGCCAGTTATCGACAAGTACAGAAAAACAAGGAACAGATCAAGGTAACTTAGTAACGGCAGGAACAATTAAGGGAGGAAGTAGCCAGGCAGGAATGGAATCGCCAAGTTCTACAACAAATAATGAAGGTAGATCTTCAGTAGAAAGTTATAGACCAATAGCAAGTGAAAGTAGTTCGACAGTAGCAGAACTTTCAAGATTAGCAACAAGTGAGGGAAGTGCATCTTCGGTAGAAAGTTATAGTTCGGTGATGGGAGGATATAGCGAGGTATCGGTGGCATCGGCTAGAACAGTGAGTAGTGAAGGACGTACATCATCAGAAGAAAACTACAGACCAGTAGCAAGTGGAGGAAGCGAGGCATCTATGGAATCGCCAAGAACCGTAACGGCAGGAGATGGTACACCTTCAGAAGAAAATTATAGAACCATAACAACGGGAGGGAGTCCGGCACCTATCGAATCATCAAGATCAGCGGTGAGCGTGGGAAGTACATCATCAGAAGAGAGTTACAGACCAGTAGCAAGTGGAAGAAGCGAGACATCTATAGAATCGCCAAGAACTGTGACAACAGGAGGAAGTTCAGTACCTACAGAATCGTCAAGATCAATGGTAAGCGTGGGAAGCACATCTTCGGAAGAAAGTGCCAGACCAATAGCAAGTGAAAGTAATCCAGCACCTATCCAGCATGAGACACGTACATTAGGACAATATACGACAGAGAAGGTGAAACAAGGTGTTTCGTCTACTACATCGTCCGTCAAACAATCAGCAATCGGAATGAAAGAAAAGATTAGTAATTCTCAAACGGTCATTAACACAAAACGTTTTTATGAAATGGGTCAAAATACAGGAAAGGGTTGGAGAGAGATTGTAAGCAAAAATAGGAATAAGAAAGGTGAAAAATAAGCGTAAAAACATACGCTTATTTTTTATGTTCAAAAGGGAGGAAATACAAATGAGAAGTTATCGTATCCCAAAAGAAATTAGCACGGAACTAAGGATTAATAAGGTGTTGTACCTATTAGATTTCTTTTTATTGATTGGATTATTAGTTGTGACAATGATTCTAAGGAATTTTGTACATGATTCTTTACAGCTCCCCTTTTGGCTGTTCATGGGGAGTATCGCAATTCTCATGATTTGGAGACCAGGTACAAACCCTGGGAAGCGAATGTATGAAGTACTACTTATCACATTACTAAGAAGAAAAGGTGTATATTGCGCTATTGATAAGGATCAATAAGGGAGGGGTTATATATGGCACTTTTCAATGAAAAAGAGTTAGAACAACAAGAAATCACAAAGAAAGAGGAACCAAGAATCAAAAAGAAAACATTTCGTTTTAATGAGAGAGAATTAGAGCAGTCATCTCTCTCTAAGCCAAAAGAAATTGTTAAAGTGATTCGGGAAGAAGAAAAAAAGGAAAAGAAGTCAAAAGCAAAACAAAAACAAAAGAAAAAAACAGTATCAGAAAAGCAACCCATACAAAAGAAAAACGCTAAGTTCGTAAGCTTTTTCTCTAGAAAAAAGAAAGAGGCACCACCAAAAGTGAAAAAAAGTATTGCGGAAATTATGCAAGTTGTAGACATGACAGAGGATGGCATTTTTGAACTAAGAAATGAAGAATTCTTAGAGATTTTACAGGTTGAAGGAGAGGATATGTACTCTAAAAATAACGAAGAACAAGCATTTGTTATTTTTTCTCATGCTTATTTCTATCAAGCATATAAACATGCGATTAAACTTGTCTTTTTAAACTTTCCATGCCAAACAACGGAACAACAAAAATATATCAATAAGAAAATTAGAGAATGTGACAATCCCTTATATGAAAGAATCCTAGTTCAAAAGTTAAAAGAACTGAAATTTTTAGAATGGGGAAGAACCAATCGTGAAGCCTTACTTTTCATTTATGGAGACAGTGAATTAATTGTAAAAGAGCGTGTAGATGCAGCAAAACGCTATATAAAACGTTCTACGGAACTATTAGATATTGACGAAGACAAAAAGCTAGAAGTTCTGTTCAAGTTGTTTAATCAAAATGCAAAATTGGGTACCAAAAACATTTAAAAGTGAGGGGGAAGTCATTATGTTTGGACTCAAAAAGAAACCAGCAAAATCAAAAGAGGAAAAGCAAAAAGAATTAAAAATGAAAAAAGGGTATAACCCTTATTTATTAGCGAGAATCCAGCCCCAAGGGGGCGTGGATTTTAAAGATAGTTTTGTCCGAACAGGTGATGGATATGGAACATGTATACATGTATATGACTATCCAACAGAAGTAAATGACTTTTGGTTAGAACAAATTATGAATATGCCAAACGTTATTACAACACTAGATGTAATGAGTGATAACCGAAATGAAGTTGTTCAATCTATAAATAAATCCATGAGTGAACAGAGTGTAAGGCATAGTACAGCAAAAGATAATATAGATCGGATTGATGCACAAAATGAATTTTTAGAGCTGGAAGCTCTCTATAAGGATTTAAAGCAAGGGGAAGTTATGAAACGGATTCACTTACGTATCTATGTATCTTCTAGAACGATAGATGAATTAGAAAAACAAGTGAAAGAAATCATGGAAACATTAGAATCCTACAACTTTAGAGGGGCTGTTTTCTTAAACGAACAAGAATATGAATGGGATGCATTAGTCACGAGCTTTGATGTACAAAAAAACTATGTAAATCGAAGAAAAGGAAAAGAAATTCCGGCTGTCAGTTTAGCTGGTGGGTGTCCATTTCACTTTTCGTATTTGCATGATCCATATGGTACGTATTATGGAACAACTAAAACAAAAGGGAACGTCATCTTCGATATTTTTCATAAAGACAAACAAAGGAAAAGTTACAACGGGGTAATGATCGGAAAGCCTGGTGCTGGAAAATCAACATTACTAAAAAAGAAAGCAGTAGATAATGCAAGTAAAGGACATTTTATTCGCATTTTTGATGTGGTAGAAGAATTTACAGATACAGTAAATGAATTAGGTGGAAAAACGATTGCATTAGATGGTTCGCAAGGACAAATTAACCCACTTCAAGTATATAAGACGGCTGAAAGTGAAGAGGTTAGTTTCATTCAGCATTTATCTAAATTGACAACTTTTTATCGTTTTATTGCACCTGAAGCGAAAGATGATGAGATTAAAGAGTATGAAAACTTACTTAGAAAATTATATATCCGTATGGGTTTGTGGGATGAGAAAAGGGAAATAAAAATGAAATTACAACAAAAAAACCAAAGGAGTATCCAATATTTACAGACTATTTAAAGTACGTTCGTGATGAATTGTATGAAGACTTTTCATCGAAAAAACATCATGAAAACTTAGGTGAGAGTAGAAAACATCGCTTGGAATTAATTGAATTAAATATCGTAAATTTAGTGGAAGCATATGCACAATTATTTAATGGTCATTCTTCCATTGAGGACTTTAAAAAGGAACAAGTTGTATCCTTTTCCTTACGGAATATTTCAAGCTTTAAACCAGAAGTGTTCCAGGCGCAAATATTTAATGTATTAAATCTACTTTGGGATGAAATGATTTCAAATGGCGCACCTCAATTAAAAGCGTTTAATAAAAAACAAATTGACTTTGAAGATGTTGTTCGCTATTTCATTATTATTGACGAAGCACATCATATCATAGTGCGCCCGTAAGGGACTTATACGATTGCCTGAATAAGGCTAGAGAAGACGACTCTCTATTGTCAACCACCTTATCCTAAGGGGAAACCCAAGGGGGAGTGTAGCATGGTGTGTAAAGGCACAAGTCAGGTAAACCATACATCCTGCGACTGAGTGTCGAGACGAAAAGATTGAGAAAGAATAAAGCTGGATTGCCTGAACCCCAGTGCAAGGAGAGTAATGGTGTTCCATTACCTATTATGGTTAAGAGGTAATGTTGATAGGGTTAGCGTATTTAATGATTGCGTCTAACAAAAGTGCAGAGTATTTGGTTATTGCTCTGCATGTCGTCCAATATATCAATCCACGCTCAATATAGAGTGAACGCACGAACGGGGGTTCCTAACTCAATCGCAAGTATCGGTAAGTTGCTAAACGGGGATTACCTAAGTCGGAAAGCCTGAATAAGGCTATGGTACAACTGGTATCTGAATATCCGATATGGTAACGGAGTTCTCGTAGTAGTCTGAGCTAGGGAAAGCCTAGTACATGGCGAAGGGGAACAGTTTATCCTATCTAAAAAATAAAGGAAGGTTATGGTGGATGCCATGAGAAGACCTGAATTGATTTTAGACGTCCTAAGTAAAAAAGCCAGAAACAAGGATTATGTATTTGAAGGCTTATACAAGAATCTCTATAATCCTGACTTCTTCCTAAAAGCATATGGAAATATCTATGCAAAAGAAGGGAACATGACAGAGGGTACTGACGGCAAGACTATAGACGGCTTTAATCTCGAACTTGTTGAAAAGTTAATCGAATCGCTCAAAAAGGAATCTTACAAACCTAAACCTGCAAGAAGAAAATATATTCCTAAGAAAGATGGTAAGCAAAGACCGTTAGGGATACCATCTTTTAATGATAAATTAGTCCAAGAAGTTGTGAGACAAATCTTAGGAAGTATCTATGAAGTACGCTTCTTAGACTCGTCACATGGTTTCAGACCTAAGAGAAGCTGCCATACTGCTTTGATGGCAGTAAAGGGAAAATGCTCAGGTGTGAAATGGTGGATAGAAGGAGATATTAAAGGCTTCTTCGACAATATCAATCATCAAACATTGATAAATTTACTAAGAAGGACAATAAAGGATGAAAAATTTATCAATCTAATATGGAAATTCTTAAAAGCAGGGTACATGGAGGATTGGGTATTCAATAAAACTTATAGTGGAACACCTCAAGGAGGGATTGTAAGCCCAATACTAGCCAACATATATCTCCACGAATTAGACTCTTTCATGGAGATATTGAAATTCAGCTTCAACAAAGGCAAAAGAAGGCGAAACAATCCCGAATACAGCAGCCTAAATAATAAGGTTTGGAACCGTAACAAAAAAATACGGGAACAAAAATTGAGCGAAGAAGAAATAAAACAAGTTGAAAAAGAAATTAAAGAACTGTCAATGGCAAGAGAAAAAATATCGTCAGAGGATCCAATGGATGAAAACTTTAAACGATTGCAATATATACGATACGCAGATGATTTCGTTGTTGCAGTTATAGGAACAAAAGAAGAAGCTAAGGAAATTAGAGATAAAATCGCCAGATTTTTAGATAATACTTTGCAATTGGAACTTTCAATGGAAAAGACTCTTATAACCCATGCGAAATCAAAGCGAATGTCTTTTCTAGGATATGAAGTTAGTGTAGGAGGGAACAAAAAAGTCACTTCTTCAAGTGGAATTACACGAAGAAGTCTTAGTGGCATTCCTATGCTACATCTACCGCATGAAAAGATGAGAGACTTTTTATTTAATAAAAAGTACATGGTAGAAAAAAACGGAAACTGGAAAGCTACCCATCGCAAGGATTTGATAGGGAATGATAATTTAGAAATTATAGCGACCTGCAATGCGGAAATAAGAGGATTCTACGAGTACTATAAATTGGCGGTAGATGTGAGAAAGCTAGATGGTGCATATCACATTATGAAAACGAGTTGTGCCATGACACTAGCCAACAAATACAAAACTTCTTGTCACAAGATTTATAGAAAGTTTAGCCAAAAGGGAATCTTTGGAGTCTCTTACGAGACAAAAAAAGGAACAAAATTTCGTCCCTTCTACAATGAGGGTTTTAAAACAATTAAAACTCCTACATTAAAAAGCATAAGATTATTTGACTACGAAATAGATTCTAAGCCCAACGAAATGGAATATAAAGGACGCACTTCTCTAGAAGAAAGGTTACTTGCAGACAAATGCGAGTACTGCGGAAAAGAGGAACCATGCGAAGTTCATCATGTGAGGAAATTAAAAGACCTCAAAGGTAAGAAAAAATGGGAAGAATTTATGATAGCTAGGAGACGAAAAACATTAGTTCTTTGTAAAGATTGCCATGTTAAACTTCACGCTGGCAAAATGGATTAGGGCGAATCTAGGATAAATGGCGAGCCGTATACTCTGAGAGGAGTACGTACGGTTCCGAGAGGAGTTCTTGAAAACCTACTTCTGCGAAGAAGGAAAGGCGTCGGGTTCTTACTCTACAATACAAAAAAAGAAAGTGCTCATGCACTACGATTTTTAATTAAGTTTAGCCGGGAAGACCGAAAATATTTCGCAGGTCTTTTATATGCGAGTCATAGTATTCGAGATTTTGTACCGGATGGATCGTCACAAGAAATGGTAGATGAAATTAAAGTATTATTCGAGCTTACACAATACAAATTTATTATGCAGCAAGATAACAACAGCTTAGATATGTTACGAAGAGTATTTGCAGGACAGCTAAGTGAAAGTGAAATTGCAGCCATTCCACATTTACCAACTGGTGATGTCATTCTCAGTATCGGGGCTGTAAAAAATATTCACTTCCATGTAGAAGTAACGGACGAAGAATTGATGTTATTTGGTGGAGGTGCTTAATACCATGCATATTGTTTTAAAGTTAATACCGAAAAAATGGCTTATCACTTTAGGGTTACTTGTGGTGGGTCTTTTTGCACTTCTTTTAATGGGAGTCATGAGTATTTTTATAACCGCAATGGGGAGTGATAGTGGTACGGAAAGCGGTGAGATTACGTACACAGGTGAAGGGCAAGTGATGAATGTTTCACCTGAAGTTTTGAAATGGGAACCAACAATAAGAAAGTACGCAAAAGAGTTTGGAGTGGAGGCTTTTGTTCCCTTAATGTTAGCTCAAATGATGCAAGAGAGTGGTGGGCGTGGCAATGATCCTATGCAATCATCTGGTGCGACACGTTTCTCTATAAGTACGCAAGTACGAAATGAGAGTGTTGCTTAATTAAAAAGCAATAACAACTAATATATCGAGAATTGGAATGAAAGCCTTCATGTTGAGCTGAAACAATTCCATTAATACTCCTACATGCATGAGGAATTAGTAGATGAGTCATGTATGAAGCTAGGTGAAGTCGCCTGAACCGGCCTAAGTGACTATTTCCAGTCATATGGCTTGGGATAGGGCGGATGGCTGAAAAGATAACTATGGTGAGAATGTCCAAATAGATGGACTGACGAATTTGCGAATGTACGGGTCTAAAATTGCACTATATTGAAAGATATAGCATACGACAGTATGGTGAAATACCGAAAAGTAAATATCTGATGGGTTGAAATTCGGAGTAGAAAACAATGATTCTACAATTTCACAGGCTCATAGTAAACACCTAAGGTTATCATGGATAGCTAGATATATTGGAACGTGGTAAACAAGAAACAGCCAAATCAAACAGCTACTACTGGGCAGGTGGATATAAGGTGAATCCGAAATTCCTTTATTCTTGTGAAAGTAGGGGCACAGTACCGATGAAGCGGTGATAACAAGTCGTGGAGGGATAGCCCCAAGTCTAATTTTTACATGTTTTGATTTGTAGAAAAATGAAGTTCAACGGTCTGGTATGAATGTGGGCAAAACACCAAGGAGGTGTCCACAGTTGAACGCAACAATGAGATATTGGGAATATTACAACATGCAAGAAACGTTTGATAAGTTATATGAAGACAGCCAAGCTGGAAAATCATTTCACGGATTATATGAAAAGATAATTTCAGAAGCTAATATTCTACTAGCTTATCGAGCCATTAAATCGAATAAAGGTTCAAAAACAGCAGGCACAGATTCATTTACAATTGATAATTACAAGCCAATGGATAAAACAACCTTTTTAAATATGGTTCGTAATCATCTGAATCAATACAAGCCTAAAGCTATAAAAAGAGTATTCATTCCCAAACCAAATGGTGACAAAAGACCTTTAGGAATTCCAACCATGTTTGACCGACTCATTCAACAAATGATTCGGCAAATATTAGAACCGATTTGTGAAGCAAAGTTCTATGAACATAGCTATGGATTTCGACCTTTAAGAGGTACACGACATGCTATTTCAAGAGTGATGTATCTAATTAGCCGAAACACCTTTCATTACGCTGTCGACATTGATATCAAAGGGTTCTTTGACAATGTGAATCATACGTTGTTATTAAAACAACTATGGAATATGGGAATTAAAGATAAAAGAGTGCTTAAGCTGATTTATTTGATTCTAAAAGCGCCGATAAAAGGCGAAGGAATTCCGCAAAAAGGCACACCACAAGGAGGAATACTCTCGCCGCTACTATCAAACGTGGTTTTGAATGACTTAGACCAATGGATAGCACGACAATGGCATCATTTTCAATCTGACTATGAATACACAGAGCCTGCCAATCGAAGTCGTGCGCTGAAAAGAACAAAGTTAAAGCAAGGATACATTGTGCGTTATGCTGATGATTTTAAAATCATGGCAAAAGATTTCCGAACAGCGCAAAAATGGTTTATCGCTACAAAATTGTACCTAAGAGACCGATTAAAACTTGATATTTCAAAAGAAAAATCAAGAATCATCAACCTTAGAAAAAATAAATCTGAATTTCTTGGGTATTCATTATATGTCGTCCCTAAAAGGAACAAATGGGTCTGTAATTCCAGAATTTCAGAGAAAAAGAAGAAACAAATAAAATCTGAAATAAGAAGGCGAATTAAAGCCATTCAGCGATCAACAACTCGGAAAAATGTACAATTGTATAATTCTTATGTTCTAGGTCTGCGTAACTACTTTAGATATGCAACACATATAAACATTGATATGAAAAAACTCGCATTCAATGTATCCTTAAATATTTTCAATCGTTTAAAAAATATCGGGAAGTATGGATTACCTATTAATGCACCACCAATATACAAGAAATTCTTCAAAAATAATTATCGAACATTCAATGTTTGTGGAATCTACCTATACCCATTATCAGATATCCAAACGGCAACTATTTGGAATTACACCCAAAGCCAAACTCCTTATTCTAAAGAAGGTAGGCGTATTGCCAATCATAAAGAACTAGATAGAGGTGTATTGAGTGAGATAACTAAATTGCTTACTGTAGATATCATGGATAGAAGCCTAGAATATTTTGATAATCGTATATCAAGATACTCTATGGTAATGGGGAAATGTGAGATATTAAAAGAATTTTTAATGGCAAGTGAAGTGCAATGCCATCATTATGTTCCATTAGAATTAGGAGGAACAGATGAATATAAAAACCTGAGAATTATCCGAAATGATATTCATAGGTTAATCCATGCGATTGAAAGAAAAACGATTGAGAAATATTTAAAAGGACTACTTTTGACTGATGAACAGCTCAAAAGAATAAACCAATATCGAAGAGCTTGTAATTTAGGAGAAATCAAACATGTAATAAATTAGATGGAACGCCGTATGAGGTGAAAGTCTCACGTACGGTGTGGTGCGGGGGAAAAGTTGGAGATAACTTCAAAGACTTACCTATCGCAATAAGGAGCGTATAACACTAAGTACTGTAAAGCACCAAACTGTATTACGGATCCTGATTATTCCATTTGGGCGGGAGTACAAGAATTTAAACATGCAATTGAGCGAGCGGGTGTAACGGGACCAGGTGATATGGATCACATTAAAACCGCCTTGCAAGCCTACAACTTTGGAACAGGATTCTTTGATTTTATTGCAAAAAACGGTGGAAAATACACAAAAGAATTAGCGATTCAGTTCTCCGCAGAAACCTATCAGAAAGTAAAACATACGGGTATATATCGTTGTGTAAGACCTGAGATGATACCCTATGGGGCATGCTACGGCGACGCCGTGCGCCCGTAGAGGGAGCAAGAGAACATGGTGATTGCAAACCATTAGGTCTTCCCTAAATGACCTAGCATCACTTGACTAACCTTGGAGGGAAACTGAAGAGGGACAATAGCATGTCAAGAAAGCCGTAAGTTGATTAATCATCGAATCACGACTGAACGGCAAGATGTGAAGTATGGATAAGGATGAAAGCTAAACTGCTTGAACGATAGCACAAGGAAGGCTACCGTAACTCATTTCGGAAGATGGTTATATACGGAATGTGGTAGATGACATAGCGATAAGTGTGTCGTCGCTATGTTTAGGGACATTTACCATCCTCCACTATACGTGGAAACGTGTGAAAATCGCATCCGAAACCATATGTGCAAGTCTCTTGTCTTCTAAACGGGGATTACCTAAGTTGGAATGCCGAAAGGCTATTGAGGATGACTTCAAGGCTCTGCCAAGAAGTGTGGCTCATGAATATCTAATAGGGTAACGGAGCCTTCATAGTAGTCCGAGCTAGGGAAAGCCTGGCACATGGCGAAGGAAGGCAGTCTGTCCGCTTAAAAATGAAATTGGGGAGGTGCGAAAGGCATCATGCAAAGTCCAAAAGTAGTGTTAAGCAACCTGCAAAAACAGAGTCAAAAGAAAGAATATAAATTCCGAAGACTCTATCGAAATTTGTACAATCCAGAGTTTTATCTCACTGCATATGACAATCTAAGTAAAAATGATGGAGCACTCACAATGGGTGTAGATAAACGTTCTATTGATGGTTTTTCAATAGAAGTTATTGAAGGACTTATAGGAACTCTTAAACAACGGACATACCAACCGTTTCCATCAAAAAGAGTATATATCCCTAAGAAAAACGGAAAGAAAAGACCATTGGGTATACCTAGTTTTGCGGATAAATTGGTGCAAGAGGTTGTGAGAATGATATTGGAAGCTATATATGAACCTACATTCTCTATATCATCACATGCTTATCGAAAAGGAAAAAGTTGTCACACGGCACTTCAAGAGATCCAAAGAACGTTCACTGGTAGCAAGTGGTTCATTGAAGGGGATATTAAAGGTTTTTTCGATAATATCAATCATCATACCCTGATTGGCATTCTAAGAAAACGTATCGAAGATGAGGCATTTATTGAACTGATATGGAAATTTCTTCGTGCTGGATACATGGAAGAATGGAGATTTCATAATACCTTCAGCGGTGCACCACAAGGAGGTATTATCAGTCCACTTCTTTCTAATATCTACTTGAATGAGTTAGACCAATACATGATGGATTTTATACAACAATTCAATAAAGGTAAAAAGCGGAAGAAAAATCCTGACTATGAACGAAAATATACTCAAATGAGAAGCTTGATTCGGAAGTATAAAAATGCATTAGAAGAAGAACAAATGGAAGAAGCACAACAACATTTAGAACAGGCTAAAGCGTTAAAGAAAGAATTACGAACAATTCCATATAGTAATCCAATGGATTCAAATTATAAGCGTCTTACTTATGTTAGATACGCTGATGATTTTCTAATTGGTGTAATTGGCTCGAAGTACGATGCAAGAAATATTAAGGAAACATTGACTGAATATCTAATGGAAACACTTCAATTGGAATTGTCACAAGAAAAAACGCTTATTACCCATGCTTCCGAAAAACATGCAGGATTTCTCGGTTACAACATTCGTATTTTCAGAGGAAGTGAACCTCGAAAAGATGCGATTGGAAGAGTATGTAGATACCTTAATGGAAAAGTTCAATTGAAAATGCCTCACGAAGCTTGGGTCAACAAGTTAAAGAAATACCAAGCTATTAAAATGAGTGCCGATGGCACTTGGATGCCAAAAGAAAGAGGATACTTCATTCATAATGAAGATTTAGAGATTGTCGCTCAATATAACAGTGAAATAAGAGGATTGTACAACTATTATCGGCTAGCAGAAAACGTGAGCAATCATATGCATCGTTTTGCTTACTTTATGTATTACTCTATGCTAAAAACATTTGCATCTAAGTATAGAGTTAAAACAAAAGAGATTCGAAAACGCTATGAGAAAAATAGACGATTTACTGTCACATATAAAACACCTCGAGGAGAAAAGCAAACCTACTTTATTGAACGTAGTTTTCCCCGAGAGAAACAGTCAAAAGAAGCGAACTTGGATTTAATTCCAGATACAAAATATGTGCTAAGTGAAACGAAACTCTCTGATCGAATCAAAGCAGAACAATGTGAATTGTGTGGGAAAACGAATACCACAATTCATATGCATCACGTAAAGAGATTGCAAGACATTAAAAATAAGCCGAACAAATCCTTTCTAGAGAAACGCATGGTTTCAAGGAATCGTAAAACCATAGCGTTATGTAAAGAGTGCCACGTTAAAAGGCACAAAGGAAAAGTCTAGCAGGAGACAGATGGAGAGCCGGATACATTGAGAGATGTAAGTCCGGTTCGGGGAGGAGCACTTGAAAACCTACTACAGTAATGTAGCAAGGCGTTGGGTGCTTACTCTACTTATATGTTGATGCCGTGTTGAAATATTATATACCTGGCGTACCAGTAAATGGTGGTGGAGGAAGCGCAGGAGGCGGTTCTTCAGGTTCACAAGTTGCTGATGTGGGACGTCAATGGATTGGACGTTCTACCTATGTATTTGGTGGTGGACGAAAACAATCTGAAATTGCTGTAGGTATATTTGATTGTTCAAGTTTTGTCCGCTGGGCATTTGAACAAGTGGGGATGAATGTGGGTTCTGTGGGACTGGTGAGTACAGAAACTTTGAATAAAATTGGTACACAAATTTCACCAATGGAAATGAAAGCTGGTGATGTTATTTTCTTTGATACGTATAAACACGATGGTCATGTTGGGATTGTCATTGACCAGAATACATTCATCGGTTGTCAAACAAATAAAGGAGTTTCAATCGAAAATCTATCGGATGCATATTGGAGTCGAGTCTTTAAAGGACATGTGAGACGTTACTAAGACTATAACAAAACTGGATAAGAGATTACAAGTTAAGGAGGCGGAATGAGTGAGTGAAACGAATGAAAAAGATAAAAGAAAAGTCTGGTTTGTAACGCTTGCAATTGTTATTGCAGGCGTTACTTTTTTGAACATCTTTTTGTATTCTCGTAACGATGAAACGGGTGATGTAAAGCAATTAAAAGTTCGTAACCAGATGTTACAAACTGAAAATGAAGAACTGAAAAAGAAAGTAAAAGAAACACTTCCTTCGGAACAGGAACAAGAACGACAATCGTATCTTTCGGCAGTAGAGAAGTTTATTCAGTTATCCTTTCATCGAGAAAAGCAGGGGTATGAAGGACGAAGAGAACAAGCAAAAAAATTAATGAAGGATGAAGTGTTTCAGCTCTTTTATCCAACGGATACATTTGAAATGGAGGACACATACGTATCTAAGCCATCTGATATGAAGTTATATTTACAAGACTATAAAATTGGTGCTTCTCAGGTAGAAGTGATCGCAGAATTTCAAAATACTGTGACGATTGGTGCGAATGGAACAACAGATAAAACGAAAAATGTGATGAAAGTAACGGTGCAAAAAAATCAAGAGAGTTGGCAAATAACCAATGTAGAAGAACTAGCAGTTCAAATCGTTACATCTTAAAAAAAGTGAGGTGTTGAGTAAATGGAAGTTGTAAACAATGGTGTGAATTTAAGACGTAAAAAATCATGGATATATGGATTGATTGTAGGATTTATGTTTTTTGGTTTTTTTGGCTTTTTTACTTCGAAATTATATTTACCCTATGAAGAACCAGTCTATCATACAGAGCTGAAAAAGCCGGTTACGTTATTTGGAAATCGAATCATGACGATAGAGAAAAGAGCGTATGATCCAGCTTCTCATACGATAGAAATGTTTCTTCATGTAGAGGGAGGAGATGGAGAAAAGTATCAGTTCCAGGCACAAGAAAAAGCAAATCCGAATCTTCAATTACCAGTAAAAGTGGTGTACCAAGATGATGAAAATATGGTTGTACAAGTGAAAGAACTATCTCCAAAATGGCAAGCAGTTGCGCTCGATGTATTTGAAAAAAATAATCGAGATGTAACAGTAGAGACAAAGCAAAAGGCTGAAGGAGAAAATGAAACTTCAAAAGAAGATGAAAAGCAAACATTCTTAAAATCATTCTTCGCTGACCAAAAGAAAACAGAAATAGAAGAGGGTATTTCACAAAAGAGTAAAGGTAAGTATGCAAAAGTATTTATCGGTATGGAACAAAAAATCTTAAAAGAAAAAGTAAAACAATATGATGAAGCTATGAAACAAGAAACATCTAAACAAACAGAATGGCAAAAGCAAATCACAGAATGGAAGAACGATTCTAAGTACCAAACTGAAACGGAAAAAATGGAAACGGATGCGAAAATCAATTCAAAAGAAACGAATATTAGCCAGTCAAAAGAGAAGGTTGAACTATATAAATGGGAGCAAGGGCAAGTGAAAGAAAAGATTAAAAAATTAGATGAGAAAGCAAAAGATGTAGAGCGTTTGTGAAAAAAGTGTAGTGTACCTTGAATGTACTTTCAGGGTTTTTAGGTGTACCTTGAGTGCACTTTTAATAGATTTTCAGTGTACCTTGACTAAACTTTGGAAGATATTTACTGTACCTTGAGTGTACTTTTGGTTGCTTTTCTTGTTCCCACGGTTTCGCTAGGCTTTGCCTAGCTTCACACCCTAGGTGGGAACAAAAACCCCTTATGCTCTTCTCACTATTTTTAGTGGAGATCCCAAATTTAGAGGAGGAAACGAAAATGGAGGTCAGAGTTCGAAATATGAACCCGGTTGCCGTGAAACGTATTGATGAAATTGCAAAGGCGAAAGGGTTATCCAGAGATAAATTTTTGAAAGGGCAACTTGAGACATTGGCGTTTTATCGTGAACAACAAAATCGTGAATTGTATCTTCAACAGTTGCTAGAAAAAAATATCTATGCAATGGAGAAATGTTTTGAAGCAGTCGAGAAGATGAATGCCTTTTTAGAAGTCATGACACAGGATGATGAGTTATGAGTCCGGTGACAAGTCCTACACAAACAAAGGTAACACCGGGCGTAGTGACTGTGTCTAAGTTTGTTACAGCGGATGGAGAAAGTTTTCAAGATTATGTAGAGTATATCGACAGAGAAGAAGCAAAAAAAGAAGGGCAAGCACACAAAAGAATGTTTTCTCTATATCAAGATTACATGGGGAATTCTGAGAAGACCTCTGCTCTTTTTACAGAGCAAAGTAACTGTTTAAGTAAAAAGGAAAAGAAAGACCTTAAAAAGATGTTTCAGCTTGCTCAAAAGAATAAGAGTATCATGTGGCAAGATGTGATTACGTTTGATAACCAATGGCTTGCAGAACATGGCATATATGATCCGAAAACACGTACAGTAGATGATAAAAAATTGATGGATGTTACTCGGTTAGCAATGAAAGAAATGTTGAAAAGAGAGAAGTTAGAACATACAACGGTTTGGTCGGGAGCGATTCATTATAATACGGATAACATCCATATTCATATCGCAACAGTGGAGACATTTCCAACGAGAGACCGTGGCAAGCGAAAACAAACAACATTAGATGCAATGAAAGCGAAAGTGGCTCAAAATATTATGGATCGTGGGCAAGAACAAAAACAGATAAACGATTTGATTCGCAAGAACATGGTGGCAAAAAAGAAAGAAAATTCTACATTAAAATGGCGCAATCGAGAACTAAAGCCATTGTTTAAATTTATTTATCAGCGTTTACCAGAAGACAAAAGGCAATGGCAATATAGCTACAATACATTGCGTCCTTTACGCCCTCATTTGGATGCCTTAACGCAAAAATATGTTGAGAAGCATCATAAGGAAGATTATAAACAGTTTCTTCAAAAGTTAGATGAAGAAGTGGAGGTATTAAAGAGAGCGTATGGAGAAGGCCCTAGTGATAAGAAACGATATGAAAATTATAAGGAGAATAAAATAGAAGAGCTTCATAAGCGAATGGGTAACGCATTTTTGCAAGAGATGAAAGTATACGATAAAGAACGTCAGCGTATCGATAAAATGTTAGAACGAAAACCCAGAGAGCGAAGAAACTTTCAGCAAAATGTTTCGATGCAGTATGCGCTAAGAAAAATGGAAGGTGCGTTCAAAAGTGAATATGAAAGTTGGAAAAATCAACGTTACTATGAACGTCTTGAGAGAGAAATTCAACAACAAAATGAGAGGGGATATGAACGATGAGTAAGGTAAGGCGTGTACTAAAGTTAGAAAAAGAAACTGATGATTATCTTATGGCATTTAAAGAAGAGCATAAAATTAGATATAACGGAGTTGCTTTGGCGCAAATCTTTAAAGAGCATAAAGAAGCGAAACAACAAGAATGGTCGCTTCGATATATTACAGAAGTCGTGACAAAACACCTTCATGAAGTATTAAAGGAAGAGTTAACAAAAATTCGACTTGGTACGAATAGTGCTGATAAAAATACACAAATGTTAATTGAGTTTATGAATGGCATCTATGAGCATGAACAGTATCAAGGGGTTTGTACAACTGATATTGCAGAAACTGAAGCAACAAAACATATAAGAGAAGTAGTAGAGGAAAGAATTGCACATAAAAGACAAAAGAAAATGGATTATCAAGCTTCGAGGGGGCAAACAAAAGAAGTGTTTGTTCCAATTGAGGAGGTGAACCTATAGAGCTACTTGAAGAGATTGTGAGGAAGAAAGGTCAATACAATGAAAAGGAAAAGGGGAAAAAGAAATGTTACTATTTCATGAAGATATTGAACTTGGAATTATAAAATTTATTGGCGAAAGAGAAGTTACTTTTCACGTCGCAAATCAAGAAGTAACAATCCCATTAACAGAAGAGGAAGAACAAGAGTTATTCGATTATATTGAGCTTCCAGAAAATGATTTATTGATTCCCATCAACATGAAAACTCATAAAATATGTGTTCCAACAGACTTAGAAACTTGGAATGAAGAAACGATGGATGAATTAATAGAAGCTTCATCAAAGGGAGCGGAAAACAATGAGTAAAAAGCGTTCCCCTGTTTCATTTGAAGAGAAAAAACAAAAGGTAGTAGCACTAACAAAAAAGATGGAAAAGAGCATAGAAGGTTATTTTCGTTCACCAGAAGATTTAAAGGAGTATTTGTCATTTATGGCAAAGTTTTATCGTTATTCACCATCCAATATTGCATTAATACAGAATCAATTTAAGGGATCCAGAGCCGTGGGTTCCTTTTCTTTTTGGAAAGAAAAAGGTTTCTCCGTTAAAAAAGGTGAGAAAGGCATTCAGATTCTAGTTCCGAACCAGACGACAACAAAATTCAAAGGTAAAGATGGTACTTGGAAACCCGTTGCGAAGGCAAATGAAGAAGAGAAGAAGCAAATTGAATCTAAAAGTGTAGAAGTGAAACCAGGTCGCTTATATTTTTCTGTCGGCTATGTATTCGATGTGTCACAAACGAACGCGAAAGCGGAAGATTTACCTCGTATTTTTCCAAATCGTTGGCTAGAAGGAACTGTGAAAGATTATAAGAGTTTGTACAAAGGAATGGAAGCTATTGCAGAAAAGAACGGTGTGAAAATTATTGAACTGAAACATGAGCTTGGGGTTGCAAAGGGGGTGAGCTATACCCTAACAAAAGAAGTTGCTTTAAATCCACGAAATAGTGAATTACAGAATGTAAAAACGCTCCTTCATGAGCTAGCGCATGCCAAACTTCATACAGCCGAAACACACATGAATTACACGGCACCTGAAAAAGAGTTTCAAGCAGAAATGACAGCTTATACGGTTTCTTCGTATTTCGGAATTGATACCAGCGAGTATTCGTTAGGATACTTAGTCAACTGGACACAAGGAAAAGAATTAAAAGAGAAATCAAAATTACTAAAAGAAGTACATGAAACTTCTACTGAATTTATTGAAACCATTGAAAACATTTTGGAAAAAGAGAAAGAACAAATACAAGAAAAAGAGGTGGAAAGTATGGGAAATGTAAAAGAAACACCTGTTCATTTGGTAACGATTGAAGTCTTGGATAAGGATAAACAAGATGAGGAAGTTGCAAGAATACACATGATGGATGCCGTGACAAAAGAAATCAACTACTTATCAGTATGGAATCCTGATAAGTCTGATCGAGGCGACTTATATGTTTCTTTAATGGAGAAAAGCGGTAGTCGAGAAAATGTCTATTTAGACAACATTTTGAAACCAGATGTATATGAAAAAGTTCAGAATTCCATCTTCGACAGAAAAGGCAATCAATCGTTTCTTCTACATGAAAAGGATGCAATCATGAGCCTAGATGAAATAGTAAAGGATGAACGATATGGTGTTTTGGTAGATAAAGCAGAGGAACAAAAAAATCCATCATTTAGTGAAAAAGAAGTGGAATTGTATAAAGAGATGAAGAAAGAAGGATATGCGCCCATTGGCTTTCTTGAACAAAAATTAAATCCACTTCCTCACACAGCTAAACATGTTACGGCTTCGATGGAAAAAGAATTAAGTGAAAAATATGAAGCATTTAAGCGGGCTCAATCTAATGAAACGGTGAACGATATTGACAGTATTATAAGCCGTGTACAAGTGGAAGAGCGTTATTTTGCAACCAAAAATGTAGCAATTGATAATGAACTCATTACCCAAGAATCTGTTAATCAGTTAGAAAGTAAAGTACAGGAAAAGTTGAACAAAGAAGGAGTTATGGTTACAAAGCAGACCGAATCGAAAGTGGTTGATCGGGAAAAGCAGTTTGAACCATTCTCGAATTTTGCACAATTCCAAAATGTTGCAAAGAAAAAGAAACAAGAGGTGGAATTAGAACGATAGATGGCTTGTGTACACAATTTAATATAGAAACAATATCATCACTTATCGTTGAGAACGAGAAGTGATTTTTTATTATAAAGGAGGAAGTGAAAAGTGAATATACAAGAACAACTGAAGCAGGATGAAATCAGAGAAGCCTTATATGAACAAGCACTTAAGATGACTGGTAAATCAAAAGAAAGGTTTCCTGAAGGAAATATGCATGAAAAACAAAGAGGAGTGGAACCAGGTGTTACTCGTTTTGCAATTCCATCTGTGACAAGCGCAATGGACTGGGGACAAGGAGATATCACAATTGATATTCATCATGATACGGGGAAAGTAAAAGTATATGAACAAGAAATAGATGGTGAGAATTGGTCAAAATCCTCTCTTCGACTTACAGGAGAGAAGCAGTTGTCTGATGTGGTGAAAAATTTGATAAAACAAAGAGCGATTGAGCGGCAAAGAATGGATGAAACAGCCAATCAAAAGATGGAAAATCAAGTAGAACAGTCTTTTCAACCACTAGAGCCATTAGACGAAAAAAATCATGTGGTGGTGATACCTAAAGAAATGTCCAAAGAGTCTTATAAGGATTCATATAAGGAACACGTTTTAGAAGAGCTTGCTCCTTCCCAAGAAGAGAAACAATACAAAGAACAGTATAAGATTGAAGTACTAGTAATGCTAGGAAGTGAGAAAGAAAAGGCACCTCATCCAAAAGAAGAGAAAAAAGAAGCCCGCCTAGAACACCAAGAAGAAAGACATACGTAAAGTCGGGAAGAGCGTGTTAAAGAAATGAAAGAGTTTGAGAAGACACATTCATATCCTGAAGTATACCGGTTGAAAAAGGAAGCTCTTCAGGAGTTAAAAGGAATGAATCTAACAGATTCTCAGCGGGAAAAGTTGTCCAGCATTGAAAAAGCCTTAGATCAAGAAAAACAGGAATATGATAAAAACAGTAAAAAAGAATCGAGCCAGGAGAAAGAACCGAAAAACCAAAATAAATTCGCACAGCTTTTTCATCGGTTTAAAGGTGTGAAAAAGAACGAACAGCCAAAAGAGGCGGAAATGGAACATGCTAGATAGATATAGGTTGAGGAGAGTACTGTGAAACAGTGCTCTTCTTCTTTTTAAAAGCGAAAGGAGAGAAAAGAATGGTAAACATTGTTGAAATTGTAGACATCGACTATACGGGTGTATGGGCGGAAACAAAAAATGCTGAAGAATTGATTTTTATTTCTTTTCCAAAAGAAAAAATTCAAATGGCACGTGAAATATTGTCAGAGAAAAAGCAAATGTATGTGTTTTTGCAGAAAGATTGGGAATGGAGAAAGATGTCATGAATCCATGGATATTTGCTGGTTGTATGTTGCTTGTAGTCGTGGCATTGAACATTTGTTTATGGATGGGGCAATGTGTGATGAAACGCTTCAAAATGCGGAGAATCAAGCGTCAAAATTAAAGATGTTACATACATGGGGAGGAATGGGTAATGGGAAAAACATTATTTATTGCGGAAAAGCCGAAAGTTGCATACGAATTATTGAAATCACCACGTTTTCGAAATGCAGAGAAGCATATGGGAAGTAAGCCGTATTTTGGTTACTTTGAGAACCATCAGTACATTATTAGTTGGTGTTCCGGTCATTTATTGGAGCTGAAGCATCCAGAAGAAATAGATGAAAAGTACCAAGAATTTAAGTTTGAGCATTTACCGATTTTAGTAGAACCAGAGTATAAGGTGAAACCGGATTATATCGAACAAATCAATATTCTAGTAGATTTATTGCAACGCCAGGATGTAGATCATGTGGTCAACGCGTGTGATGGAGACCGTGAGGGCGAGCTGATTTATCGTGAAATGTATGAATATGCGGGCGTAAATAAACGACAATCTCGCCTCTGGCTTGCTTCGTATGAGCCAGCAGAATTAGAGGCGGGGTTGAACCGATTAGAGCCAGGGGAACACTATGACGGACTTGCAAATTCCGCTAAAGCGAGGCAATACCTAGACTATCTTCTCGGAATCAATGTGACAAGAGGATGTACAACGAAACTTGCTAAAAATCAATTCTTATTGGCAACGGGGCGTGTGCAAATGTGCCTGTTACATGAGATTTGGCAACGTGAGGTAGCCATAGAGAATTATAAGGAACAAATCTACTACAATCTAAAACTCATCACAGAGAATGGATTAGAAGCGGTTATGAAGACAGAAGATCAGTTATTAGATCCAGCTCCCTTACAAAAGCTTGGTGAAAAATTAGTTGGTACAGCACTAACAGTAACAGAGTTTAAAGAGAATACGAGAAAAAAGAAACCAAAATTGTTATATAACCTGACGGATTTGTATAAAGATGCTCATGCGAAATTAAAGGTAAGTGCAGAAACCGCTAAAAAACATATTCAGAGTTTATATGAGGAAGGATGGATTTCCTATCCTCGTTCATCGTCCAGGCATTTGCCAACAGAAAAGGTAGGTAGAGTACAAGAAGTATTCCAAGCTTTGCAGTCTACCAATTATGCGGAGTTGGTGCAACTTGTAGATACGCATACCATTACAGAAAAACATGCCACATTTAACGATGAGCTTGTAGATAGTCACTTTGCCATCATCCCGACAACAAAACCATATGACGGGACCAACAGAAAACCATTAGAAATTCAATTATATAATCTTATTGTAAAGCGGTTTATTGGAAACTTTATGTCACCGGCTGTTTATTTGGTACGTGAGGCACAGTTTATGGATCTTGACGAAAATATATACAGTACGAAAGAGAAAGTTTTACAGGAAAAGGGATTTTTAAGCGTATTTCATGAGGACATGGAAGAAGGTTCTGTGGAAAGCTTTCAAATCCCTTTTTTGTATGAAGGGGACTCATTTCAAATCGTAAAACATGACTTAATGCAGTCGAAAACAAAGAAACCAGCATTCCATACAGAGAGCTCCATTCTAACGTTTATGGAGACCGCCGGTCGTAAATTGGACGATGCCCATTTAAAAGAGTTAATGAAAGGAAAACGGATTGGGACTGTTGCGACAGAAGAAACCTTTATTCCAAAACTTGCAACGAGAAATTACATCACAGTTACCAATGGCCAAATTCGTACTACGAAAATTGGTCGTGCATTTGTAGAGACATTTCCGGTAGATGAAATCAAAAATCCAGCGTATACGGCTGAAATGGAAGGGATGATTCATATGATCGAAAAGAAAGAAATGCCATACGGTGAGTTTGTAGAACAAACGAATACATTTGTAAAAGATACAGTTGAAAAATTAGGAGAAACGGGTGAAAAAGTAGCGGACGAAATGATTCGGAATTGGAATCAACAAATTGAAGTGTGTCGTTGCTCATGTAAAAAGGGGAAAATCCTTCATAAAGGAAATTTCTATGGATGTAGTAATTATCCAGAGTGTGAGATCCGTATGCCAAAGAAAATTAAAGAGAAAGCGATTCCTGAAGCACAAATAAAAAAGCTATTTGAAGGTAAGAAAACGGATCTATTAAAAGGTTTTAAATCTGGTGAGAAAGAGTTTTCGGCATATTTAGTATTCCGAGAAGGCAAAGTACAATTCCAGTTTCCAACGACGGAGGAGTTGTCTCTTGGTAAGTGTCCAGCCTGTAAAAAAGGAGATATTCTTCACCGAAAAACATTTTTTGGGTGCTCAGAATATAAAAATGGTTGTCAGTTCATGTTGCCAGCAAAAATCAAAGAAAAAGCGATTCCTCCTTCGCAATTAAAAAAGATTTTGAAGGGACAATGTTCAGACTTCATTCAAGGATTTAAAGGAGAAAAGGGTGAATTTACGGCGGCACTCTATTTGGATAAGGAGGGGCTAAAGTTTCGATTTCCAACGATAGAAGATCGTACACTAGGGAAATGTCCGCTATGCAAGAGCCGAGTCCTTGTAGGGAAATCTCATTACTTATGTGAGCAATATAAAAAGACTTGTGAATTCATTATTCCAGGGGTCGTGTCTGGAAAGAAAATTAGTAGTAACAATGTGATCAAAATATTAGAAAAGAACATGACCGATCAAATCAAAGGGTTTGAGTCCAAAAATAATGGGAAGAAATTTGATGCTCGGTTGTCTTATAGCACACAAGAGAAACGATTAAAATTCTTATTTGGAAAATAAACGATGTAGAGAACTGATACAAACAGTTCTCTTTTTTATTCTTAACATTATGCACAACAAGGGGGGCTAACATGACATATCGACTAGCAGAGGAGGAAGTCATGAAAGCAAAAGATGTGGATCTGTTATCGTATCTAGAGGCCAAAGGGGAGAAATTTCAAAAGGAAGGCAATTATTATCGTCATACCGAGCATGACAGCCTAATTATTCGAGAGAATATGTTTGCATGGAATAGCCGAGGAGAGAAGGGGTATGGGGCGATTAGCTTTGCCAGGATGTACTATGGTATGACTTTTCAAGAAGCTGTTCGAGACGTGAATCTTGGTGATTATCCTACTTTTACATCTTCTAAGGAGGAAGAAGCAAAACAAGACGAACCATTTCGGTATCCAGGACACTTAGAAGTTCAGGATAAACAAGCTATTAAGCACTATTTAACCGATGAGCGGAAAATTGACGCTCGTTTAGTAAATTGGCTGATTGGACAGGATTTGATTGCACAGGACAAAAAGAAGAATGTTGTATTCAAATGGCGAGAACAAGGTGGGACAGGAAATATAGTAGGGGCAGAGCGTCAAGGGACGGTTAAGATGGCAAATAAACGAGGTTCCTTTAAACAAATTTTGCCGAATGGAAAACCACATACTGGATTTATGGTGGATGTTGGAAAACCAACATCCATTTATTATTTTGAGAGTCCAATTGACCTTCTTTCCTATTGGACGCTACAACAAAACCGACTACAAAATGCAAGGTTAGTCAGTATGAATGGACTGAAGATGAAAACTGTTTTACGTACATTTAAAGAGGCAAAAGATGAAGGATTTCCCGTGAATCGTATTGTCCTGGCGGTAGATAATGATAAAGCGGGGAAAGAATTCACAGAAAAGATAGGAGCTTTAACAATCAATCCACGTGTCCAAATGCACCTTCCTTCCCAAGAAAAAGATTGGAATGATGTACTGAAGAAGGTCATACAATCAACAGAAAAACAGCAACAATCTCATATACAATCGCAAGGACAGCAAAAGAAACAAGTAGTATCAATACAGAGAAAGGAGATGGAACGAAGTGTCTAAATCAATTGAGCCATTAATACCAGTTGTGCCTCTTTCCAATATAATACAGGTTTTAATTTATGGTTTTGTTTTGTATGTTCTCTTTCGTATTTATATGTTTGTTCATCGAATCATTCGAGAAAAAAAAATGCTGAAGCATATGGCGAAGTCGGGCATTTATTTTATAGACAAAATGGATGGGTTTCAGTTTGAGGTCTACCTAAAAGCTCTCTTTCAAGAACTTGGATACCGTCCAGAGGTCACCAAACGTTCTTGTGACTACGGAGTCGACGTCGTATTAAAAGGAAAAAATCGTATTGTGATCCAGGCGAAACGATATGGGATAAAGAATCGAGTAGGGATCCGAGCTGTACAAGAAGTATATGCAGGGAAAGCATATTATAAGGCAGAAGAAGCATGGGTTGTAACCAACAGTTTGTTCACGAAACAAGCTGAAGAATTAGCAAATGCTTGTAAAGTGAAACTAATCAACCGTCATGAGTTGCAGGCATTGATTTTTAAAGTGAATCCAGAACAAAAAGCAGAAGCTGTGTATCAGCAAGTTGAACCAGCAGAACGAAAATGTCCCATTTGTAAAAATCAATTAGTCATTCGATACTCAAAAAAAAATGATCATAAGTTTTTTGGTTGTACTCAATTTCCATCTTGTACGCATACGGAAGCAATTAATAGATGAGCTGAAAGGAAGAAATTCAGCTCTTTTTTTATTTTATTCAAAAAATGAAGTTCTTATCAAAAAACGAACTCTCAAATTCCTTTGTATCGAGTTTTATTATTAGATCTAATGTAATAAGTACTAGACAAGTTAAAACCTCATTTAAAGGGCTTAATAATCCTTAAACGAAATTTAGAAGTATTCTTTGTTAATTTATATAAATTTGAACTCATGTCACATAACAAAAAGATAAAATTCAGAAAATTTAACAATTAGACCTTGCAAGGGCGTGGAGGAAGAGTTGCAATGACCTTATAAGAGCGAAAATGATTAGGGGTGGTTCCAATGAGAAAGGTATCAACGGAAGTAATCCAAGACTTAAGGTATTTTCGTAAAAAAGGGCAAATTGGTTTCGATCTTAGCAACTTTAAGTATTATCAAATGTTTTGCAATGCATTAGAAGCAACGGGTACTTCGTATCACTTGGAGGTCAATGAATTAGAAGGAAATATAATCGTAATTAAAATGATATAAGGAAAGGAGAATGGAGGATGAAAATCAATACGCCAGAATGGTTATTCCTAAGTAAGGAAATTAAGGTGAAACTGATTCGTTTAGCTATTTTAGAATTAAGATTTAAGTATCAAAAATAAAAACCCTCTGTTGCAAAAGCAAACAAAGGGCATTTGAATGAGTATCGTACGATGAAGGGAATCTAGCACATTCCCTTCATTAACAGTATAGCATAAAAGGAAAACAACAAAGGAGATATTCATGAAAGAGATTGAAAAGTACATGACGCCAAGTGAAGCATCATTTCTTTGGGGGATTCCTCGTGAGACATTAAAACATAAATTTAGCCCTTCAGGAATGAACGAAAAAAAAGTAACAGAATTACAACGCATGTTAGATGAAGGGTTAATTAAGTATTTTTTACAACCAGGAGGGAAGCGGAAGGAATGGATCATTAGTCGTCAAGCTATGTATGAATGGTTTGGTGAACCAAAAAGATAAATTGAATTAAGGGAGGAAATAAATATATGTCTTTAAATCGTACAATTTTAGTTGGTCGTCTCACAAAGGATCCTGATTTACGTTACACGCCAAATGGGGTTGCGGTCGCAACATTTACGCTAGCTGTGAATAGACCGTTCACAAACCAGGGACAAAGAGAAGCTGACTTCATTTCAGTGGTTGTTTGGCGTAAACAAGCTGAGAATGTAGCAAACTATCTAAAAAAAGGTAGTTTAGCTGGTGTAGATGGTCGTCTTCAAACACGTAATTATGATGGGCAAGATGGGAAGCGCGTATATGTGACAGAGGTTGTTGCAGAGAGCGTACAATTTTTAGAGCCACGTAATAGTGGTGGCGGAGAACGTAATTCATTTAATCAACAGCCAGTAGGAGCTTGTTTTGGTAATCAAGGTTCGAACTCATTTAATCAATCTAGTAATTCTGGATTTAAAAAGAATGATGATCCATTCTCTAATTCAGGTCAACCAATTGATATTTCGGACGACGATTTACCCTTCTAACGTTAAGTAGATCTTTGTACAAAAGGAGGAAGCAATAGATGGAAGATACAAAGAATCCCTTTTCACAAAGGTGTAAAGGGATTCTTATTATGATTGTAAGCTTTTGAATCATAATGTTTTTCATGTACGGAGAAATCCTGTTACAATAAAAAAATGGCATAGGGTATGAGAAATATAGAGCTATAGAATATATTAGGGAGAGATTTCATGAAATCAACAGGAGTAACTCGAAAATTAGATAATTTAGGACGTATCGTTATACCAATGGAGTTAAGACGCACGCTGGAAATTGAAGATAAGGCACCATTAGAGATTTATGTAGAAGATGAAAAGATTATCTTGAAAAAATATGAAGCTAATGGTGCTTGTGCAATAACAGGTGAAGTATCTGATAAAAATATTGCTTTAGCAGACGGAAAGATTACGCTAAGCCCGACAGGTGCAGAGCTTATAATAGAGGAATTACAGAAGAATCTTGTAAAATAATTGGCTCCTTTCAGAGGAGCTTTTTCAAGACAATCACAAATAATTTCACGTACCGTATCTATTAATAAACAAAATAAAGATTTTTACCAAGGGATTCTTGCTCTCCTCTGAAGTCGATGTGCTACGATAGTTCTATATTCTCATTTTGACAGTAATAGGAGGCGTGTCTATGAAAAATCATATAAAAGTGAATGGACAGATTCGTCAAACAAATAAGAAATGGTCGCATCTCAGACAACAACAAAAAGAACGCATTTCTAATTGGCTTCGTAGGGAATATACAAAATTTGTACAACTGAATCATAGAAGACCTAAAAAATACGAGCATGATGAAATTCTTGGTAAAGTAATGGATCGAATCGAAGAACGTGAAATTTGGATTCCATATGGGGAAGTAAAAAGATATTATTTAAGTAAAAATGGTAAATGGTTTCGAAAAATAGAAAAAGAATGGGATGAACAAACATCCAATAATCAAGAGCAGAAAACACTAGAAAAGAAGAATCCTTAAAATCGGAGTTCTTCTTTTTATTTTTTATAAAAAACTTTTGTTCCCATAATTTTTTAAATTTCTCTTGTAACCCTTATCTCTATTACTTTCGTGCATTTCATAAAAATGTTCCCAAAATCTTTAGTTAAAAAAATATTCTGAAAATACATTTACACTTGCGACACTTGTAATATATGATATTGATGCGAGGTGAATTTCCAATTTTTTTCACAATAGGAGGATGATGGGATGAAAAAGAATTTTCTAGCTAAGGCTGGTATATTTGCGTTAGCAGCCGGAATAATTTTGCCTTCAACGGTTGCACATGGTGAAAGTTTCTCTTCTTCTATATCAGCATCTACAGAAAGTATAAACATTAATGAAGTGAGTAGTGAAACACCGATTTTTGATGTTTACGACAAAGACAAAAATCTGATTAAAACCTATACTAAGGGGGAAATAGATAAACTAAATCAGTCTCTTGTACTTAATCCATTAGTTGATTCTAATGATAATAAACTTAAAGAGGAGACACTTGTAACTCCTTTAGCTATGAATGTTTATAATTTTCAACCAACTAGTTTTAGTTCATATAGATGGATCAACAGTGGAATGTCATTTTATCGACCTCAAAGTGTACATGTAGTAGCATCAAATACCGTCAAATTAGGAGTAGAAGTATATAGAAATGATGTATATGAAGGAGACGTAGTCCCTAGAGGTTCTTTTAGTGGTGGGCTAAACATTCCTATTTCCCACCTTACAGATGGATGGCATAATTATTACAAACTTTTACTTAGAAATCATGGTGGAGGAACAGTTAAATTATCAGGTGGACAAGTATATTATAAGTAATTTTTTTATCAAATATAGAAATAAATAGTATAAGTTAAAAAGACTAGGATTTATTTTCCTAGTCTTTTTAATTTAGTAGCGTCTCTTTTTATTTAAGGTATCCGTATTAACATATTAGTTGAGTTTTTGTTTATCTTGACTAAAAATTTCAATAGTATATGAGTCATTTTCAATCCATTGTTTTACTTTCTTTGTTTTAAGTAAATCAGATATCTGTTTTTCAATTTTCTTTCCCAACTCTTTAGCCTGTGGATCAGAACTGTGTATAGTAGAATTTATAGCAAGGATAAATGGTTGGTTCGATTCGAAATTAATTGACCGAATTCCAAAACCTTTGTATTCATTTTTGGTAAACACTTCATCAAAAATAGAACTATAAACTTTGCTCCATCGCCTCTCTTTCTTTACAATGTCCATATTTCTCTGACTCACATTAATTGTATATGGTCTAACATCTTGATTCTTTAATTGAGTGTTAATCGCTTTTTCTAACTTATTTGTATTTACAGTATCAGCTATTTCTAAGTCTACTGTTCTTGGTGTATCGCCCATAGAGGCACTAAGAAAGTCCTTTTCATCTACCGTTTCCACAATGGTGTCCATAACTTTTTCTTCTTCACTTTTTGCTTCTTCTTTATCGTTCTGTTGACATGCCCCTAATAAAATAGCTAATACAAGAGGAAGAATTACCCCTTTTCTTTTTTTCATTTCAATCTCCTTTCTCATAAATGCTTTATTATATATTTGAGTCCTAGATGGTAAAAACATAATAAAAGTGTAATCAATCTAATTTCCATATTTGGTTAGATATTCTTCAAAGCAAACGAAAAACCTTCACTTAATTTTTACAGGTATGAAAAACAATGTACATAGCAATACCGCACTCGCTAATTTGTATTGGGGCTGTTATTCATTTCATTTTAGAGGGGTATTTCCAATCATGTTTTTTCTTAGAAACAGTTGAAGGAGTTTCTCTTTTTTGATTTTGCTTTTCGATATTTTTTAAAGACGTATGCATTTGCTCCACTTGCTCTTTTACTTCTTTTAGTTCCAGTTTCATTTCCATGAGTAAGCGGAAAATGGCATCTACTTTATTCATTACAACATACTCCCTTCGTTTTCTGTCATTTCTTTTTTATAAGCTGAATTTGAAAAATATCCGATTCCTTTATACCTAGAACCCGCATTTCATCTTTAAACGTTCTCCAGGATTCAACATAAATGGATTTTGTACTTCTATCCCTTAATGTGTACACTCTCATGTACTGTAGCTTCTGTTTCTTATTTCTTTCCACACGGTCTTCCCCCGTTATTTTTGATTGATGTAATCATAATATCTTTTTAACGAAAGCTTAGATTTAAAGCCTACTTGGTTTATAATTTCATCTTCTGATAATTGCTGTCTAATTAGATTTAGAATGAAAGTATTACGTAAATGCTGTGATGAAATTCCTTTGCGTAAGTTAGCCCTTGCCACTTCAAGTCGGATCATTTTTTGGACAGCAATTTCTGTTAAAGCTTTTGGTGCATCATTTTCATATACCCAACGAAATGTATTTCGAGTATAATCGAATGCCACAAATAGTGGATCGGTACTATGATATTTTGGACGAACAGGTTCTGGAATGATTTTATAATAGCTAAATAATCGCTTTTTATCATCTTCACTTAATACAATCGTTCTTTCTATTCCTGTTATTCCTGGAACTGTGATTGTATTGTTCTCAAAATGAACATGCTTCATTTGTAATCCCACAAGTTCTTGTAGTGATAGTCCATAGTCCAAAAGGAAATGTACAATAGAAATGTTTCGATCCTGAAGTATAGGACGAACGGCACTTTGTCTCTCGGTTAATCCATCCAATGTGGTTAACATATACTTTAGCCTTTTTTCTTCCTTATTCGAGATAAAGTCATCATCACGTAACGCACGATTTGGTTGAATACTCAATTGCATCTCATCTAACGGATTTGGCAGTTGTAAATACTTATACAGTCTATTTAAGACAATATAGACACGATGCATTGTTTTATCAGAGTACTGTCGTTGCTGTTTTAAATCATAGAAATACGCTTCAAAATCCTTTGTACCAAGCGTCGTCCATATATTGCATGTAGGGAGTTTTTTAGATTTTTGCAACCAATGACCAAAGTCTTCAATATCATAAACATATCGTTTAATTGTGGAAGGCTTTCTCCCTTTATTTAATAAAAAGGAAGCAAAATGTTGTACTGTATCTTGGAATTCTGTTGTTGGCATAACCCTATCATCCTAATTTTTCTTTTAGTATATCAAATTTTACACATATTCCACCTACCTATTCATCCACTAAAAAATATGCAAAAAAAAGATAAGACCAGAACTCGGTCTTATCTATGCTATAAGGGGTCACCATACATGCCCATCAATTTAAGGGTATTAACTATCCCCGAGTGTAAAAATATGAAGTGACAATAAAGTTGTTTAATTTTCAATAAAAATAGATATTTCCTTCTTTTATTTTTGGCATGTATTCGCTACCTCTAATTATCTATATGGTGTTATTGTATCTACTATTCTATTTTGACACACTGCACAGAAACTAGCTCCAAGGTTTCTCATCTTACAATCATATTCAGGACGGTATAGCCCACAATGGTAATAACCTGCACCTTCAAATGTACCAACCGTTCCCTTAGATACTGGACTAGGCTGTATATTACACTGTGTACAATCTGGGTTTGGCATTGTAGGCATAGGTGTAGTCGGAAGAATTAAGTTTTTCCATTTATTTGTCGTAATATTGGTGTCAATTGTAATATTAGGTTGACAAGGTTCAGCCCCTGAATAATAATCTTGATTCTTATATTCGGTACAGTCATATTCATCAGCAAGTCCAAAAACAGTATGGCCCATTTCATGGATCAGGATTTCTGCTGCTTGTGGAGCTGTAGATGCAATTGCTATCTCTCCACCTGAACCACCATACTTGCTAGTATTAACCAGCATCATCACAGCATGATATTCTGGTACTTGATCATTTGCAACTGAGAGAGCAGTAGAAACGTTTGCTGTTAATAGATAAGAAAGATTATTTGTACAAAAAGTAGCATCAAAATAGGTCTTAACAGATGAGCCTGAACCTCCTCTACATCTTGCTGGGTCGTCAGCTCCGCTATCTGTTGATACAATGTCAACCCGATAGATATTGATGCCATCCCAAACTTTGAAAAAGGGTGGTGTCGCATAAAGTTTATCTACACACTCTTGAACGTCTATTTGAAATCGATCAATCTCACTTTCCCTGTATCCTTCGGAAAGAATTACGAGGTTAAAACGCTGATTCGGTGAACCATGGTCAATGATTTTGGTAGTACCAATAATATATCCATCTGAAGTACTCATTTTTTCACCTCAGTTTTATCAGAATCAGAATGGAAAGTAAAACGTGCAAGCTCAGTAGCAGGTTGTAGCTCAAGCATGTTATTTTTTTCCGTTGGACTACTAAATAGAGCGACACTGCATCCTTCACTAATATCTGGGACTAAAAAAACAAAGATACCACTATTGTGTTTTTCTTCTCGTCGATGGATTGAATTTTCAGATTCATTAGAAAAGACTTTAATTTCTTCATGTGACCGCTGGTGTACTATTCTGCGATAAAGCGAATGACCATTAATATCGTCTAGGGAGTACCATGAACCTGAATATTCATTACTTTTAAGAAAATCATCAGATGGTGGTGGAATTATATTAACTTTTTGTGATGAAATTAATTTCAAATTATGATTCTCGTAGGAAAAAATAAGGCGTAGTGACTTATTATATTTTGGTTCTATTAAAACATCTAATGTATGTGACAATTTGATTTCTCCTTTTTAATACATTAAGAATAAATTCATCTTAAGTTTTAGCGTTTTAATGAATTTTATGCGTAAATTACAACATAAGTTTGTTCGGGATTCCGGCATATAGCCATTTCTTGATGACAGTAATGGGCGTAGTGAATCAATTAGAACGTGACTTAATTCGTATGCGTCAGCGTGAGGGGATTGACCTTGCAAAAAAGAAGGAAAGTATCGAGGAAGAGTTAAAAAGTATCATGAAAAGCATGCTGGAATGAATTATGCACTTAAGGCTATATGAAGAAGGAAATATGACAGTAAAACAAATTTGTGAAATTATCAATGTTTCAAGATCAGCTTTATATAGGAAACTGCAAGATAAAATATAAGAAAAAGCACCCGCCTAAATTGGAAAAACTTTCAGTTGTGGCGGGTTATTCTTTGAATCGTTTCCGTACCCCAACAAGTCTTACTCTAGTTGAATTTTCACACCAGCTTTATGACTACATCCTCCGGCACTTGAAATGTTGTAGAATCAAGGATAAGAATACGCTTAAAGTGAGCAGAAAGAGCATGAGAAATCTTAGATACTCCCCAAGAAGTGTAGTAAATACAGTTCGAAAGAAGACTACAGAAGCCGAGTTAAATCGCCGATTAAGTCCCTCAGGACTTAATAAAACTCCTGTTGAAGTTTCTAATTGACTACAAAGTTGAGTAAGAGAGGTAGTAGCGAATTGTTGATTTAACCATACACACAAAGATAAAAAATGGTGCCCATGGCACTTACGTTTTCGTTTCATTCCGCCTGCTTCTATAGCTAATTGATTAAGTGTAGCGGGAGACATATAACGATATAACTCTTCGGCAAATAAAGACAACTCTTGTTTTTGATGCATATTCATAAAAAGCACGTCACCCTTTCTCATTAACATAAGAGAATAGTAACGTGCTTTTAACTTCAAGAATAGTCTAAATCCTTAAGTTGATGGATGTGGGGTGGTACCCCCAACAGAATCGAAAGAATATCTCTTATAGATGTTCCAAGAAGTTCGTAATATTTTGCACTGTCATGATAAACATGTACATTATTAGTTACATCTAAATCATATGCAATTTCCCGTAACTGACCTGCTCCTGTTTGTCCCATAGCTAAACATCCTTTATTTGCTAAAAAGTAATGAGAAGTTAGTATCGAATCAAATTTAGAGTACCAGACCGTGGTTGTTTCGTATTCATGACCAGTTCTTCTTCTAATTATTCCTGGAGCGTATCGGAATTTTCCAATGGGTGTAAACGCATCTGAAGGTAAAGTTGGTGCCATACAAAACCAAGAAATAAAAGCGTCTAGTAATCGTTGATTTTCTCTAAGTTGATGAGCAGCATGTGCTAATACATGACATCCTAAAGAATGTGTGATAGCTATTGCACCTTCAATTTCTGAATTTGATAATTTTTCTAAAAAAGGTTTGATGTATTCGCCTGCTTTTTCTGCTCGTCTCACTAGTTCTTTCCACATTACTATGAAAAATAAAAACGTGGATTCTCCTGTAACCTTCTCACCTGATGCAGTTGCAAACGCATCTATTAATAACTTTTTTTTGTCGTCTTCTAAAGAGGTATCATAACTTACCAGATAAATGTCTATTGGTGGATTGCTCTCGTCTTTAAACAGCCATGCTGCATATTTCTCAAACAGTTTATAAAAATTGAACGCATTATTATGATTATTTTCGGGTTTACTTAGCTCTTCATATTGTGGTCCATGGACAAATACGAAAGGGGTACGTCCTTGTGGAAAAGTCACAGTATTGAGGTCAATTGGATCCCAACTTGGCTCTATGCCTTCTTTCCATGGAAATTCTTTAGGATTATTAAGCTTTAAAATCTCTGTTTTAGGGTTTTGCTCAATGCTATCGGCAATGATTTCCCGTACTTTATTAATAAGTTCAGTAGGATAAACTTCTTGATCCATAAGCATTTTATTAACTATTGTCTGATGCAGAGATTCTCTGTCAATAACAATATTATTAATATCAGTAAGATGATCAAGACAACTAGTATTTCCTAATATTTCACTGATGTCTGTGTATACAAGTTTCACAATATCTGTTGATGAATTACGTACACTTGTTATTATACTTTTGGTTTGTTTTCCTAGCTGATCAAGATCCATAAACATTACTCCTTTTTCTAGTTATTCCAAAATATATAGCGAAGATAAACAGTGAATTGTATTTTCTAGAATTAATCAAATGTAAATTCTTCTGTTTCTCAATCAACGCAGCATCCATGATATCCGTCATTCTGTCTACAAAGGATACACGAATCAATCTCCTGGAATTTTTAGTTATTGTATAACGGGTAGCATGCACATTTTAACCTTTTTATACGCTAAGAGATTCTCAAAACTCAATATTACCTATTTCAATTGAGACTTTGATTTAGAGATGAGTTTTAAGATGTATTTTAAGCTATTTTGAGCTTAATTTCATTCGTCTCAAATACCCTCGTTTTTGAGATTGGATAAATCGCTTGGAGTAGTAAAATCAACGTTTTTATGTCGAATTTTACTTAACGTATATTTTCGTTAAAATGTTGGTGGTACGCCATATATAAGAGACTCATAATTCATAATAATTAATTAGATAAAATTGGGAAAATATTTTTGATCAAATTGGAAAAAATACTGTTATTCCATATAAAGTGAGTGATTTATTTTCTTACATCAGCACCATTAAGAATTCGTGTAAAGGATGTGTACACACTTCCAAGAAATAATCTTTTGAATAAATTCATAAAATTCTGAATATCGAAATATTGAAGGGAAGATTAAACAAATGTGGATTCAGAGCACTGATAAAAGCACAATTATTAAAATGAAAAAAATTCAGGCGAAACCCATAAATGTGGGACCAATTGACAGTGCTTTCGAAATATTAGTTAATGATGTAGTCATGGCCCATACGAAAAATCATGATGCTACAAGAATACTTATGTCTGGAATAGTAAACGCAATAAATATCAATGAGAATGATGGAAATGTGTATTCTTTAAAGGATCACATATAAAAGTATTATTAAACAATGTTAATTTAGATCGCCCATCTTTATCATATGATAAATGGGTAGGAGTTTTTCAAAAAATATTAATATTATAGGAGTAAATATGAACGGATTATTGAAGGTTTTTCTTTTTAAAACTGGTGAACAGTATCCTTTGACGATTAAATATATGCCTTTTTCAGATTTTAAAGTTTATCATGAGTACGTACTACAATATGGACTAAACTATGATAATTTACCTCAATCAGATATTAGAGAAAAATATGTTCTAAAAGATGTGGATTTTGTTTTGGTAAAACAACTTAATGAATCAGAACCTAATTTTGAAGTATATTTAACTTTTCAAAATAGAATTCAATAGTATTTCTATTTTAAATGTAAAATAATACCACGAGAGAAGGTCATAAACTTGTAAGGCAACATTTTTCCAAATCTACAGGATTTCAAAGTCTTCATCATGCTTCATGTACCACAAAATAGAGAGAAATTTATTCCTTATATAAACAAAAACGAAGTCTGGTCCAAGACTTCGTTTTTTGACCTTCAATGAATTACGGAAGGTTATTAACAATCACATTAAATATAAAAATTTTTGTTGAAGTAGTATATTTTTTTAAAAACTTTTCAACAGAACCTTTATGAATATATCCTTTGTACCAAAATAAACTCAAGTACTACTGAATCTTTGGGATGGAAGTTATAGAACTCTAATTCCCAATTGTTCTCATCCATATATGTTTTTCTAATAAGAGTAAAGTCGTATATATTATTAACACTTTTAAAAAAAATATCATAAATAACGTAATTTAATTTGGTGCTAGTAAATTTCATGGAATTACTTGATCCTGAATTTATAGTTAATCTATCTTGAATATATATAGGTTCTGCAGATGATGACCTGTTATTATTCACTGTTTTAACACCTCTAATTTCATCTAATTTTCTTCTTTCCATGACACATAAACTTTTCCTACTTTTACTAATCGTGTATAGTATACTTCCTTTAACATAGTTGGATCAGTTCCATTGTTGTAGAATGTAAAGCTTACTAGTTTCATTTTTATATTCCGCCATTTATTGGTTAATACAACTGACGTATTTGTTGAATTCCAATAAATCTCTGTAATTTCCTCGCCTTCAAAGGTATTTGGTATATCTATAGTTACTTTTTCCCCTGGATATATATCTTTTTCATATGGATAACTATATAACCGTCTATCATAAAAATCGTATTCAATTTCCATAAACTGTTCCACCTTTAATTGTCCTAATTCGAGTGATTCCCATAAAACACAGATATTATACATTTTCTACATCTTTTCGGGTTCTGTTGCGAAGTTTGCAAAACCATGATTAAACTTTTGCAAAGTGTCTCCTCATCCCTAGAATCGTTTCTGTACTCCTTTTTGAATTGTTTTATTTTAAGGGGTCACCATACATGCCCATCAATTTAATAATTTTATAACGCCCTATGAATGAAAAAATACGCTATTCTTTCTGTAGAATCTTAGGAAAGAATAGCGTATTTTTAATTTTAGGTGAATTTTGTTTTGCTTGATAGCGATGTGGTGAGCCCCTAATATATAATATTGCATATAAAAATATATTGATATATTTGTAAGCGCTTACTATAATAAAGGCATAAAGATTAACCATATCTTAATACGAAAAAAGAGGAGGAAATAATATGACAATCGCAATGGCAGTTTTATCATTCTTAGGTGGAGCAATTCCATTAGTTCAAGAACTTTTAAAAGCAGTAATGTAAGTTCATTATTCAGCAATTATTTATAAAAATTATCATACAAATGATCTGTTTATCAAAAGTAATTTGATATGCAGATCATTTGTGTGAGTCTACATATGATAAAAAGGCTTTATCCCTCATAAGGATTAAGTCTTTTTTTTGTTATTTACGAAACACGACAAAATAATAAGCTAACAATAGCAAGAAAAAATTCAAAATAATAATTAGAATTATATTGTGATATATGTTAACGGTAGATTCCAAAGAGATTTCCGTGTCTCTTCCATCTGCTTTTTTCCTTGTTATATAAAATCTATATAATAAACATGAAATTGAACAAATTAAACGTAGCCAATGTCTTAAACAAGTGTTTGTTTAATTTCTCCATCATATAAGTAAAAAAGAGATAAGAACACTTTTTCAAGTGCATTATCTCTTTTCGAATATGCATTTCATATCCCATGTAAATTTACCACATATTTGAATGGGACTTACAAATTGCTCTTCAATAATAATTATATCTTGTTTTTGTAAAAAATATACAATTCCAAGCCTTTTCAAAAATACATGGCCAGAATGTCCGTGCTTTACATGTTTTTAAGAATTATAGTCGGTTGTAACATGAAATTCATATTATTTTAATTTATTAAACATGAATATAAATATAGTATGTTAGGTAATAATCATACATTCTTCTCTATTAAACTATATCTATATTTTCACTAATTTATTATGATATCGACGTTGATTTAAAGTGATTTGTGCGAAATGTATAAATGGAATTTTCTAGTAATTAAACACAATAAATTGTTCTGTTTTCTTAATTCACAAAAATTTCAAAATTAAAATCTTCAAATGTTAATATTTGTTATATAATGAAATTGTCACACCAGTCATTAAGTAGTTCCCGATTGTGTCTATTGAAATATGTTTTATTACCCTTGCTTTCATTAAAACAAAAAGAACTTGTAGTGATTCCTACAAGTTCTTTTTGTTTTTCTTATTGAATTGGAACAGAAACTTTCAAACATCCATTTACCATAAAAAGGAATAATTATTTTTCCATGTTTCGTAGCATATTAAAACCGTAGGAGGTGATACATATGGTTAAAAAGAATAACAGAAATAATAATGAAGTATTGGTTCAAGGTGCTGAG
>NZ_JAHCDO010000037.1:0-94247 GCF_050768835.1 Bacillus pfraonensis | reverse complement strand
TATAATACAAACTGTGGAGGAATACATCCACTACTATAATAATGAACGGATTCAGAGAAAATTAGATAATATGTCACCTATAGCTTATAGGAAACATGTTGTCTAGGTGTTTTTTCTTTGTCTCACCAAATGGGGTCAGACCACCTATGATTGTACAGAAAGAATAGCGTTTTTTCATTGCGAGATATTTATTTTTATTAGCTTGATAGTGATGCATTGCGTCCTTTAAGGAGCTTCTTCCTGTTCTTTGCTTTACAAGGTCAGTTAGATTCAACCTTTTGGGATACTGTCATTCCGAGTTGCAATAACCCATGTCCTTCTTCTAGTCTGCTGTATCCCAGCGACACAGTATGCTGTATTAAAATTTCAAATAATTGTGGCTCAGTAATGATCTGATTATTCTCAGCTTCATATTGTTGAATTAATAAAGCAATGGATCCGGATACATGTGGTGCCGCCATAGACGTACCGGACAGTACAGCATACTGATTTGTCGGATACGTAGAAAGAATCTTTTCTCCTGGAGCTAACAAATCAATGGTATCATTTGTATTACTAAAACGTGATAAGCGCTTTTCAAGATTTATTGAACCAACCTCTACCACCTCTTGATAAGCACCAGGATAGCTATATTCACTAGTTCCGCCATCCCCATCTCCTTCATTCCCGGCTGCACATACTACAACAATATTCTTCTCCACAGCCTCTTGTATTGCTTTATGCAACTCAGCATTATCCTCGGGACCTCCCAGTGACATAGAAATCACTCGAACAGTTTCTCCTTTCGCCCCTTTCCATGTTGTTGCATATTGAATGGCCTGTGTAATAGATTCTATGGTTCCTTCCCCTGTACCAGTCAGTACTTTCAGAACAAGTAACTTCGCTTTAGGTGCTACTCCTACCACACCCTTATCATCTTCAGTGGCAGCAATGGTACCGCAGACATGCGTTCCATGACCATTATTATCTAAGAATACATGAGGGTCTCCCCCATAGTCTTCTGTAAAGTTATAACCTCCCATAATCCGTTCTTGCAAATCTGGGTGGTCAGTTTGGCAGCCAGTATCAATAACTGCAACAACCACATCTTCCCCCTGATACCCTTTCGCCCATATAGACTCAGCTTCGATTAAACGGACCCCGGGAGGAACTTCTTTAGTACGATCCTTAACCTCTTCCAATTTGTAAGGAATTAACTTGAACTTTGACATGTCTATCCTCTCCTTTTTGGGATTTTTCAGGTTATGAATCTTCATATGCATAAATCTTTAAAGTTTATATTCTACATCCATCTATAATTTACCTCGTTAATTTTCAGATTTTGAACCATTTAATTTCACTTGATTCTCATCAACTCTTATCCTATTCTTTACAAACATACTAGAATACTATAGCGAAGGCGGTTTTATCCTACTACTAGGATTCCCTCCCATATGCCCATTAAGCTAGTGAAAAAAGGACTTCAAAATAGTAAAATTAACATCTCTAGAGTGAAAATATGTAAAATTCTTTTTAGTAACAGCATAAAATCTCAGCTTGATAGCGATGTGATGGTCCGCCAAAAATTGTACCGTATACTTTTTTCTCTTTTATTGGAATTTGCTTTACACTTCCTGAAACAGGTGCTCCTTTTACCTATTTCTTCTATTCTTAGCTCTGCTAATTAGAAAAGAGGAGGCGGTTATTTGGTTCCCTTTTTGTTTGTTAGAAGGTGAAAGTATGAAGTTAGAGTTTACTGATGGCATTAAGATCGATACATATCTATTCTCTCATTCTTCTTCGACTGATAATAAAATCTAATTCACCTCTTGAACATATGAACGACATATATAAAATGTATCATTCCATTAGAAAACCACATTTTATTTCATTGAATGTATAACACGATACATGTACATTTTTATATTTCCATTTTATCACAAAACAATCTTTTCATTACCATTATCTCTATTTATTTACTAATGTTTTAAAGCCTAATAACATATTGGAAAATTTGCTTTCGTTCCTTCTAGAATAGATGTTGTTATTACAACCAGGAGGTGGAAACATGATAGATAAAAAACGTGAATTGTGGCTTGATTCAGCAAAAGGATTTGTACTAATCCTTGTTGTTGCTGGACATGCTTACAATCATAATAGCCTTATCACCTATATCTATTGGTTTCATATGCCTGCCTTTTTTTGGTTAGCGGTTATGTATTTAAGCCAATAGAAAAATGGTCACATATTCAGCTTAATACATGTAACAAATTAAATAACCAATATAAAGATAAAAGGTATACCCAAATAAATGGTATACCTTTTATTCATATTTCCTTTTACTTTTCCTTTAAAACACTATGTAACCGATCTGGATAATTTGTAAACATACCCGTTGCACCCCATCTAATTAACAATCTCATATCTTCTTTCTCATTGATTGTATAAGGATGGATTAACAAACCATTCTCCCTCGCCTTTTTCATATACAGTTCATCAATAATTAATTCTCCATTATCATTGCGTAAGTTTGGTCCAATACCAACGGCGTACTTTTTAATTTCTTGAAACTCTTGATTTGTTACACCCTGTGGAGCATGAGTAACCCCTGACCATTCAATAATCTCATTGTTTTCATTTGGATAATACCAAAGCAGTTGCACTAGTGGAATATTTTTATTCATACTATGAATCTTTTTTAAACTTTCTTGACTGAATGATTGAATCATAACTCGGCTTGAAGACATATTTTGGCCAATTAAATTATATTTCTTTAATAACTCTAATAATTTCTCTTCCATTCCTGGATACACGTCCGGAGATTTCGTTTCAATATAGTATTTCATGCTTCTTCCATACTTTTGAAATATCTCTTCTAGTGTTGGAACTTTTTGCCCCACATATTCTTTTTTTGCCTTTTCTGGATATGTAGCATTAAACCAAGACCCTGCATCTAAACTTTTTATTTCACTTAATGTTTTTTCTCTTACTTCGCCAGCTCCATTTGTAGTTCGATCCACTGCTGTATCATGCATTGCAATCAATTGACCATCTTTTGTTAATTGAATATCTAATTCTAAATAATCCGCTTTCATTTTTTTCACAAGATTATATGAAGCAAAAGTATGCTCAGGAGCATGTCCACTCGCTCCTCGATGAGCAATATTTAAAAACTTATTTTCATTGAATTCATGTTTCTTTTCTGTTTTCGCATCAACTGTTCCCCCGTAAAAAAAACTCCCTACTGTAAAGAAAACAACCAAGAAACTTATTATCTTTTTCATACTCTTAAACCCTTCCCACGTTGTAAATTTCAACAAGCTAATGAGCTTTACACGAAATAGAAGAAATACCCTAAATATTATTATAAGCTTTTAATAATATGGCAATCTCACAAATAAAATGTAAGCTATGATTCTATACTGTTTATCATGTTCTATGTAACTAAATATATTTTAAATTCATCTATGTTTCTAGCTGTCAGCCCCTTCCCCCTATTATAACTAAACAATTATGAAGCATTCTCTACTGTGTTCCCGTAACTCAACAAAAAAGCCATAAAACGTTTGAGAATACATTTGTACTCACAAACAGTTTTATGGCTTTTCTCAAATATCTCCGGCCTTCAATTAACTTGTTGGACTCAATCATAACAAATCTTATAAACTTTGTGAATATTTTTTGTTATATTAATAATAATAAAATGATACTCTATTATAATAATTAATATAGAGCGATTCATTTACGATCTGCATAAAGAAGAAATTTCTATATGCAGATCGTATAACCTTAATCAATAGAAATGTTTTTTTATGCCTATCTACCTTTTATATGCTAAAAATTGGAACAATACATATTTAAAATTACTTTGTGTTCAAAGATGTGTTACATAGTATGCAATTTAATACCTCTTCAAGTACGATATCCGATGTGAAAGTAGCCTCTTTTGTCCGCCACCCAATAAATCCATCTGGTCTTACCAACACTGCCCCTTCAGGCTTAATTCCATATAGCGTTACAAAAGTGTTATCCTGATCAATAAAATCCCCTTTCTGAGAAACCTGATACACTTCAATACTGATCCCTAAATGAGATGCAACCGTACTTGCAGCCTTTGACCAAAAATCGTGTTCTGATCCAGTAAATAACACAAAATTTCTTCCTAATAAATCAAGTATTGAAATCCGCTTTCCTTGATACGTTCCCCACATATGCGGAGCGCGTGTTCCCGGTCTTCCCTTGAGCTCTAAAATATCCATTCTATGCGGATTCTCATCTTGATCTATTACTGCCGCAGAACTGTACTTATAACCTACAGTAACAGCTAAACTATCCGTAGTATTCAAATTAGCTTCTTCTCTATTCGCAGCCCGCAGTAGAATGCTGCTTGCATAATCCGTGGTTAATTGTACTACAGGACGTCTCTCCACATGATAAGTTTCTAATAATTTTGGATTCGCTTGACCATGTATAACAGCAGCTAATTTCCAAGCTAAATTATGAGCATCCTGAACACCTGTATTTGAACCAAATCCTCCTGTAGGTGGCATAAGGTGTGCAGCATCTCCAACTAAAAAAACACGGTTATCTTGAAAACGTATAGCTGTACTTTCTGTCGCCTCCCAAGGTGAAATGCTTAATATTTCAACTTTAAGATTTGACTTTCCAATGGCTTTTCGAACAATTTGCTGGCAATACTCTACAGAAAAATCTTCAGGTGTTTCCCCTTTTAAAGGATTATAGGCTACATGATAAATCCAGCAATCCTTATTATTGACCGGAATCAATGCACCAAAAACTTCAGGATTTGTAATCATTGTGAAAGCAAAGACATCCCCTTTTATGAAATCACTCAAATCTGCTTTAAAGTGGATGTTAATATAATGACCGCCTATCGTACCACGACCATCAGTGGAAATACCAGAATGTTTACGTATCGAACTTTTTGCACCATCTGCCGCAATCATATACTTACTATATATAATTTGTTCCTCTTTCGTCTCACAATTTCGCACAATAGCAATTACTCCCAGTTCATCCTGTTTGTAAGAAACCAGTTCATGATGAAACCACAGCTTTCCACCTAATTGCTTAGCCTCTTTGAGCAACATCGGTTCTAAAGTAATTTGGTAACATGAAGTCGGCTTTGATGGACTAATTTTTTGAATCAACTCGAACAAACTTTTATCATTTTCATCCTGAACCATCTTTACCCTTTTTAATTCTTCATAGTCTGCTTCAGCGATTGTATTTACACTAACCCTTCCACGGCAGTTCTCCAGCACTCTTCCAGCGGCGCGAATCTTCTTTTCTAAACCTAATTCCCGGAATAATTCCATCGTGCGAAAAGTAATCCCTCCCGCTTTTGGGTGAATAGCAGTAGTTGGATGTCTTTCAATAAGTAAATACTCCACTTTATGACGGGAAAGAAATAATGCAGAAGTTAACCCCGTTAAACCTCCTCCAATAATTAAAACTGGAACATGAATGGATTTCATGCGTATTTCTCCTTTCATGTAAACTACACATAAAGTGAAACTTCAATCAGTGGGGTTTTCTCCATCCCTCACTGATTGTTAGTTAAACCAATCGGGCTTTTATGGGCTGTTTATCTCCCACCTAAACTTCTTCGCATTCTCTTAAGTTTTGAGGTGGGAGTATTACAGCCCGTTAAAGCGGGATAAATTTTACTGAGCTCAGTAGGTTAACTATAATAAGGAAATCTAGAAAAATATAGACTTATTTTTCCGAATTATTTATCATATAGATAGAGTACGCCCCAAAAACACAATCGATCTATACGATAAATTTCTTTATACAAAATAAAAGCGTAGTTCCAATTTATATATTATTAACTTGAAAATTAAACTAACTATAAAAACTAAAAAGTCACATTCATTATAAAATGAGCGTGGCTTTTTCTTTTCTTAATATCCCACCAATTAGCACTTCACTTTATCAAAAGATTCTATATCTCAACTTGCTGTCTTAATGTTCCATCACCGACTAAAGACATTTACATAATGAAAAATGTTTACGTTTTGGTTCTGTGAATAAAAGTGTTACTATATATATCAGAACTATTTGAATACAACTCAGTTGTTGATGCGTTTTTTATTTGCTATTGATTAAAGTTGTATCATACATATTTACAAGTAGATCACAAAAACGAAGGACAAAGACGCAACAAAATTAAACTCTTTCCTTCTATATTCCACAAATAAAATGGAGAATATTATGAAATACTTTTTATATTATGCTTTAAACTAGAATGAAAAAGAAAAGGAGATCAAATGGAAAACAAAAAAGAAATAAACGAAACTGGATGGAACTTTGACAACAGTTATGCTCGTCTGCCAGAATCATTTTTCACAAAAACTTCTCCAACGCCCGTACGTTCACCAAAGTTGATTATTCTTAACGATTCTTTGGCAACATCTTTAGGGTTAAACGTAGAGGCACTTCAAAGTGAAGAAAGTGTAGCAGTGTTTGCCGGCAATGAAGTACCTGAAGGCGCTTCTCCTCTTGCTCAAGCTTATGCCGGACATCAATTCGGGCACTTCAACATGCTAGGGGACGGACGTGCTCTGCTAATTAGTGAACAGATTGCACCTTCGGGTAAACGATTTGATATTCAGCTAAAAGGATCTGGAAGAACACCATACTCCCGCCGCGGGGATGGACGCGCTGCACTTGGTCCAATGCTCCGTGAATATATTATCAGTGAAGCAATGTATGCACTTGGTATTCCTACTACTCGTAGTTTAGCTGTGGTAACAACGGGTGAGTCAATCTTACGCGAAACAGCTTTACCAGGTGCAATCTTAACACGTGTAGCCAGCAGCCATATACGCGTCGGCACATTCCAATACGCAGCAGCAAGCGGTTCAGTTGAGGATCTTAAAGCTTTAGCTGATTATACGATTAAACGTCATTTTTCAGCTATTCAATCAGATGAAAACCAATATTTAGCGCTACTTCAAGAAGTGATAAAACAACAAGCAAGCCTAATTGCAAAATGGCAACTCGTCGGCTTTATTCACGGAGTCATGAATACTGACAATATGACAATTAGCGGAGAAACAATCGATTACGGTCCATGTGCTTTTATGGATGAATATGATCCAGCAACTGTATTCAGTTCTATTGACAAACAAGGGCGATATGCCTATGGCAACCAGCCTTATATTGGCGTTTGGAATCTTGCCCGTTTTGCGGAATCTTTATTGCCACTGCTACATGAAGACGAGGGACAAGCTGTCAAACTAGCTCAAGATAGCCTCTCAACATTTGGTGTGCTATTCGAACAACATTGGCTTACTGGAATGAGAGCAAAACTAGGCATATGTAATGAAGAAGCAGAAGATAAAGCGCTTATCGATGAGCTCCTCAAATTAATGGAGAAATATCGCGCAGATTATACGAACACCTTCCTTGCTTTAACTTTTGATACTGATAAAGATACCGATTTGTTTACAAGCCAAGAATTTACGGCTTGGAATGGAAAATGGCAAGAACGATTAAGCAGACAACAGGAATCAAGCCCTTCTTCACACCAGTTGATGCGAGATAACAATCCTGCGGTAATCCCACGAAATCACCGCGTGGAAGAAGCTTTAGATGCAGCAGTAAAACAAGGAGACTACAGTGTGATGGAACGACTGCTTGCGGTTCTTTCAAGCCCTTATACACATTCACCTGAACAATGTGAATATGCTACATTGCCTGCCGCCTCTTCTAAACCTTATCGAACTTTTTGTGGTACATGAGTGGTTAGCTCCTTCTCATAATGAATTTGCTCGCCCTTCAATTGAAGGGCGAGCATTTCTTTTACTTAATTCGATTTATTCTTCATCAACATAGCAATCTCTTTATGATTCTCACTATCCATTTGTTCCAGGTGCTTCACAACTCGTTCTTGTCGCTTCGCTGAATGATTTTGACTTAGCTTCCATTTCCCCTCAATTCTATTAATCTTTATTTTAAATCCAACAATCCCTTTACTTAACCCTTCAACATAATTAGGTTCCACTTCATCTAATGAATAGGAGCTCGCCGGATCTTCATATTTATTTACTAAATCACGAAGAGAATCGATTAATTCTTGTTCATCGTCTACAATTTCCATTTCACCATATACATGAACTGCTACATAGTTCCAGGTTGGCACTGCTTCTTTTGTTTCATACCATGAAGGAGAAATATAACAGTGCGGACCTTGGAAAACTGCAAGTATCTCTTGATTTCGAACGTCTTGCCATTGTTCATTCGGCCGTGCAAAATGACCATATAAAATGCGCTCATTTCTATTTAATAGTAAAGGAAGATGCGTTGCATATGGTGCTCCATTATGCTGAGAAAATAGCGTTGCAAAACTATTCTGTTCAATGATTTCATATTTTATTTTTTCATCTTTTATATCGAAGTATTTAGGTATGTACATATTTTCCCTCTTCTCTTTCTTATCATTTTATTTTCTAATTATATTTTGAAAAAAATCAACCTAACAGGGACAGATAATGATTATTTTATAAGGACAGTACTACTTCTATACATCATAAAACGCCTTTCAGTATTTGAACTGAAAAGCGTTTTAAATAGATACGCGTTTACCTTTCCACACCCGCTTGAATACTTTGATTCCGCACAATATCCACAGTTTTTTTCGACCAAAATGTAGCAAGAATAGGTCCTGCAATATTATGCCATACTGCCGCTAAAACACTTGGCAATGCTGCTAATGGTCCAAAATGCGCGGCTGCTAACGCTACACCTAAGCCAGAGTTCTGCATCCCCACTTCAATGGAAATCGCTCGTCTCGTTCCTTCATCAAGCCCGAGTACCAATGCTGTCAAATAACCAAGTAAAAATCCAAATGCATTATGGAGCATCACCGCTACAAGAATTAACAAACCAGAAGAGGCAATACTGCTTACATTCGCTGAAATAACTGCAGAAACAATAATGATAATTGCTAAAACTGATATAAGAGGTACCACTGTGATACCTTTATTCACTACTGTCGGAAAGAATTTTCTAACTGCTATTCCTAAAATAATTGGGACAATGATTACTTGTACGATAGAAAGAAACATCGACATAGGATCAACTGGCATCCACTGCCCTGCTAATAGCAACAAAATAAAAGGTGTAGCAATTGGTGCAAGCAATGTTGATAATGATGTCATCGCAATGGATAAAGGTAAGTTTCCTTTCGCTAGATACACCATTACGTTTGACGAAGTTCCACCTGGCACTGAACCTAGTAAAACTAACCCCGCGGCCAATTCTGCTGGTAAATTCATCATATAAGCAAGTGCATATGCAACAAGAGGCATAATAATAAACTGAGCACACACCCCAATAATGACTGGCAACGGCTTCGTTACAATCATTTTAAAGTCAACTGCTTTTAGCGTCAGTCCCATTCCAAACATAACAATACCTAATAAAATTGTAATATACCCATTAAACCAAATGAATGGTGCAGGAATGATAAAAGCGATAACTGCGATACAAATAACCCAAATGGCAAAATATTTTCCTGCTACGTTACTGATTGCTTCCAACGTTTTCATCGAACCATCCCTTATTCTTTGATTTTAAAAATCTTATTCGGATTCAAAATATTTTTTGGATCAAGAGTTTGTTTTATCTTTTTCATCACAAGAAGTGCTGCCCCGTGCTCTTTTTCTTGATATTTCCGTTTACCAATCCCTACCCCATGTTCACCTGTACACGTGCCGCCGCGCTCCAGAGCATACATCACAATTTTTTCATTGACCGCTTCAGTTTTCTGTACTTCCTCTATATCATTTGGATTCACCATTAATAGAACGTGAAAATTCCCATCTCCGACATGTCCAAGTATTCCCCCAACGATCCCCATATCATCTAAAGTCTCTTTTGCATACTGGATTGCATTTGCTAATTCTGAAATGGGTACACAAACATCCATACTCATCAGTTTTTTCCCTGGATAACTGTGAACATAAGCGTATGCTAAATTATGTCTTGCTTCCCATAATTTATTTCTGGCTGCTGTTTCTGTTTCAAATGAAATACCGTTACACTTATGATCTTTCACAATTTCTTTTGTAAAATCAACATCTTGTTTTAATCCTGCTTCATTCCCATGAAACTCTAAAAACAATGTCGGCTCTTCTCTATAGTTTATTTCACTATATTTGTTAACTTGTTTCATAGATAGTTCATCAACAAGCTCAATTCTCGCAATTGGAATACCGGCTTGTAAAATATCAATCACAGCTTCTACCGCATCATTCACTGTCGGAAAAGACGCTCTTGCTGCCATCGTATGCTCAGGTATTCCATACACTCTTAATGTTAACTCTGTAAAACAACCAAGTGTTCCTTCTGATCCAACGAAAATGCCATTTAAATGATAACCAGATGATGACTTTGCAGCTAGCGTCCCTGTATGTATAATCATTCCATCTGCCAGTACCACCTCTAAATCCCGAACTTGATCACGCATAACGCCATACTTTACTGAAGTCGTTCCACTCGCATTTGTAGCAGCCATTCCACCTAGTGTAGCATCTGCTCCTGGATCCACACTGAAAAACAGGCCATACTTTTTTAATTCTTTATTAAGCTGTAAACGAGTTACACCAGGTTGAACTTTAACAAGAAAATCCTTTTCTCTTACCTCTAGCACTTGATTCATAAGTGAAAAATCTATTGTAATCCCGTTTTCATATGGAATCACATGCCCCTCCAAACTTGACCCCACTCCAAATGGGACAACTGGTGTTTGGTACTTGTTTGCTAGTTTCATTATTTCACTAACCTCTTTTGTCGTTGTTGGAAATACAACAACATCAGGTAGACTACTGGCATGATAAGATTCATCCTTACTGTGCAATTCTCTCACCGTTTCATTCACTACTACTCCTGTTTCAGGAAGTATCTCTTTTAAAGCAATTAGTAAATTTGCAGTTTCAGCTTTCATTTCATTCTCTCCCATCATTCTGTTACAGATTTGATATAAAATTTAGGATCGTTTTATAACGATTCATCTGATGAACTATTTCATACATAATAATCTGAAGAATCAAATAATTCAAGTCTTAATTTAGAAGCACCCCCTAATTCTTCCTATCATCAAAAAAAACGAAAAAGAGTCCACTCCTAGTAGACTCTTTTGTATTTATGTGAAAAAGTTTATTCGTTTAGAGATTTTGAAGTTCCTTTTCCATTTTTCATGTATATCTTGATTTGCAGCAATAATTTCAAAAGCAATCCAATTAAACATGCAAACCTTTCTCTTTGAAATAGCTTAACATTTTCCGGTAATTCTCTCCATACTTCTCTTGGAATTCTTTTCCAAAATCTTCTTCTATATGTTGCATCATCATATCATGGTAAAAAGCATTTTTTATTACTTCAATTACTGCCGGGTGATTCGTCTCTAATGCAGATGGCTTCATATCGCCTTCGAAACTACCAATTAAAGCTGAACTAGAATCACAAAGAATAGAAAACTTTCTTTCTTCAGTAGGCCACTCTTCATCTCTATAATGTTGGAATACATGTTTAAGAGGTGTTTTACATGCTCCCATTGTAATTAAGATGACACTAATTCCTTTACATTCGGCTACAAGTAATGCTTCCTCTATATAATGCAAATCTTCTGACCAAATATCTACAACTATAGATGTTTCTGCATTTGCAATAACGCGGCGTACAGCATTATCTAGCGCATTACTTCCTTGCCAATTATAAAAAGCAGGTGCAGGTCTAGGCGGAGTTTTTAATTGATTCATAAGAGCCTTCGAAGTTTGCTCAAATTCAGTTTGGAAAAGACGGACTAATTGCTCAATTGGAACAGCATTATATAGCACTGTCTCCCCTTCTATACTACGGCAAGCCCCTTTATCCGTTAATGATCGTAATGCAGCATATACATTTGTTCTTGATACAGATACCCGTTTTGCAACTTCATAACCGGACAACTCTGGCTCTTCATGTAACGTCAAATAACACCTTGCTTCTAAATCAGACAAACCTATTTTCTTTAATAAATCAATCATGGGAGACCTCCTTGCTTAACAATTAAATTCAACACTTACCTCGAGTGGTATTTACCAATACTCCTAAAGGTGTATTACCTTTAGTTTAAACGAAAACCAACAAAATTTCATCTGTTTATTCTTGTTAATTAACATGATAAACATGGTGAAATATTACAAGCCTCCATGTACATGTTCATTGAAACAATGAATAATATTTAGACATCTTAATCCATAAACTCTAAATTCAGAAACATCAATGTCTGGAAGTACTTTATTTCTCTAACATCCAAATTATGTTAAGATTATTTCAATATTTCAAAACACACTCAAAAGGAGTCTAATTAAAATGAATGTCTACTTAGCAGAGCCTACAATTGACTTACAAGAAGAATATCTAGAATTCTATCAAGAATGGAAAAATAGTGGTGAAACGATGGTTCCCTGGGTTATTGCAAAAGATCCTTCTTATTTTCCAGAAATGGTCCAAGAACTACTCGATGCAGCGGAAGGAAAAAATCTCCGTAACGGCTGGGTACCTGATTCTACTTATTGGCTTGTCGCAGATAATAAGAAAATTGTTGGAGCTGTAAATATTCGCCACCGTTTAACTGAACATTTATTCAATGCTGGTGGGCATATTGGCTATGGTATACGCCCTTCCGCAAGACAAAAAGGATATGCTACAAAACTATTAGCTTTATCATTAGAAAAAACAAGAGAATTAAATATTACAAAAGCTCTTGTCGTTTGCGACGAATGGAATATTGCTTCTGAGAAAACAATTTTGCGTAACGGTGGCCTTCGTGACAGTGACTTTATCGAAGAAGACGGTAATGTTGTAAGGAGGTATTGGATTGAGCTGTAAACGTCCATTCATTAATGAAAACGGAGGGATTCACATGTCTACATTAGCAACCCAATTAGAAACTACAATTCATACTGCTTCTCAAAAAATGATACTTCTTTCTGACATGGACATAAAACTCAATCTAACAAAATGGTCTAAAAAAGAAATATTAGGTCACCTTTGCGATTCCGGCACGGTCAACCATAAACGTTTTGTTGATATCCTTACTTCAAAAGAAGCTATTACACTCACTGGTTATGATCAAGATTCATGGGTGTATGCACATAATTATCAACAATCTTTTTCATCAAATGAAGTTCTAAAATTATGGGAAGCTATTAATACACAAATTATAAAATTACTAAGCAATGTAAAGGATGAACAATGGCAACTTACATGTAAGTTAGAAAATCAACAGGAAGTAACTTTAGAATGGCTTGTTACAGATTATATTGATCATATGGACCATCATCTTACACAAATATTTACAACCCGAAAAAAATAAAGTGAAACTTTAATCACCTCTCATCAATTGGGCTTTTACCGGCAGTTGATCCTCCACCTATCTTCCTCGTTTTCTTTGCATCTTGAGGTGGGGGATGAATTTTCGGTAGGCGGTAGCTTACATGTTTTTTGTACACGATTTTTTGATCCTATACGATATAATAAATATGAAAATAGAAAGAAAGGAGAACGTATATAGCAACCACAAAAGAGGATGTATATATAAAAGGAACAAAAAAGTCACTGCCGGATGGCTGGTCTACCTATGCCTTTCGATACGCCATTTTCCCCACACAAGAACAAGCCGCAAGATTAGAAAGAGCGTTCGGATGTGAACGTAAAGTGTATAACGAATATGTTTCTGGTTTGTATGAATATCTGGAATCGATTTCCTTTGAAGGTGGGTTTATTCGTTATAAGGTGCCGAATTACACAACGATTACCACCAAATATGATTACTTAGATAAAAGTAACGATTCTTTTGTGTATAATGACGCAAAAATGAGATTCCAGGCAGCCATTAAAAAATATAATGAGACGTATGCAAAACGCCCCGTACAGTACAAAAAAGCAGTGCGAAAAAAGATGAAAACAATCGGATATGTTCCCACGTTAAAAGACATCAAAGGTATGCCCAAGTTCCACAGTAAAAAACAAGGAAAATTCAGCTATACGACAAATCAAACAAATGGAAATATTAAATGAAGCAAGTAAATGAATCTTATGTGTTATGTATTCCGAAGTTCCAAGAAAGTATTTCGATTCATCTTCACCGAGAATTACCGATTGGCGGGATCATAAAAAAAGCAACCGTGAAACGAGAAGGCACAAACTACATTGTTTCTCTTTCTGTTGATTCGTTTTGTCCACATGAAAAACAGGTAGAATTCCTTACTTCTGAAGAGGTAATTGGATTAGATTACAGTCAAAGTGAATTGTATGTAGACAGCGAAGGACGAACAGCGCAGTATAGCCGCTACAACAAACTTATCGAAAAACGTCAAAGAAGAATGAACAAATCCTTAGCACGCAAGAAGAATCATGCGAAAACAGATGAAACAGGGCATACCCTATATAGTCAGAATTATGAAAAACAAGTTAAAGAATATCAAAAAGTAACAACAAAAGCAAAAAACCAAAGAAAAGATTTTCTACACAAGAAAAGTAATCAGATAACCAATGATTACCACGCTATTGTTGTAGAAGATTTGAACTTAAATAACTTGGCGCAATGTTTGCGTTTTGGAAAAAAGCTACATGACAATGGATTTGGTATGTTTCGCAAGATGTTACAATACAAGGCTAAGAAAAAAGGCAAACACTATATCGTTGCGGATCCGTATTTTGCATCGAGTAAAGTATGCAGTGCGTGTCATCACAAAAAAGATACGTTGAAGTTGGAAATCACATTTCATTAGCTCTTGAATTAGATAGTGAAAATGAGATTCAAAAAATTTACGATACATTAATCGAAAAAGGAACTGTACTTATGGAATTACAAGATACATTCTGGGGAGCAAAATTTGCGAAAGTGAAAGATTGCTTCGGTGTTATTTGGGATTTAAATTATACAAAAGCTTAGTCTCCATAGAAAAAGGTGCTCTCTACATAAGCACCTTTTTCTATATCATTTTACAATACGATTCATTTGTCTTCTTTATTCTTCTTCCTTCTATTGACATCTTTTAACGTTTTACTAAATCCTAAAACCAAAATGATGAATATGATTCCAGCAATTGCTACCGTTTCCAAAATGAATTGCACAGTTCCTCCTCCTTTGAGTTGCACCACATGCCCATCAAGTTACTATTTCGAATTATCCATCGCCCTCAAGCTAAGAAAAAGAAATTTTCCCATAATGAAAATAGCTATTTGTTTGGTTTCTAAATTTAGAAAAAATATATGGTGATACTATAATTGATATTACATATGAAATGCAAAAAATAAAAATCCTATAAAAGAGAACGAGTTAGAAAATTTAATTATTCTTGTATTCCCCCTTTAGAATACCATATATTTCTAAGTCAACAACTCCTTTTCCAGACCATAATGAAGCTTGTCTTAACAATCCTTCTTTTATAAAACCATTTGTTAAGAGGACCTTTTTTGAAACCTCGTTTGCAGGCATGACCTCTGCTTGAATTCTGTTTACATTTACTTCTTCAAATAAAAATTTTACTAGCATACGAACAGATTCAGTTGCAATCCCCTTTCCCCAATAATCTTCTGCCAAAAAATAACCGATAGATACCATGTTCACTTTTTGGTTAAAATCCACAGATTCTATAATTCCTACCAATTTATTAATTTGATTCTTCTGAAAGATCCCCCACTTGACTCTACTTTTTTTATGGTAATCTCTCTCAAAATGACCAATCATTTTACTTACCGTTTTTATGTTATGCTTAGGAATGATCCCACAATAAGCAAATACATTTTCGTTGTCGTAGATTGTAAATACTTCCTGTAAGTGTTCCTCTTCAATTTTTCTTAAAACTAGATTCGTTGATTCTAATACTGGAAAATCTCCAAAAATCATTTCTAGATTCATTTTATTCTCTCCTTAAGTTATCCTTTAATAGATATGTAAATTTTCATTTGCATCTCCTTATTTTATAATATAAACAAAATATTTTTTGATAATTCGTGCTATTTTTCACATTTATATTGTAACCTATACAGTGTTCTTCTTTATGAGGTTTGAGCGTAGATGAATGCCCCCTCTGGAGTACCGTAAAAAAACAGCTCTCCTTTAGCGTACGGAATGCCTCCTTTTTAATTTCGTCAAAGCAGCTACAAACAAGAAAATTCCCATTACTGCTTTATGTGTATACAAAAAGCCATTCTTTCTACAAAAATACTAGAAAGAATGGCTTAAACAATGCTAATGCGAAACTTCTATTAGTGATTATTCTCCTTCCACCACTAATAGCTAATTAACGCAATCAGGCTTTCACGAGTGGTAACACTACTCTTATCTTGCTGCACGTACCTCAGCAACAAGCTTCCCACCTTCTACACTCATATAAAGCTTCACAGGTACATCATTTGTATTTTCAAATACTAAATCTAAATATGGATATGCGATTGTAGCATCTCGGCCTTTTGGAACGTATCCTACCGTTTTAGAGTGCGTTGTTCTTTCTACCATTTTTAAACCAGCTTGATCGGCTGCATTATAAAGAGTAGAAGATGTTTGACATACTCCACCACCATAACCATCTACTAATTTTCCATCAACAATTTCTTTCCCTAACTGATACCCTTTATCTGGTGTTGTATCTCCGATTAGCGCATTAAAAGAGAAACGATCTCCTTTTCCTAGTACTACACCACTAATGCTATTCGCAGACAAACGGATATTTTCAATTCTACCACCTGTAGAACCACCTAAGTTTGTTTCATATCTCCCTAAAACTGCACCACTTCCACTTGCATCAGCCGGTGTCGCTACTGGTTTTTTCTCAACAATCGGCAATTGATAAGAAGAATCCCACATACCTACGTTCATCAATTTGTCTACTAGTTCTTTTTCCATTAATTCATAAGAAGGCTTACCTTCTTGCCATGTTCCATCACTTGCCATACGGGACGGAACCATCTTTTGATCAATGCTTTTTCCTACTTCCTTAGCAACTTTCGTTACTTCTTTTTTAAATTTATTTTCATCTTCAAAATAACCTAAGCTTGCTAGATTCACATTTTTTACTTCTTTCCCACTTCTAGCATCAACCAAACTTACACTTTCACTGACACCAGTCTTAGCTTCTACAACATGCTCTCCTATGCCACTTACTAATGAAACTTCACTTACTTTTGTACCACACCCACTCACTATACCTACGCATAGTGCCCCTATTACTACACTTTGTACTTTACGTAACAATACACTCTCTCCTTTACCCTATACTATTACTCTTTGTTTTTAAATTTATGTATGTATGATTACTAAACTTTGCAATATGACTACAAAATATTACAATCTGATTTCTACTATATTAAAATTACTCTTTTCTTTGAGAAATGTCTACACATATTTACTTAAAAAATTCAAGTTTGTTAAAAATGTAATCTTTCTCTTATTTAACCAGTATATACCAAACAATAATTTGAAAACAATTTTAATACATTACTAATTTCGGAATTTTTTATAAGCAAATATAATTCATAAAAAACACTTCACAAATTCTCTTCCATACGTTCGATGAAGTACTCTATTCAAAATAGGTATTTGCCGTGCCACCCATCCGCTCTTACACATACATTATGATGAATTCAACCCAATTTAAAGAACGGAGGATGTTTATGTATCCCTACAATTCATATGATCCATACAACCCTTATGTACACCAACAACAATATGATGTACACCCGCTACACCAACCATATATAGAACAAACAGAACAATTCGATCCATATGATCCAAACAGACAATTTCAAATTCCAATTTCATTCCCTGGTGGTGGCGGCCGGCAACTAGAAAGACGAGTAAACGAGCTAGAACAACGAGTCAATCAATTAAACCGACAAGTAAATCAACTTCAAAACACAGTAGAACGTCATACACGTAGACTCAATCGATTAAATCAACGTTTACGTACTGTAGAAAATCGACTCAACATTCCATTTTCAGCACTTGAAGATGGATTTTAATCCGTAAAACAAAGAACTATATAAGGAAGGGACTCTCCCTTCCTATATTCTGAATTAGCAGATAGTAAATCCCCAATATTCGTTTTATTTTATAAAATTGACGAAAGTTTTCTCCATCTCTATACTGATAAGAGTCAATGAAATGAAACAAGGTGATAAATATGGATTTTGAAATAAATTTCCTCTCCTTCTATGTCGTACAAGTAGAAGGAAAAGGCGAACAAGCAGATAAGCGATATAAACATTTCCAAACGTTAGATGCTGAAGAATATGAAGACAGCCCTTTAAAGGAATTCTTAGATGGCGAATTACTAAAAATATCCAAGCGAAAAGTAGAGCGTCACGCAAAGACCGAACAAGCCCCAACAAAGATCGGTCGATTTATTGTAGAAGCTGGGCACGAATTCGATTCAAACCCTCATTATAATTTATTTAATCGTATCCGCTTTGCAGAAACGAAAGAGAATTTTAAAGATATGAGTGAACCTCTCGTTTATACATATATCGATACAAGTGCAGTACGTGGTGGTGTATTTTTAGTTGCCCAGGCAAAACTACGTAAATACTTTGACGATCCATTTGTATTCGTTATGAAGTGTGACTTCGAACCAAAAGTTGCTTCCATTTCTGACGAAGCAACACTTATTCATAATGTTGAAATGGCAATTACGACAAAAAACATGAAATCCATTCAATACCCATACATGCCAGAAGAAGGCATGGTCGAAGTAGGCGAACTAAAAATCCACCAAGCATCACACGCCCGCTACTTTGAGGATTTCTTAAAATTTGTTGAATATGAGCGCTCTATGCCTGAAATTATGAAAACACAAGTAATGGATATGGTATATGACCAAATTGAAGATGTCTTCGAAGAAGGTACAGAAGAACGCGAACAATTCGACCAAGCCATGGAAGTATGGGCTGCGAGTCCGAAGCGTGAGATTATGGAACAATTTTCAACAGAAGAAGTAATGGAGGCAACAGCACACATTGTCGAGCATGCTCCTGAGGTTGAATTGAAAGTAAAAGCAGATCATATTTCTGTGAAGGCCTTACTTGCAGACTTTGGAGACCAAATTCATATTGCAAAGGTTAATGACAGATATGTGCTCATGATAGAGGCAGATACACTTACGTTTGAAAAGGGATTCTCTCCGATTGAGTTTTTGAAGCCGGATGAGCTGCAAGATGTGATTGAGCGGATTGAGAAAAAAGCTTCGAATCCACATGAATATTAATTCAATCACTAAAAATTACAGTCCTATTCACAAAGAACGTTATGTTCTCTCATTCAATTTAATAATGTTCAAAGACGTCCATACCCTATTTTTTGTTGAGCGCTAATCTGTAGCGCTCTTTTATTTTCACTCATAATCCTGCGCTCATACTTTAGTTACGAATCATATCCGTATTTAAAATGGACCAACATGGTTCAATCTTAAATAAAAACTAAAAAGAGTACCAAGAATAAAAGAAAGGGCTATGACAAGGAAATAGTGTTTTTTTCTCATCTTCATAACATGTAGAAACTTTCTGGTCGTAAATAGGAGTATCGGAAAAAGAATAGCACTCATGATGTAACTATCCCCACCATAAGACCCACGCATTCTTCCCCTACCATATCTGAACAACCATTAAATAGACAATCGACTGAGTAAACAGTTACTAACACACCTAAAAGAGCATACGTAAAAAGAAAACCAAAAATAAAATTTAGAAGTACACTTATTGATAAGTACAATTTTTTCATCTATTCACCTCAAAAAATAATACACTTTCGTACATGTAATTTCAGAAAATTCACTCATCACCAGTATCATCCTTCAAATCAAAGAAGCTCGACTAAAAAATGAATCTTTTTATATTCATTTTCACGAGCATTTTTACCTATACATCATTCATTTTGTTGTTCATTTCCTGTAACACTCGTAATTGCTGCTCCCCTTTCTGTACAGCAATAGTAAAATAATTTTGTAAAAGTTGTATTGTGTTATTATCAATATAGTATCGTTCCGTTATATTCCCCCATGTCTTGCTATTTTGAAAATCTCCCCAAGTAAATTGAACATATTCTTTTTTCTTTAATTCTTTAAATACCCATCTCTTCATTTTCTTTTTTGCTTTTTCAGTTAATACATCATTCTTTGTAAGTATGAGCTCTTCATTTCTTTTATATCGCTTATAAATATCCTTTTCCTTGGATACTTTAAGAAAGATATTTACGGTGTTCTGAGCGTCTGCATAAGCACGGTGCTGTTTTCCTTCCCATTCTAAAGCGAATTGTTCCACCGCGGATTTCAAACTTGGCGTATGTATAAATAATTGCTCATATGCTTGAAATACAAATTTTTGCAAATCAAATTTTCTTTCTGTCTCTATATTAGGGCATTCTATATTATGTAGCTTACAATCTTGCGCGAGAAATTTGTAGTCTTCCTTCCCCCATGTTATAAACATGCTATCATCTCCAGCGAATTGAAGGAATCGCCCCATTACCTTTGGGAACATTTCGACCTCTTTTAGATCTCGCTTTGTAATTCCTGTTAATTTTGTTGTATGGCGAGTTAGAGGTGCGGTTGGTTTAACAAGTGAAGAAAATCGTCCTATAATACGCATTGTACTTGCTTCTACTTTGATTGCTCCAATATCAACTACCTCTAATGGATCTTGCGATTTATAAGGTCGAAAATTTCTCTCAACATCAAATACAATATAACATTTAGGTTCATTCAATTCACATACCTCTTCCTTGTTTGATTATATTTCCTCCGTATTAATGGACAGTAAAAGCCCGATTGGTGAGAGCTGATAATCAGTGGAGAATGAAGCCCCCCACTGATTAAAGTTTCATTTTATAACTATATAGTCTCCACTGTACAAATGCACAAAACAAAATTTCTAAAAAAGATCACAGAATTATTTTTTAAATATTAAGATAAAAATAAAAACAAAAAAAGGAGAAGGGCAAGCCCTTCTCCTTTTAATTCAATTACTTCTTAACTACGTTAGTAGCTTGTGGTCCACGGTTACCTTGTTCTACTTCGAAAGTAACTTCTTGACCTTCTTCTAAAGTTTTGAATCCTTCGCCTTGGATAGCTGAGAAATGAACGAATACGTCTTCTCCGCCTTCAACTTCGATGAATCCGAAACCTTTTTCTGAGTTAAACCATTTTACTTTACCGTTTTGCATGAAAAAATCCTCCTACAATGTACCTATATGTACATATTCATTTTCGACCACTTTACACAATAATAAAGACATTAAAAAACTGCAACCGCAGAGGAGATTTAACATTGCTATCCTCCTCTGAAGTTACAGCTCATTTAAATCTCTATATTATTAAAAGTAAAATGGTTTATAATTACTATATCATATCAATATAATAAAAGTAAAGCGAATTTTATTTTCTTCACATTTTACACAATATTCCTTTGCCACTGCATCACTTTTGATTCTCCTGATCCAGCCACAACATAGCCTTCCTTCTGATTAACAATGCGCCACCCGTGACCTTTAATAGATCCACATACCGTTACCGTTCCTTCATCAAGGAGGACACGACATACCATACTAATTCCAGCTTTATTCTGTGTAGATGTTGTATATAATACCTGTTGATCAACACTCAAATCTAAATAGCTACTTGCTTTTTGTTCACTTTGACATGTATGCCAATTTAATTTTTTCTTTTTAATGATCTCATCTACCATACAAAAAGAAATATTTCCACTTATTCCTCTGCAAGATCCACTTGCTGCTACTATGTAGGAGTTATGTAATGTCAACGCAGAAATCATTTGATTCGTGGCTATTTTAATTCTTTTTAACTTACGCATTTGCAGATCAAAAAGCCAAACACCACCATACTTCGCATGAATTTTGGTACCAATAAATAAGTAATGCTTGTATAAAAATAGCGAACGAATAGACGGTGCACCACTACCATAACAAAGAAATGGATGAATAGTTTCCCAAGTAGAACCGAAGTTATTAGAAAGATATAACGTTTTATCTCCATGTGCAATAACTGTCCCACTCTCATTACTACATACGTTCCAACTTGTTGCCTTTGTTGGAAAACGTTGAATCGTCCAGTTATCACCACAATCCATACTACGAATAAAAATCCCTTCGTCACCTACACCATAAATTACATTACCACTACTCTGTAAATCCCGAATTCTTTTTTGAAACCCACTTAAAATCCGTTTCCATTTCCCATCTTGTTCAATGAATAATCCATCATATGTAGTTGCTAACATAAGTTTCCCATCTTCTAATTTCGTTACGGCAGTTGCACTTAACATTGTTTCCACGATGACACTCCCATTCCTAGAACTTTTCAGCAAATGCGATTGCAAAGTTACTGCATTTCTCGATATCTTCTTCCTCTTCTGGAGCTAACTCAATCTTCAATCCTTCTTGTACAAGTTCTGCCCCGCATTCTACAAGACGTTCTTCAAAAATTGTTACTGCCTCACAAAATTGCTCATAAGCCGTATCACCAGATCCAAATACAGCAACTTTTTTTCCGGCTAAATCTACGCTTTCTAAATCATCATGAAAATCTTCTGCTTCAAATGGCAGCTCCCCGTCTCCCCACGTATACGATCCCAAAATGATACCATCATACGCTAATAATTCTTCTGCATCCATTCCTTCCATTTCCTTTAATTCCACTTCATGATTAAATGCATCCAAGCTCACTTTAATTAAATCAGCAATACTTTCTGTATTTCCTGACATACTTGCATAAGCTATTAAAATTTTCGCCATATCGACATCCCCTTTTGCAATTGATTCTTATTCTCATTATATTAATAATGATAATCAATTTCAATTATATTTTTTTCCTTACCATAAATAACTTTCAAGGCATTGTAGAGAGTGATGAAACTTTCTTTCGTGAGTCTTTCACACATAGAAAAGAGAAAAACGCGTAGACCAAATGCTTATTTCAGCATGTCAAAAATCAAATTATATAGTAGTAGAAGTGGTAAGAAATGCATAATAAAAGACCTCAAAAAGAGGTCTCCTTACTTTAAAAATATTGATGCAACTATAAAACCAATTATGATTACAAGGATAAGTATTCCAATACCCTTCCAACCTAAACTACCTACTAAATCAGCAAGGTTTCTAGTTTCAGCCCTATTAAACGCATCGTTCATATTTCCAACTGGGTTTCTTTTTAATTCTTCCTGTCTTAGTCTTTCTCTTCTTCTTTCAGGTGTTTCTTTGTCTTCACTCACTACCACACCTCCATTTTCTATAATCCTAATATATATTCCTTAATTCTCTTTAATTGAACTACCCCCACCTTCACTTCGTTTAGAGAAGGGGGTCTTCTCGGTTAAAATGGTAAATTTCATGTTTAAAAACAACAGTCTTTTAGAAAACAACCTATAAAAAAACACGAATGACCATTCTTGTCATTCGTGTTTTTCATTCTTATTTTTTAAAAATGCCAAACGGCTTTCCTACTGGTAATACAACTTTTCCAAAATGAACATTTAATACAGCTGCTGCTGAACCGTAGAAAGATAGTAATGAAATACATAGTTCAGAATACGCTGCTAAGTTATGCATAGCATGTGGCATAACACCTAAAGTACTAAATGAAAGACCAATAAATAAGAAATCAATAAGTACAAAAATCATAAATAATACTTTATGTGTTTCCATTGCGCCAATTGTCATAAAAATCGTAAAGATTAAATATCCAATAAAGGCTACACCAAGCTGCTTTGGATCTACAGATTGGGCTAATTTTTCGCCGAATACTCCAAGTTGAATTAACCAAGACGTTCCAACACCTAACCAAAATAGGCCATATGCACCAAATGCAGTTGTACCGAACGTGTTGTTATGCTTCGCATCGTGAATACACGCAAAGAGTTGTGCAAATCCTCCTAAAAAGATTGCCCATGGTAATACAAATGAAACACCATCCGTTAATCCTAATTTTTGTGATGATGCTACAAGTGTTACCATTGCTAATCCAAATAGACCAATTCCAGATGGATCCGCTGTTGTCATTTTTACATGATGTGTAGTTTGATTACTCATAAAAACCTCCTGATTTTGAACACATACCTGAATACAATACTCAAATCAGAAGCCTATGTCAATGGTTTTTATTGTATGTTATCAGACTTCATATTTTTATAATAATGAACGATAATCTTTGCTACTTCATATGGCTTGATATTTAGATTAAATAGCTCTTTTATAGGAATCCAAACTGGAATGTATTGTCCTCTATCACCCTTTGTAAACTCTTCAGCTTTTCCTGTACCCAAAACACCACCAATAATACGTGCTTCATAAAAATATTGCGTGCCTTTATACTCATACTTCGTAACCAATTTTTGAATTTCAATATGCACGCCTAGTTCTTCATAAGCTTCACGTATAGTTGCCTCTTCTGGTGTTTCATTCTCTTCAATTCCTCCACCTGGAAATACAAAGTATACTTCATTATTTCGAATACGTTTTATAAGGGCGATTGTATCATCCTGTATAATAATAGTCACACCACGATTTCGAATCATGCTATCACTTCAATCCCAATTGCAACGGTTCCCCACTTCTGCTCTTGTTCTTTCGTATATATTTCATATGTACTTGCTAACATTTCTTCAAATGTTTTATAACATTTCAATTCCTTTACCTTTACACAAATTGTTTCTTTTGTTTTTAAATTTGTAAATTCGATTTCATCTTCTATTTGTATATCTTGACGTTTCTTATCATATAAGCGTACTTCAAACACTTTTTTTCCAGATTGAATAGATTGAAACGGCTCATTATATAATCCCATTTTATGTTTCATTTCTTCACCATATTTGTGATTATAATCACTTCAATCTTTTTTCTAAAACATTATGCTAAAAACATACAAATGAACAGAGGAGTGTTTGATATGGCTATACCTTTTACAAAAACATCTATTGTAGGTGAAATTGTTACGGCTTTTCCACAAGCAAGTGATTTATTTAAAAAACATCGTATCGACTTTTGTTGTGGCGGAGACAAGACAATTGAAGTAGCAACACAAACAAAAGAAATTTCTCCTGATGAACTTTTAAAAACATTAAATGAACAATATACTTTATATCAATCAAAAAATAATGAATCTACAAACTGGAATGAAGTTAGCTTTTCTACACTAATTGATCATATTATCCAAACACATCATCGCTATATTCAAGAAGAATTACCACAACTCAGTCCATATGTAACAAAAGTATTTCGCGTACACGGTCAAACAGAGTCGCATTTAAGTGACGTGCACCGACTGTTTCATGAATTAAAACTCGAACTTGAACAACATATTATCAAAGAAGAAACTCTTGTATTCCCGCTTATCCAAAAATATGAACAAAATCCTACTCAAGAAAATTTAGTTTTGGCAATCGAAAAACTTGAAGAATTAGAACAAGAACATGATGGAGCTGGCGATCTTATAAAAGAATTGCGAAGTATTACAAATGATTTCACTCCTCCAGAGCATGCATGTCGCACATATCGTATGGTTTATAATCGTCTAGAAGATTTTGAATCTGATTTATTCCAACACGTACATCTTGAGAACAACATTTTATTCAAGCGATTACTTTCTATTAAGTAAAATGAATAAGCAGTGAGGACTATTTCTCGCTGCTTATCTTTCTCCTTAACTCCAACTATAATCTGTTACTAATTACTCCATTTCTACAAAAGAATCCTCTATACTATATAAGTAGATTATGCACACCGCATAATCAAAAAAATATACATAGGAGAGGAGCTCAACAAACGATGCGCTATGTTATTGTAACAGGTACTTCGCAAGGATTGGGCGAAGCAATCGCCATACAATTACTAGAAGAAAATACAAAGCTCATTTGTATTTCTAGAAGACAAAATGAAACACTTATTGAAAAAGCAACACAAAAAGGTATTTCTTTTATTTTTCACTCAATTGATCTCCAAGATGTACATAATCTAGAAACTCATTTTGAAACCATCTTTTCATCCATTGAAGAAGAGAATGTCTCATCTATTCATTTAATTAATAACGCAGGTACACTTGCACCTATGAAACCGATTGAAAAATCAGAGAGTGAACTTTTAATTGCAAATGTGCAAATTAATTTAATTGCCCCAATGATTCTTACCTCTTCTTTTATGAAACATACAAAGGATTGGAAAGTAGATAAACGTGTTATCAATATTTCCTCAGGCGCTGGACAAAAACCTTACTTTGGGTGGGGGGCTTATTGTACAACGAAAGCTGGTGTAAATATGTTTACGCAGTGCGTTGCTACAGAAGAAGCAGAAAAAGAGTATCCCGTAAAAACAATTGCCTTTGCACCAGGTGTTGTGGATACAAATATGCAACAACAAATCCGTCAAACGAAAAAAGAAGACTTCACAAACTTAGAACGCTTTATCACCTTAAAGGAAGAAGGAAAATTACTTTCTCCTGAATATGTCGCGAAAGCTGTTGTTCATCTATTAGAAACTAAGGAATTTGAACAAGGTGGCGTCATTCGGATTGATGAAAAATAATTTCATAGCAAAAGGCTCGCATATAAGCGAGCCTTTTATTCTATCTTCTCTAAAAATATTAATACAGATTCCATGATTCGTTCATACCCTATCTCTTGATAAATCTTATTCGAAGTTGGATTTGCTAAATCTGTATATAAAGTAGTCGTTTTATAACCTTGATCTAACATGTACTGACTAAGGGCAGCTACACAGTTAGAAGCGTACCCTTTCTTTCGTGCTTCTTTTGGCGTATATACAAAGTTAACTGTAATATTACTCTTAGTCGGTCTTGTTATGGCAGCTACCGAAACCAATTCTCCATCTACTTCCAAGCCGAATAACCGATTTGTACTTACTAATGCATATGCCGTTTGTTTCGCATCTTCTGCTGTAGTAGGCAAATGAACATCTTCACAAAATTGATGCACCCACTCTTCTATAAATGGTAGCTCATCATCATTTACTTGACGGAAAACACCCTGTTCATTCCATTGCTTCTTTACTTTTTCCAGCTTATATATCCCTTGATTCATGCGAATAGAAAGTTTCTTTTGCTCTAGTTGCGCAATCTCTTCTGCTAATTGTGTCACCACTCTCTTTTCTCCAATCAATCCAGGTATGTTGGGATACACCGTTACTAATTGTTTTGCTATTTCCTTTACCTCCTCCCTCGAAGCTACGGATTTAGCAACAATCATTTGTTTTCTCTCAGTTTGAAGAAATATAAGTATGGTGTTTTCATTTCGCTTTGCCGCTGCCATAAATAGTGGATTTTCTCCAGACTGCAATACCCCTAATAGTAAATTATTTTCTTGTTCATTCATTTCTAAAATTGGAACGAAATCCTTCTTAAAATGAGAAATATCTTCATACACCTGTAATTGAATCATCGACAATCTCTTCCTTCTATTTATATTTCAATAGATTATTGGCGATTAATTCACAAAATCCTTCTTTTACGATTCAATAATATTCAATAAGATCGTCATGACTTCTTGTTCAGCTTGTGAAATTCGCTGTTTTTCCGTTTCAAATTTAACTTCTTCTTGCTTAAAACGCTCTCTCCTCTTTTGAATCATACGTATCATTTCTTTTTTACTTGTTCCCCCATATACATTCCTTTTCTCAATAAATGCTTCTGGCGATATAATGTCATTCCATTCTTTTTCTGAAAGTATCACGTGCAATGTTTTTTGTAAGTACTTATTTACTTCTATGAGTTTTAGTTCATGCAACTCTTTTTGTTGCCCCATAGACACTTTTGCAATATCACTTGCAGCATGATGAGCACGCCGGAAAGGAATATTGTAATTTTTTGTTAAGGTATCCGCAAAATCCGTTATCGTAATTGCATGTTTAAACGAGCGCTTTTTTAAAACTCCATCTTCTACCTTCATTGTTCGAATCACTGCATTCATTATACAGAACACACGAATTGCCTTTTCGATTCCTCCATACAAATAAGGCTGCAAATCATCTTCTGTATCAACAATGTCTCCAAACGGTGTATTATGGATCGTTTGAAATACAGTGAAAGCTTCACCAAATGCACCGCTAGCTAGCGATCGAGCATGTTCGATTGAAACTGGGTTACGTTTTTGTGGCATTATACTACTGATCTGTACATATGGGTTTGCAACAGTAATTCCATTGTATTCTTTTGTTGCTAGTAGTAAGAAATCATGGAGCCATCTACTCGTATTCGTCATTGTCATCATCAGCAAGGCACTGACTTCCAGTAAATAATCAGCACCTGCGACTGCATCATATGAATTCTCAATAACACCTGAAAAACCAAGTAACTGAGCAACTCTCTGTCTGTTAATAGAGAAACTTGTTGTAGAAAGAGCAGCTGCACCCATCGGCGAGTTATTCACAAGATCATACGTCTTCCAAATCCGTTCTAAATCTCTTTGCATCACATCATACACAGCTAACATATAATGACCAAATGTTGTCGGTTGAGCAGGCTGCGTATGTGTATAAGCAGGCATAATTGTTTCCATATGATCATCAGCAAGTTGTAATATACTTTCTTGCAATAAGATAAAATGCTCCATAAAACGTAGCAGGTAGCGGCGTAAACTCATCCGATACATCGTTACTCCCATATCATTACGACTTCTACCAATATGCATATTACTTACTAGATCATCATTTGCTTCTTTTACAATTAAATGTTCTATTAAAAAAAAGAGATCTTCATGTTCCTGCTCATACAATAATTGACTCTTTGGAATTTGCGCCACTTTCTCTAGCGCTGTTAAAATAACTTTTGCATCTTCTTGCTTCATTAATTTTTCTTCCACAAGCATGATAATATGAGCACGATGAACCATAAACATCTCTTGCAATAAATAATCTCGCTGAAATTGAAACACATGCTGTAACACGCAGTTTGCATAGGTTTTTCCAGGGAAATCAGCGCCTTCACTCTTAACAAACTCTTCCTTATCCCATTTCATCACTTTTCCCCTTTCGCCCAGTTATTTACTAACCATCATACCCGGAGCTTCTGAAAAGGTGCTTGTATGAGGTGAAACTTTCATTGATGAAACACAAATAAACCCGCTGCCACACGCATCGGGTTTATCTAATAACAGTTGCATCATATTTTTCACTTTTTAGTACCTGGAAATGTAAATTACGCAAGTGCTTACGAAGCTCTGCACTATCATCTTCATCTAATTGGTTTGCTAAAAACACAATTTCTGTACAATTCCCAAGTTTATCAGTAGCATAAACAGCTTTTGCTAACGTCCATGGTGTATATCCATTTTTTTGCCCTGCATGCCTGAATGATTTACGGTACTTCTTCCCTTTCATATCCGTTTCAACGAGATTCGCCCATTCTTTTTCTTCATCTTTTGTAAAACCTTTTTTGTGGTTCGCTTTTTCCAGAAGCACCATATAATCATTTGCAGATGCAGCTGGAAACTTATCTGACCATATTTTTTCATATTTTTCTTCTAAATACAGCGGAATTTCTTTTTGTAATAACGGCCCTTTCTCTTTTAACCGTTCATGTATTAACATGGCATAACGACGATATTCTTCTTGAGACATTTCTTTTAACTTTTTCTCTAATTTAGATTTTGGAACATGCAATTCCTTATGCAAATATCCCGGAATATATAGAGAAGAGACGATAGGAAATAACGGTTGGTGTGAAGGAAGTGATAGGTTTTGTAAATTTTGATTAATATGATCTAGTCCAAGTCGCTCCATTAAATACTCTGTATTCGCATTTGAACTAAACTTCACCATCCCTTTCGCAACTTCTTCTAATGGCACTGCATTTTCATCTATTTTATCAGTTTTTATTAAATACTTTTGCCATCGATCCTGCGCACCACCATCTGTATTTGGAACATAATAACGATTTACATCATCAATTGATACATAACCATTCGGGTCAATTCTCCCATCTACAACTTGTTTCGTAAATTCAAATGCAACAATTAACTTCATCGTGCTCGCAACTGGTAACACAACATTGGGATTTACAGAATAAACAACTTTATCATTTCGTTTTATAAGTAAGGCACTGTTTTTTTCATCTTTATGCTCTTCAACAAATGAGGCAATAAACTGCGCATCATCATTATTAGAGCTCCAAACTTTTTTCGCTAAGAAGTTACCGGATATAAGCACTATGAATACGCCAATAATTCCCGCACATATTATAACTTTTCTCAAGTGAATTTCCTCTCCTAATTTATATCTTTTATCTGTTATATATCGTTATAAACAAAATAATAGAGACGATTTTCTAAATAATCGTCTCTATTATTTTAACTTGTCATCTCCTATTATGTCTATGTCATAATTCGAACAAAGTTTTCAACAAATTTCTTATAATTTAATTTCCATCCAATTCTCACCCAATCTTTAAGAGCTTTTGCATCAGGTTGTGGCCGGAAATCAGCAATACTTTCCCCCTTTGCACTCCCTTCTAAATCCACGTCTACTTTCCGGTATACATATTCAATCATAGAAGAATTTACAACTGCCATCATCGTAACGACATCATGAATGGGGCTTCCGGTAATTTTGGGATTTATTTTCTTATATGCCATATAATAATATTGAAATATAGGTTCAATTAATTTGTTAAATGCAGTTTGTGAATGTTTTTTTATATATTGTACAGTTTCAGGTGTAACGATTGATTCACTTGTAACATTAAGAGGGATTAATGTTACGTTTTTTGCATGCTGCATTACTAAATTTGCAGCAAGTGCATCGCCATGAAAGTTTGCCTCTGCTACAGGAGTAACATTCCCTGGAACAAGAAATGCCCCCCCCATACAGTAATATTCTTTTACATCTTTCATTACATCCTTTCCTAATATAAACGCCGTTGCTAAACTTGTTGACCTCCCTGCATCAACAATAATAACTTCTTTTTTATAACGATTGATAATGTCAAAGATTGTGCAAAACGATTTAATATTTGGTCGAATCGTTTGTGGGGGGCGAATTGGCCCTAACCCTTCCGCTCCATGAATTTCAGGATAATATGTTGCAAATTCACCCGACAACGGCATTTTCGCTCCATTTATAATCGGTATATCTTCTCTACCTGCTAGTTGCATTAAATACGCAGCATTACTTGTTGCTTGCTCTTGTGTTACATTTCCATACCCAGTCACAATCCCAACAATTTCAATTTCTGGATGTAACAGCCCATACATAATTGCTAAAGAATCATCAATACCAGGATCCCCTAAAAAAAGCACCTTTTTCATAGGTCTCAACTCCATCCCATCAATTGTTACTACTGTATGAATGAGCAAAAGAATGCAGAATGAAAAAACTTAATTTTTATCATAAAAAACCGCAGTGCTTCTCATCTTTGAAAGCACTGCGGTTTTGTTTTATTGGTTCTATTCTTTTTTCAACGTCAATACACTACCAACTATATAAGCGATAAACGCAAAACAAATCGGAAAAACTACTGTATGTATATGAAACGGATTCGGGAACCAAAGATGGATGATCATATAAGAACCTACCCCAACCAATATGGATGCAAGCGCACCAACTGCATTCCCTTTCTTCCAATATAGCCCTAAAACAATCGGCCAAATAAATGCTGCTTCTAAGCCACCAAAAGAAAATAAATTTAACCAAATTAAGAAATCCGGTGGTTTAATAGCTGCTGCATACACAAGTAAACCAATGATTCCGGTAATCCACAAGCTTCCTTTTTTAATAGCCGTATCAGTAGCCTTTTCGTTAATGTAGTTCACATATATATCTTTAATAATTGATGAACTCACAAGTAATAAAAGTGAATTTACCGTTGACATAATTGCAGCCATTGGAGCAGCCAAAAAGACCCCAGCAAGCCAAGGCGGCAATACTTCCATTGCAAGAAGTGGCATTACTTTGTCTGGCACAGTTACGCCTGGAAGCACCACCCGTGCAAATACACCTGTTAAATGCATACCAATCATAATTGTACCGACAACAATTGTTCCGATAATTAAAGCTTGATGCATCGCTTTTGAATTTTTATAGGACATCGCACGCACGCTAATTTGAGGTAATCCAACAACACCAACACCAATTAATACCCAAAATGATGTTACATATGTTTTCGTTAAACTGCCATCTGCACCAAATGGCGTAATTAAATTAGGATTAATTCGAACCAGTTCCTGCATAATCTTTTCGATTCCGCCACCAGCAATCACCGTTGCAATTAAAATAATTGTCGTGCCTGCTAACATAATAATACCAAGTAATGTGTCAGATAAAGCAACTGCACGGAATCCACCAATTAAAACGTATACAAGTACAGAGAATGTAAAAAGAAATAAAGACGTTGTATACGAAAGACCTGTTAACGATTCAATTAATCTTCCGCCTCCAACCCACTGGGCAACTGTTGCTGAAAATAAAAAGATAATAATACATAATGCCGAAAGAATGACCACTGCTTTATGATTGTATCTTCCTTTTAAGTAATCAATAAGCGTAATTGCTTCCATCTTTCTTGCAATGATTGCAAACTTTTTACCAATTACCGTCAAGACGATGTAACCCGTTACAACCTGGATTGCTGACAACAATACCCATCCAAGCCCCATATTATATGCAATTCCAGGTCCACCAATAAAGCTACTCGCACTACCGTACGTAGCAATCATTGTCATAGCTAATAATAGACCGCCAAGTTCACGTCCACCAAGAAAGTATTCTTGTAAAAATTTATTATGAGCCGTTGCTTGTACACGTCTTGATGCATATACACCAATTAAAAATACAACGATAAAAGAAATTATCATTGGAATTATTACGTACCAATTCATTTATCATTCCTCACTTTTTTCTTCCTCATCGAGCGAAATATCTTGAAATGCAAAACGCACGATTAAAATAAGAAGTATAACTACTACAACAAAACCGACTATACAACTATAAAAAAACCATGCTGGAAAACCTAATACATATGTATATTCACTTGGATCCTTACTGCCAAGCCCATAAGCAAACCCATACCATATTATAAAATTGATAAAAGCAAGTCCAAGACCAATTAACGCCTCTCTATGGGCAATTCGAAAGCGTGGATCATCATGATAACCCTTCATTTTCTCCCTCCTCTCACGAGGTATAATTGTAACATTGTTTTTCTAGTTTTTCCTACTAGAAAAGAAAAACTAGAAGGATTTTTTGCAAAGATATAGAATTCAATTCTGTATTACATAATTTTTACAATTGTAACGTAAATGAAATTTGAATTTTCAGTCTTTGTTATTTATGATTAAAATTAGAGTTCTTTCATCTAGTTTCTTTACAACCCTGTTACAGGAATAAACGCCGTCTTGTACTGCGTTTACATTATATTTTCAAGGGGGTTATACAATGAGTCAACTAGCTGTAAATCTTCATGAAAAAGTAGAGAAATTTCTTCAAGGAACAAAAAAATTATATGTGAATGGAGCTTTCGTCGAAAGCGCTTCCGGTAAGACATTTAAAACTCCAAACCCAGCAACTGGTGAAACACTTGCGATTGTTTCAGAAGCTGGTCGCGAAGATATTCATAAAGCTGTAATGGCTGCAAGACAGGCCTTCGATGAAGGTCCTTGGTCACGTATGAGCGGTGCTGAACGAAGCCGTCTAATGTACAAGCTTGCTGATTTAATGGAAGAACATAAAGAAGAATTAGCACAGCTTGAAACATTAGACAACGGAAAACCAATCCGTGAAACGTTAGCAGCAGATATTCCGCTGGCAATTGAACATATGCGTTATTACGCTGGCTGGGCTACAAAAATTGTCGGTCAAACAATTCCAGTCTCCGGTGAATATTTTAACTATACACGCCATGAAGCAGTTGGTGTTGTCGGACAAATTATTCCTTGGAATTTCCCTCTCCTAATGGCAATGTGGAAAATGGGGGCTGCTCTTGCAACTGGATGTACAATTGTGTTGAAACCTGCAGAACAAACACCTCTTTCTGCTCTATACTTAGCTGAATTATTTGAAGAGGCTGGATTCCCGAAAGGTGTTGTCAACATCGTACCAGGATTTGGTGAAACAGCTGGACAAGCTCTTGTCAATCATCCTCTCGTTGATAAAATTGCATTTACAGGGTCTACTCCAGTTGGTAAACAAATTATGAGACAAGCCTCTGAAACATTGAAACGAGTTACATTAGAACTCGGTGGTAAATCACCGAATATTATTTTACCAGATGCTGATTTATCTCGTGCAATTCCAGCTGCACTTTCTGGTGTCATGTTTAACCAAGGGCAAGTATGCTGCGCAGGGTCCCGTTTATTTATTCCGAAGAAAATGTATGATAATGTTATGGCTGACCTTGTTCTGTATTCAAAAAAATTAACACAAGGTGCAGGTCTAGATCCTCAGACAACAATCGGGCCTCTTGTTTCAGAAGAACAGCAAAAACGCGTTATGGGATACATTGAAAAAGGTATTGAAGAAGGTGCAGAAGTACTTGTTGGTGGAAATAAACCATATGAGCAAGGTTATTTTGTCGCTCCAACTGTATTTGCAGACGTAAATGATGAAATGACAATTGCCAAAGAAGAAATTTTCGGACCTGTCATCTCCGCGTTGCCGTTTAATGATATTGATGAAGTAATTGAACGTGCAAATAAATCATCATTTGGTTTAGCTGCTGGTGTATGGACAGAAAATGTCAAAAATGCACATTACATTGCAAGTAAAGTCCGTGCTGGTACAGTATGGGTAAACTGTTATAACGTATTTGATGCCGCTTCTCCATTTGGTGGATTTAAACAATCCGGTCTTGGCCGCGAAATGGGATCTTATGCATTAAATAACTATACAGAAGTGAAGAGTGTTTGGGTGAATCTGAACTAAATGAAAAAGCCTGACCTACTCTGTAAAATAAAGTGAAACTTTAATCAGTGGGGGTTTTCTTCATCCCCCACTGATTATTAGTTGAACCAATCGAGCTTTTATGGGCAGTTGATCCTCCACCTATCTTCCTCGGTTCTCTCTGAACCTTGAGGTGGGGGTCTTACTGCCCGTTAATGCGGGATAAATAAGTAACAATATCTATCTTTCCTTAGAAGGATAAGAGGATGTGCATAATGTTGCACATTATATATGTATTAGTACATCGCTCAATAAGAGTGATGTACTTTTTTATTATGCTGACCTCTTTATGGCCTCATATAGGGGTTCAGCCGAGATACATGTAAAAACGGGCCATATACTTACTTTTATTTCCATATGATGACCCATTTTATGTTTATACCGGTATATTCTCCTCTACTGATTGAGGGATGTTTTGTAAATCGATGACATAATCATCAAAACGTTTAATGAGCCTTGTAAGGTATGGACTCAGCATAACAAGATCTTCTCGCGAAAACCTATACCCTTCATGAGAGACCATAAAATTAACATTATATCAACAATATTCTGAAAAATAAAAGCATTACAACGAAATCATTATATTTAATACGTTTTTCTTGTTCTTCCGGATCATTTTCAGAAATAATCCCATCTCCACCGAAAAAAACATTTTGAAAAGCCATGATCATGATATGCCTCAACTTTATTTGTACTAGCTGTTATTTGTTCCCGTAATTTTATATCTGAAATATATTTTAGGAGAAAGGCGGTCCTTACAACGCGTACTAGTTCTCTAAATGCTTTATAAAGTCGATTTTTTTACTCTCAGTTATATCTATGGGCTTTATTCTTTTAATTTCTCCTCCTGCGAAAGAGCACTACCCGCTGTAAATTCTTCTAAGGCATGCATGGCAAACCTCACGTTGGAATAAGTGATCGAGTCGCCACCAATCACACCAATTTTGAGGGTTTCCATGATTTCATCGATGGTTACCCCGGCATTTAAGCAGCCTTTCATGTGATAGCAAATGCATTCATCGCAGTGGCTGACTATTGATATGACTAATCCCATAATGGTGTACTTACCCTAACTGACGTTTAAATACTTTACTGGCGAAGAAGTAAGCGATGACCATGATGCCGACGCACCAGGCAAGCGCGACCCAGATACCGTTTCCAACAGACCCTTCATACAAGAGGGCACGAATCGTATTCACGATTGAAGTCACGGGCTGGTTCTCAGCGAACGCACGGACAATTTTAGGCATGGTTTCGGTGGGAACAAAGGCCGAACTGATAAACGGCAGGAAAATCAGCGGGTACGAGTAGGCTGTCGCCCCTTCCATAGACTTCGCCGTCAATCCGGGAATGACCGCCAGCCATGTCAGAGCCAGCGTAAACAGCCCGAGTATCCCAGCTACCGCGAGCCAATCCAGGATATCAGCACTGGAACGAAAGCCCATCAAGAGGGCGACGAGGATAACCACCACGACAGTAAGCGCATTGGAAACAAGCGAGGTCAACACGTGAGCCCACAATACCGACGAGCGCTTGATGGGCATGGTAATGAAACGCGCCATCAGCCCGCTCTTTACATCAGTAAACAGCCGCAGTGAAGTGTAAGCGACGCCGGATGCAATAGCCATCAGCAAGATTCCCGGCAATAAATAATTGACGTAATTGTCCGTTCCTGTCTCTATGGCGCCGCCAAATACGTAGACAAACAGCAGCAGCATCATAATCGGCGTAATCGCCACCGTGATAATCGTATCCGGGCTGCGCATGATGTTGCGCATTAAACGTTCTAGTAATACCCCTGTTTTGCTTTTCATTTACATCTCCTCCTTTTTGCCAATGATCGCGAGGAAAATTTCCTCCAATGTCGGCTGCTTCTCGATGTACTCCACTTTCGCTGGCGGGAACATCTCTTTGAGTTCGGTAAGGGTACCGGTCGTGATGATTTTTCCGCCATGCAGGATGGCGATACGGTCCGCCAGTTGTTCGGCTTCCTCCAGGTACTGGGTCGTCAGCAAGATGGTCGTGCCGCTGCCAGCAAGCTCCTTGACGGTATCCCAGACTTCAATCCGCGCTTCGGGGTCAAGCCCTGTCGTCGGTTCGTCGAGAAAAATGACTGCTGGCGTCCCGATCAGGCTCATGGCGATATCAAGCCGGCGCTTCATCCCGCCGGAATACTGATCCGCCCGGCGGTTGGCCGCATCGGTCAGGCTGAATCTTGCAAGCAGATTGTCGGCGACTTGAGCGGGATTGGAAACTCCCCGCAACTTGGCGATCATCATCAAGTTTTCCCGCCCGGTAAGCATGCCGTCTAAAGCTGCGAATTGCCCTGTTAGGCTGATGCTCTGGCGAACATAATCCGATTGACGCTGGGCGTCAAAGCTGCAAATACTTACTTCGCCGCCATCGGCCTTCATCAGCGTCGAAAGGATGTTGACCGTCGTCGTCTTGCCCGCTCCATTTGAGCCCAGCAGTGCGAAAATTTCGCCACGCTGCACCTCAAAATCCACCCCCTTTAAGACTTCCTTGTCTTTAAAGCATTTTTTTAACCCTTTTACGGAAATCGCTGCATCGCTCATACTTTTTCCTCCTTATAAAGTGAAACTTTAATCAGTGGGGGTTTTCTTCATCCCCCCACTGATTATTAGTTGAACCAATCGGGCTTTTATGGGCAGTTGATCCCCCACCTATCTTCCTCGGTTCTCTCTGAACCTTGAGGTGGGTTACTGCCCATTAATGCGGGATAAAAAGCGCTTTGCGGAGCTAGATTCCCTATACTCTTCTATTTAGTCTGACTGATAATCTGTATTACTTATTACCAGGTTAAAAATATAACTGAATAGCGAAGGCGGCAATTCACATTTGTAACCAGCTAATCAGTCGGTATTATCTATTGAATTTATTTTTTTCTCAATCGCTTCATGATACTCTGATTCAAATCTTCACGGTACTTGGAGACATAGGTTTTAGCGTTTGCCACTAGTTCGTCAGCAAAGGAGGCCACGTCGTCCCCAGTGATTTCCAGCACTTGTCTACCTTCCGCCGCACCGGCTTCGAACAACTCGATTAATTCATACTGTATGTGTAGCATATCCATCCCGTTGCCCGCTGAGAAATTCCACATGTAGTTTTGAATTTTCTTAAATACAAACTGATAGTCCTCTGGCAGGGCTCCAACCCGTGCCATCATCATTTTGTACTCTTTTTTATCACCAATCATTTTTTTGAACATTTCCATCATGTTATTTTTCCTCCTTTTTTATAAAGCTGAACAAGACACTCCAAAAATATCAGACGGAATATCTTATGCAGCTAGATTGACTTCAAGACGTTAATTTTTGATGATACAAAATCCCATTTTTCCCAAAATAATTCAAGTTCCTGGCGGCCAGCCTCATTGAGTGAGTAAAACTTGCGGGGCGGTCCCATATCTGATGGTTTCTTTTCTATATTCACAAGTTTTTTCTTTTCTAATCGCACGAGGATGGTATAGACCGTTCCTTCCACGACTTCGGTAAACCCAAGCTCGTTCAGGCGGCGGGTAATCTCGTAACCATAGGTTTCATGGCGGCTAATGATTTCCAGCACGCAGCCTTCCAGCGAACCCTTCAGCATTTCAGTTAAATTTTCCATGTTCAGATCCTCCTCTACCTCCTCTATTTTGTCTGACTTATATTCAGTATAACAGAGTACTGAGGGATTTTTTACTGAATAGCTTTTAGGAAATCCTACTATTCAGTATTACTTATTACATGTGTATTATAACACCGAGTAGAAGGTGTCAAATATTTTTCTTAAATTTTTTTTACAACCTCACTATTCAGTAGTGCTATTATCCAGTGTGACTTACTACAGGTATATCGTAACACGTAGTAGATAGACCGTCAACTGGATTTTCTAAATATTTTAAAACCAGCTATCCCTATTGGATACAGCCGATTTTCTTTATGGAGCTTTTACTTCCTCCTATGCTTCTTTCACAATGATTCTACCGCGGATTATTCCCATCCAGCAACTGTACATGTAGGTTCCTGGTTTCTCTGGTTTGAAAACGATGAGGTTTTCTCCTACTTCCAGTGACCAATTTCTTCCGAAGAAATGTTAAAGAGTATTCCCGAAATGAAAGAAGAACTTCGTAGACCTATGTTCTTAATAATCACAGCAGAAAAGTAAATATTTATTATGCGTTCCTGCAAGATATGAGGACGTTTTTCTTTTTGGATTCACGGGAGCAGCTTTAGTAAAATAACTGAGGATTATTCTATTTCAAGTATCAAAATTAAACATCATTATTATTTCTATACACAAAAAGCAAATACATTGTAGTAGTAAATGAAGTCATTTGTAGTACAACAAAAGGATAGAACAAGCAGAACTTCTCTGTTTGTATCTATCCTCTTCTTTTTATCTATATAATGTTGCACATTATATAATTATTCTTGGTATACATATACCAAACGCACATCCCTTGATTCTAAATAAAAAAAGATGGTCAGACTCTACTTATTATGTAACAAATCATTTAGAGAATTCAAACATTTTATTCCGTAACGTATTAAAAAATATAGAACTATCTCTTACACTTGTAAGCCACCGCTCACATTTAATACCTCACCTGTAATATAAGAAGCATACTCTGAAGCGAAAAAGGCTGCTGCATTTGCGATATCTTGCGGCGTTCCAATTCTTCCAACTGGAATTGCACCAACCATCTTCTCTTTCACTTTATCTGGTATTGTTTTTGTCATATCTGTATCCATAAACCCTGGACAAATGGCATTACAAGTAATACCAAATCCACCCACTTCTTTTGCTGCCGTTTTTGTTAATCCAATGACACCTGCTTTCGTTGCAGCATAATTCGCTTGCCCAATATTCCCTTCCCTACTAATCGAAGAAATATTGATGATACGTCCAAATTGTTGCTGCCTCATGTAAAGAAGTGCCGGTTGCATACAATAAAACACACCTGTTAAATTCACTTGCATGACTTGCTCCCAAGCTGATTTCTCCATTTTATGTAACATCGCATCTCTTGTAATCCCAGCATTATTCACTAAAATATGTATCCCACCGAATGTTTGAACCGCATATTCAATTAATGATTTTGCTTCGTTTTGATTACTCACATCACATGCATATACACTTACTTCATATCCTTGGTCTAAAAACTCTCTTGCTGTTTCTTTTAATTTCTCCTCATTTACATCACTTATTAACACCTTTGCACCTAATTTTGCAAAAGTACAAGCAATTTCCTTCCCTATTCCTTGTGCAGCTCCTGTTATAACAGCTGTTTTCCCATGTAAAAAGTTCATTCCTCTCCCCCATTTCTATTACTTATACTGTATATTTCGGCTCTATGCTTTCCAAATCCTTTTTGTATAAAAAAGTCTATTTGTGTCAAACTAAACTTGCAACACAGCATAAACACAAGGAGATTGTGTCGAATGAACAAAAAGAACCTAGGACGAAATAAAACTTCTGATGGCATCGATGTAGAGTTTTCTCGTGAACTCGCTGACCATGATGACTTAGAAGCAAACGCACGTGCTGACGCCGCCGATGCACGTCAAAAACGCCAATCCGAACAAAAATAAGGTGCCTATCTAGCCCTTATCACTTTGCAATTGGGACCTACTACTACCCATAAAAAATGAAATAAACCGAGATGATTTCTCGGTTTATTTTCTATATTTTTTTATATAATGAGCAAAAGTAAGGAGTGGAAATATATGATGATAGCTATGGTAGCGAATATAAAATCCATCTGGTAACCCTATACCTGTAGGATAATCTTGATTCTGAGTTGGATGTGCAAGTAAATAAGAAATCCCTTTTCGAATGACAGGTGTTTCCGTATCATAAAAAGCAATAAGTGCGTCAAGTGCCCATGCCGTTTGTGATGGTGTACTAAAAGGTAACGAAATAAATTTCTTTTCTACACTACTCCTGCAAGACTCTCCCCACCCTCCATCGCTATGTTGAATGCTCTCTAACCATGTAGCTGCTTTTTGTAAAGCTGTATGATTAGATGGAACACCTACAGCACGTAAACCTGTGAGAGCTGCCCAAGTGCCATATATGTAACACACTCCCCATTTCCCATGCCAGGATCCATTCTTCTCCTGTGTATGAATTAACCAACGAATCGCTCGATCTTTTAGATCACCTTGTAACTCGTTTGGAGCGTATGTTCCAAAAAACTCCAGCACTCTACCTGTAATATCTGACGTAGACGGATCCGTAATCATGTCCCCTGAGTTATCAAGAGGTAAATGTGTTAAAACTTTACTTGTTACACCTCTTTCAAAAGCTGCCCAGCCCCCATCAATATTTTGTAATCCCTTGACCCATTCAATTCCTTTCTTCCAAGCTTTTTCTATTCTTTGATTTCCTTTTCGGCTTCGCGCTAACGCTCTAAGTACAGCTGTCGTATCATCAATATCAGGAATTGTCGTATTCACATCTGAAAATCCCCAACCTCCAGCATCAAGTGATGGGGCATGCACACTCCAATCTTTTTTACCTTTATGTTGTTTTTGTAGTAAATAATCTGTTGCTTTTCGAATCATTTGGTTATCATGTGGTACATGCGCTTCTTGCAATGAATAGCTTAGTAGAGCTGTATCCCACACTGTAGATGGTGAATTTTGAAGATGAAATCCCTTATTCATATTCCATATATAAGTTTTCAATCCTAATACTGCATTTGAAATAAGCGGTGACTGAATTGAGTGTCCCAGTGCGAGCAATGCATAAATCATGTAAAATGTAGCACTCGCATAACTATATAATGTTCCATTTGTATCAATCCGCTCAATCATAAAACGCTCCGCTTCCCTGTCCCCTTTATGATGCAAAGATAAGGGGTATGATAAAAACTTCTTCACATCTCCAAGAAGCGTTTGAAACAATGATGAACGTTCTTCACGAAACCACTGCTTTTTACTCCCGCCTGAAATATAATCTAAATTAGGAAGAAGTGCTTTAGACACAGTAAATCGTTTATTCATACAAATCATCATCGGAATGAGGTGAATGCGCGCGGAACTACTTAGCTCAAATATGCTAAGCGGGGAATCTTCAGGTAAAAATAAAATAGGCGTTGGAAAGTGAAACAAGGAAGGATATTCATATTCTCCATGAAGTGCCAATAAAAATTTCGTCATAAAGTGTGCGCGTGCAATACCACCTCGCTCACGAATAAAAGCTTCAGCTCGTTTCATATTTATGTTTTCTTTTGCATACTTTCTAGAAACAAGTAAGGCTGCATATGCTTGAATGGTAGCAGACAAGTTCCCAACAGATTCGTCTTCGTATAACTTCCAAGTCCCTTCATTTGTTTGAAGAGATGCTAATCTTGCAGCAAACGGCTCTATTTCTTGCTCTTGATCTAATAATTTAAGCAAAAAAATCATATGACAATCTGTTAATGGTGATCCCTCAAAACAAAATCGCCACGTTCCGTCTTGATGCTGCATCGTCCTGAGTGCGGTAATTTTCCGATTAACTTCCTCACGCACTTTTTCATGTAATAACACCTTTTTCACCCACCCTTTCTAAATCCGTATACGATATTCCGCTTCGCACGCAATTATGTATAAAAATAAATAGAAGCAGAACATGTAAATACACATTCTGCTCACAAACAATATCCAATTCCAACAACAATTCCTAAAATAGCTCCGACAACAACCTGATACGGCGTATGTCCGACAAGCTCATTTAATTTCTTATACTCTGTTTGTCTACCATGAAAAAAATCATTTAAAATCTTCGCCTGTTTACTTACCGCGAGCCTTACCCCTGATGCATCATACATAACAATAATTGCAAAAATAGCGGCCACTGCAAACACCGCACTCGTTATACCTTCTACCATTCCAACACCTGTCGCTAATGCCGTAACCGTTGAAGAATGAGAGCTTGGCATTCCTCCAGAAGCAAAAAATTGCGCAAAATCAAATTCTCTCGCCTTGACTAATTTAAAAATGACTTTCGTTAATTGTGCTAAAAACCAAGCGAGTACAGCTGCCATAAGCGGCTCGTTATGTAAAATTGTTTCCATATTTCCAGCCCCCTACTTGCAGTAATGGAAATTCTATACTTATAAGTATAAAGAAAAAAGCGTAGAAAATACTACGCTTTATGATACTTTTGCCGATTTATTTTTAAGAAACTTTGGTTGCTTCCGAAGCAAAAACTTTGTTTTTGCCATCGAAAATATCAATAATGCAACCCAAATAAAGAAAAAGGCTGTCATATAAACCGATGTAAAATGCTCATGGAACACAAAAACACCTAAGATAAGATTAATGGTTGGAGAAATATATTGTAAAAAACCAATCATATATAGCGGAATAAGTTGTGCCCCTTTTGCAAAATAAAAAAGCGGTAATGCAGTAACAATACCTGCTCCCATTAAAATTAGCGTTGAAATAAATGAAATAGAGCCAAACGAACCAAAACCATGCTCACCAATCATAACTAAGTAAATGAATGCAAGAGGCGTCACAATCATTGTTTCCATCGTAAGTCCTATCATTGCATCATAATTCAGCAATTTCTTGGTTAACCCATATAATCCAAATGTAAATGCCAGTGAAAGAGCTATCCATGGAATTGAACCGTATCGAAATGCTAAAATAATCACACCTATTCCTGCTAAACCAACTGCAACATATTGCCAAAAGTTAAGTTTTTCTTTCAAAACAACTGTACCAAGTAAAATACTTACAAGAGGATTAATATAATAACCAAGACTCGCTTCAATAATATGATTCTGATTCACAGCCCATATGTACACAAACCAATTCCCACTAATTAAAACGGAAGCAATCGTTAATGAGATTAATAATTTAGGTCGTTTAAAAAGACTTACAAGTTCGTTCAGAAATTGCCTCAATCGTCTTGATACTCCCAAAATTAGTAACATAAAAACAAATGCCCAAACAATACGATGTGCTAATATTTCTTCTGCAGGAACTTCCTCAACCCACTTCCAATAAACCGGAAGAATGCCCCACATCATATAAGCACCGGCCGCATATACAATCCCTTTCTTTTGCAGTGCTTTTTGACTCTCCATCTTCCCTTTTCTCCTCTTCTCTTTTTTCTCTTCATTATAAGGCGTATCTTTAAACCTTTACAAATATTCTTCCCCTATCTTTTTCGACAATGTAATTCCTTTTTCAAAAAACTTACTTATTTTTAATATGACATGCTTCAGAACCTAGCAGAAAACAGCTAACTTCCTTTTAGAATTATCATAGAATCCTAATTTATAGCACTAGTAAACTTAAATTCCCCATAAAACATATGAAGTGATGACAACAAGAAGTGGTATACCAATTTTAAATTTATTTTTATGAGTTTTATGGTGAAAAACATACATTCCAATCCATGTTCCGATCGCTCCCCCTGCTGCAGATACTAAAAACAATGTACTTTCAGGGGTACGCCATTGTTTTTTCACTGCTTTACGTTTATCAAGTCCCATCATCGAAAAAGCAACAACACACATACACAATATATACATAAATTTTACGAACATTATTAATTCTCACATCACTTTCTTTTTTTAATCCTCTCTACAACAATAAGGTTTTTTAGTTATATACAAATAAAAATCGCTGTAGACAGTCAAGAATTACTTGTAAACAAGCTATCTTTTCAGCCTACAGCTTTTATTTCAATATTTATCCCGCTATTCGCAGGTAGTAAAAGCTAAATTGATGAAAGCTAACAACCAACCTTAGGGGATAGTTGTTACACTTTATACGCTATTTCTTTTTCTCATATTACTATGCTTTTTAGCATACACAAAATAAACCAAAATACCTATCATAATCCAAACCATAAAACTGATTAACGTTACTTGAGAAAGATTTAAAGCTAAATACATACAACTTATTATTGACATGATTGGTAAAAAAGGAACCAATGGTGCACGAAATGGTCTTTCTATATTTGGGTTTGTTTTACGCAGTACAATTACCGCAATAGATACAAATATAAAAGCTGTTATCGTTCCCATATTCACTAAATTCGCCAATTAATTCAAATCTAAAAGCCCAGCTAAAAGTGCTGCGAGAATTCCTGTAATCCATGTATTAAGGAATGGCGTTTGGAAACGTTTATGCACACTTGAAAGCTTCTTTGGAAGTAATCCATCACGACTCATTGAGTATGATATCCGTATAAAAGCAAACATGGCTACTAAAAGCACTGTAGTTAAACCAGCAATGGCTCCTACTGATAACAAACCTGCAATTTTATCCTCTCCTACAATACGTAATGCATATGCAACTGGATCAGCTACATTCAATTCAGTAAATGGTACCATTCCTGTTAATACAAATGAAACACCAATATAAAGAATTGTACAAATACATAACGATACAAGAAGACCAATTGGAACATTGCGTTGTGGGCGTTTCACTTCTTCAGCTGCTGTAGCAACTGCATCAAAACCTAAAAAGGCGAAAAATACAGTAGCCGCTCTCCAATAACACCGTGAAATCCAAACGGAAGAAATGGTTGCCAATTCTCTGGTTTTACATATTGTCCACCTACAATAATAAATCCTAAAATAACAGCAAGTTTAATAATAACCATTATATTGTTAATACGCGCACTTTCTTTCGCACCACGACTTAATAGAAATGTAACAACTAAAATAATAAAAACTGCAGGTAAATCAATGATTCCACCTTTCCCCATGCCCGGTGCCGAGGCAAAAAAAGTAGGAATTTTAATATGAAATCCTAGAAGTAATGATTGAAAATAAGCGGACCATCCAGCTGCTACTGCAGAGGTTGCTAATAAATACTCTAACATGACACACCAACCAACTATAAAAGCAAAAATTTCTCCTAATGTAATATATGTATAAGAATATACACTACCGGATACTGGAACAGTAGAAGCAAATTCAGCATAACAAAGTGCCACACAGGCACAAACAATTGCTGGGCCAGCATGTTTCGCCGCCACAATACCTGTTAATACAAAAATACCAGTTCCAATAATTGCCCCAATTCCTAAAAGAGTTAAGTCAAATGCTCCTAACGTTTGGTTCAATACCCTTTTCTTTTATTCATTCATTTCCTTTTTAATTAGTAAACTCATTGATAGAAACCTCGTTTTCAATATAATCCTTACTAAACAACCTCTTCTATTCCTTTTTAGAGTTTTATAATTATTATTTTTTAATAACTATAAACTTCACCTTTGTCCATATTTCACATTTTGAAAACACGAAATTTTTAAAAATATACATTTAAAATTCCCAATACGATATCCTTTCAAATGATGCATCACTGAGAAACAGGATTGAATTTATCATATAATTAATTCAATTGTCAATAATAAGACCCCTCATTTTAAATGGATAATTATGTAACAAAGCGTGTTATTTTACAAATCCAAATCATTACATTTCAATTATTACCAGGAATATCTCTTTATTTATTTTTCTAATATTAATTTTTATTCACTATTCCCCTACAAGACACATGTGCTCGCAACTATTTCGTAATTAAAATTATTTTTGCGAAATAAAAACAATAATCATTTGATTATATCTTAACTCTATTATTTGTAAGATTTGAATTTCAAATCTTAAATTTATTTTTTATTATTCATTCAAAAAAAGAAATTTTTTGTTGCTATATAAAATTCATATTAGTATAATAAAAAACGTTGTACACATAACAATTTTAAAATTCAGAATTTTCTATGTAACATTATGGTATTTTTAAGAATTATTTCGATGGAGGTTTTAAGTTGGCAAATAAAGCACCCTTTTCTCGTATCCTTATAATCGGACTTATGTTATTCGCACTGTTTTTTGGTGCTGGAAATTTAATTTTCCCAGCTATGTTAGGACAAGCAGCTGGGCATAATGTATGGATTGCTACTGCTGGATTTTTAATTACAGGAGTAGGTCTTCCTTTATTAGGTGTTCTAGCATTTGGCATTTCTGGTAGTGATGATTTACAAACATTAGCGAATCGTGTTCATCCTTGGTTCAGTGCTGTGTACACATTTATTCTTTATTTAGCAATTGGTCCGTTATTTGCACTCCCTAGAGCTGGAAGTGTTTCTTTTGAAATAGGTGTAAAGCCCTTTTTATCTAACGGAACCGAAACGGTTGCATTACTTATTTTCACAATCATTTTCTTTAGTATTACATGTTGGCTCTCATTTAATCCAACAAAAATTGTAGATGTTGTTGGGAAGCTTTTAACACCTATCAAACTTACATTCATCGGGATTTTAGTAGTTGCAGCGTTTGTCCAACCAATTGGCCCTATTCAGGCACCTGCAAAAGAATTTGTAAACAATTCTTTTTTTAAAGGTTTCCAAGAAGGCTACTTAACAATGGATACACTTGCATCCTTTGTATTTGGCATTATTATTATCAATGCTATAAAAGAGAAAGGTATTTATAATAAAAGAGAAATAGTGAGCGTTTGTGCAAAAGCTGCTGGTATTGCAGCAATTGTTTTAACAATTGTCTATACTTCACTTGCTTATATGGGAGCCGCTAGCGTATCTAAACTAGGGCACTTAACAAATGGAGGAGAAGTATTAGCTAAAGTAGCTAATTATTATTTTAGTTCTTTAGGAAATTTATTGTTAGGCTTAATGATTACTGTTGCATGTTTAACAACAAGCGTTGGACTTGTAACATCATGCTCTTCATACTTCCATAAAGTATTCCCGAAAATATCTTATAAAACATTTGCTGTTATGCTTTCTGTTTTTAGTGCATTGATTGCAAATCTTGGTTTGACAGAATTAATTGCGGTTTCTGTACCAGTACTTACAGCGATATATCCACTGGCAATTATGCTAATTGTTTTAACATTTTTGCACCCTATATTTAAAGGTAGAACAGAGGTATATCAATGGAGCTTACTCCTAACTTTTGTCGTTAGTTTGTTTGATGGACTAAATGCAGCAAATATACCTATTCAAGCAATCAATGTTATTTTTTCTAAAATTCTTCCTTTATATGGTGCAGGTTTAGGTTGGATCTGCCCTGCATTTGTTGGAGGGTGTATCGGTTACTTCATTTATGTATTCCGAATGAAATTTATTACTAGTACTCCGAAAACGAATCATTAAAAAACCATGCAGATAAAGCTCTGCATGGTTTTTCCTAACCTTCCATTTCTATTTCCGTATTGTTCTTTTCCACATGCTCATTACGCAATTCTTCTTCCTGCATTTCCATCGAAATCATCGCATGATAAATTTCTGGATATAATCCAAATATTTGATACACGCTTCCTAAAAACGGCATCTGAACCCCTCTTTTCAAAAATAATATTGGCATACTTAAGGGTTCCCTATCTTCACTCTATACATTCGTTTTTGTGTCTTGTTCCTCATCTTGAACATGTAATACATGTTGCCATTTTTTATAAGGCGCACTATTTGGATCCACATATCCTTTCGCATGCGAACGGTCCCATAGTTGTTTTACAAACAGCTCCGCTTCTTTCTTTGCCACCATTTCAGCACCAGTTCCATAATAATCTTGGAAATAAACTAAAATTTCATCAAGAAGTAACCGTAACAATTCATCTGATGTTTCCTCAAGCGTCGGGTCATACTTTGCCTCCCGATCATACATTAAAATAATATCTAAAATATTATGGACATGTTCTTTTCTAAGCCACCTTACATCTTGTGCACCTAACACAAAAGCTTGTGTATATAAATGTCCGCCTTGGAGCATTGCTTTTTCTTGTTCTTCTTCAAAACGTGACAAAATATTTTCATAAATAAACGGATTATGAAGCAATGCACGGTGCAATTTATAACTTTCACTTGAAATATTTTTTCCCATGGACTGAATTAAGAAACTACGCCCTACACCGTTATATTGATAGACAAATTGACCGTCGACAGCGACAAGACTAATCCACCGGTACATATATGCATAAAGAAGAGCACGATTACATTTATCATAATCTAACTTTGTTTGCGTCGCATTTAAGTCGGGCATAAAGGCTGGTAAGTGCCAATATTTATCTAAATGCGGTGTTAAATTCGATTTTTTGATATTTAATTTATTCACACGACGATAATAAGATTGAAAATAATCACCTTTATCATGCATAAAACCATTTGCAATATGCCCCGAAGAAAGCTTAGGAAAATCTTGCAATGACAATCCATAATGTGCTCGATAACAAATAACCTCAAATGGCGAAAACGCTTCATTCACCGTATCCTTCTCTTGAAACATTTCTTGCAATAGTTCTTCCTGCAATTCTTGTTTTAGCGAAGGATGCACACCCCAATATTGTAACTCTCGATGATGAGCTACTTTCGGAATAAACGGACTTGCTAAATGAAAGAGGTCTTCAATTTTTTCTCTCACATATTCATTACGATCACGCTTTTTAAAATCAGCTTCTTTTCGTAATGCTTCAATAATATTGAGTTCTAGTTTGTCTCGATATCGAACTTGGAGCTCAGCATAACAATATGTTAAAATATGTTCCCGATAAAAATCCTCTACCTTCTTGGACTGGCTCTCTTCAGCTTGTGCATCGCGGCAATATTCTCCGTACAAACTCATATAAATCTCCGCTGATATATCCTTTGGAAGCACACCTAAATTTAAATGTTGCTGCATATCTTGCCATATTTTTTCTTGTAATTTTTCATCTGCTAACACATACACATTTGTCGGATTTGTTTTCCCTTCAAATTCTTTACTTCGCTTTTGAATTTCAAATAGCAAGTTTTCGCGTGTCTCTTGTAAATTATCAAAGAATCTTTCCCAATGTTGGATCATTTTATTTACAGCTTGATATAGTGATTGATAAACGAGTTCCAGTAACATTTCTTTACGATATTCATTCAATTTATGCACATATTGCGTGACGATATCTTCAAATTCTTTTCGGAATGTACGCTGCTGATTATAGAACATCTTACCAAACCAACCTTGTTGCTGCGCCAGTTCAACACGGCGCACTGCCGTAACTGTACCATCGATATTGCTTACATTAAATTTCTTATCATAGTTTTGAATTAAATTACGCTTCTGTTCATTATTCTCATGCAATCGATTCATCTTCTCTACTAATTGCTTTCGAATCTCATACAACATAAAACGAGCGGCCACTGGATGAACGGCTTCTGTTTTCTTTAGAAACCATGTATTTAGTTGGTATGACTGTCCCTCTGACCCACTTGGTGTATAGCGGTCTGATTCAATCATGTCGTATAAAAGTGTCGTCACGTGCTCATGTACACGGCTTGGTATCGCATAAGCATACAACCGAACGGCATGATCAACTCTTGCCACTTCCCCCTTCATTTGCTCCATTATTTTAAGCTTTGCGGCATATATCTTGCACTCATGCTGCAACCTATTTAACTCTTCATCTTTTTGTACAGTACGTTGTACATAACTTTCAACCGCTTCTAAAAACAGCTTTGATTTCGCAACGCCAACCTTCCCGCCTTCAGCTCCTTCACGCGTTTCATTATACATTTGTCGATAGAAAATATGTGCTTGCTCTGGGCGAGTAGCAAGATGCTCTAAATCTTCTAAATAACTCTTTCCTCGCTCTGGTTTCTCACGCTGCATACCACGGCGAACATCTTGTTCATACCGCTGTTTTTTCTCTTGAAACAATTGATCTAAATGTAACCATGATTCATCTAATCCTTGCACCGCCCATTTCAAAGCACAATATTTTAACACATGCTCATATGGATAAATAAGCTTTGCAGTTCCAGCACCGCAATAACGTGCTTTCCCGTTCGATTCCGCCAATTGCTGAATTTGATTATCTTCTTGTGCGAAATGACTTGTGGACATTGGACTAAATAGCTGTAAATAAATCGTATTTGTCATTTGTTCCATGTAATCTGATAGATTGTGTAAATGATGACCATGTAAATTTTCATAATCATATAAGAAACAATAATTATATGGTAAATGATGCTCTTTAATTGTATGATTCGTTCTTCCGTCTTCATCTACTTGATCCGGACGATACTCTAATTCAATTGTTACACCGCCCCGTTTTGATAATTCACCTGTTGAGCCAAGTGTAATCGCATGTAATTCTTTTAATGACGCATAGCCATTCGCCTGCACAGTTTCAAATTCTTTCGCACTAACCGTGCGCGTTTTAACAAGTGCATCTGGCATTAAAAATGCACCGCGTATTAAAATGTTATGATGCTGTAATTTTTTCCGAAGCATCTCGCGTAGATATAACGCAATTTGTAAAAACATCCCTGAACCCGTACCACCAGCTAATGATGTAACGATAATAACACGAACACCATACTCTGTTTGATCACTTGTAACCGGAAAAATCTTTTCGATTTCTTGCCAAAAAGCAGTCAATTTATCTTCTTTCATCGCCGCCCGAAGAGCTAAGCGTGAAATCACACGAAGTTGACCAGCTCCTTCTGTTAACGGTTTATCCAGAATGGTCGGGTCCATTGGAAACCATTCCGGAATCGTTGGATCCCCCGCAATATATTCTCTTGGCGTTTTACTAGAGCTCGTTTGTGTCTTAAACTTACGAATATGTTCAAATTTACTTAATGTATTCACATCTGTATCAAACACATGCATTGCAACCTTTTTACGTCGTTCTTCTGGTAACTTCTCATATATTTGATGAGTAACAGTACTACCAATTCCACCTAAACCAATTAAAATTGTAGGAACTTGTAATGTCATGTGAATCACCTTCCTATTTGTAAAATTCCTATTAAAATATACATTCAAAAAGGAGGATAAAGAGAACCAAACAGCTCAAAGCACGGTAGCCAGGAGGATACGGAGTGTAGCTGACACTACATGAGTACCGGACTGGCGACGTAACGACGAAATGCGAAAGCTATCTTTTACCGGACTTTTTGAACTTCCTCTAAAAATATGTGTTCAAAAAGGAGGATAAAGAGAGCCGAGCAGTTCGAGGCGCAGAAGCCAGGAGGATACGGAGTGTAGCTGACACTACATGAGTACCGGACTGGCGATGCAACGACGAAATGCGAAAGCTATCTTTACCGGACTTTTTGAACTTCCTATCATTCACATTCGTACCGATAGATTTCCTTTCCATACCCCCGATCAATCAATAAAATCTCATTTGGATATAACGTCTTATGCTCATTTCCGACCTCTTCCTCTGTGATAAACATACCGTCAATGATCATACCAATTACTTGTGATTCCTTTGCTACAAACACAGACTTCGAACCTTTTTTCGCTATAAAGGTTACGGATTGCACTGTCTTTCGTTCTGCTCGAAATGGAATACCAAAATAATGTTTCCACCATTTATTTTTTAATAATTCTGGTTCAGATTGATAGAGCCAATCTTTCGCTACCTCTTGATCCCATTCGTAGTACAACATTGCTTTCCGATGAAATCTTGGCCGGACAATCCATCCTAAAATAAGAATTGCAACAAGCAAAAGCAGTAATGTAACTGGAATTACGAATTGAAAAATTAGTGCATAACGTTCCCAAAATGGTGCATTTTGAATATGAAACGAAATCGTTTTTTTCACTTTTTGTAACCTTGAATCGTTTATAGTGATGGTAGCTTCTATGGTGCCGGTATCTGTAAAATTGAATGTATCGGAGTAATAAGGACGAGGATACACATAAATTTGATTGTCATGTTGCCGCAGTTCGTAGTTGATCGATTGATGAGATGTGACACCAGTAGATTGCAGTAGCTTCTTTACTTCCCCTTCTGCCATTGGTTCACCATTCAGTAATGGCTGCAACACAAATGGTTGGCTCTTTTCTAAATTCGTTACCTTCTCTTCATAATCTTTCGTTATGACCTGTAGAGATAATTTTGCCTTTGGCATCGGATTAATTCGGAACTCTCTTGTTTGCCTGTAAAATCCTTTTATATTCATATGAACTTTCCCACGTATTGGTTGTTTTCCAACTTGTGTTTCGTAGTAGAATAGGTTTCTTTTATTATCCCATTTCATTGGATATAGCTTTCCATCTAGCTCTATTTCTGCTTGAAAATAAGAAGATTGAATAGGTAAGTCTGTCGGTTTCGCTTCAATCACTGCTTTCGTTCCCTCATACATTCTCTCAACGTTTTTTTTCGCTTTATCCTCTTTGTCGTAAGTAGAAATGGTATAATCAAGTGCTGGTTCGACAAGTACTTTCAATCCTTCTTTCACAATATCTCTATCAATTTCTAACGTATATGTCCCTGGTTTCATCACTTCATGATTCGCAGCACCGATATGGATAATACCACCATATAATTTCGATTCTCCTGGCGCATGAATTGAAAAGGACGATTGCACTGCTAATGGTTTAGAAAGTTTTTCTATCCGATATTGTGATACGTTGGAAGATTGTTGTACGAGCGTCATTCGTTTTAATGGAAATGGTGTAGTAATCTCTAATTTGTTACCAGATATGTGCGTTTTCACGATAGATTCAACAGAAGAAAATGGATCTCGATTTGCAACCAAAGCAGCAGCTTGATTTACACTCTCAATGACCCCATCTTCCCCGCTTGTCGGCATGATAATACCATTTATTTCTTGCTTCCAAATTTCTTTGAACGTATTCATCTGTTGTTGCTCTTGCTGTCCTAAGTTTTCTTCCATTGTTATTAAAACTGGATGCAATGATATTTTTTTCGCTTCCATATCTTTTTTAAATTGTTTTAGTTTCTGTGTGATTTGCTCTTTACCACCAGTCTTTTCTTTTTCTAATTCATTAAATGCCCCGTCAGTTAATACAATAAGCCAAAATTCACGTTTTCCATTTATGTCAGCTTCCTTTTTAATAGATTGCATTGCGGTCTCTACTGCGCTAAACGGCGTATTTAAATAGTTCTTCCACGCCCCAATTTGATTGATCTCTGTTTGCCTTTCGTCATTTGTTAACATGACATTTAAGGCTTCAGTAGGACGACTCATTGGAACGTATGAAAATCTATCTTTTTCATCTAATAATGCAACTAAACTTTGCAAAGCATAATTAGCATATTTCCAGCGATCGTTATTTCTCATGCTGCCAGAATCATCATATACAAGTGAAACGACCCTTTCTTTTGCCTCCTCTCCTTTTGCAAAAGTTGAAAAAGGATTCAAACATACAAATAGAAAAAAGATGAATGTGGCACAAATTCGAATCTTCATGATGAGGCTTCGCCACCTTTGTAGACAAATTCCTATGTTTAAATTTATGAAAAGAAACTAGATATATGACTTGTATTTTTTGGTAAACAAGTTTCTATAATTTTATTATGTAAATAAAATTGCTAAAAATAAAAATCCATTCTTTGACCACCCTCTTGTAAATTCTGATTGATTCGCTCTGTATAAACTTTAGTTTCCACATAAACAAGCCTGCATGAGAACAGCAGGCTCTCACTACATTTCATATGAAAAATTACTGTGAAAAAGTTTGATTTTCTCCTGAAAGAAATAAATCTTTAATAGAAGAAAAAGCTATATAATTATTAACGAAATGATAAAAATTAATATGATTAACAGAGTACTTCAATTGTATAGCCACCAGGTGCTTCAACATAAAAAGTGTACGCATGCGCATATTGCGGTGGCTCAACATGAAAACCATCCTCTTTCAGCCGTTGATTAATCTTATTCACCTGTTCTTCATTTTCTTGTGGAAATCCCACATGAAATGTTTTTGGATATTGTACCTCTTTCCCTTTCATTAAAGTTAATATAAATCCATCATCATCCAATAGAACTGCAAAACCATTCCCCCTTGTCCCACGACAAGTCAAGCCAAAATATTTTTCTAAAAACTCTCGAGCAGCTGGTACATCCGTAACAGTTAGATTAAGGTGATTAATTTTCACTTTTTTCATCCTTTCCTTATTTCATTCTTCTACCACATCCATACAAGGTAAAGTAACTTTCACATCACTCTTTATTCTACTGAAAATAGTCTCTCACCTTTGAATACGGTATTTCTTCTAAAATTTTCCATTTCCACTTGTCGTTTTTGCCATGCATAAAGCATTCCAAATCGCCTCTTCTACAGCTTCTACAGTCATCGCAAACAGATGTGTAACTTCTTTACCATCTTCACGTAAAAAGGAGTATTGTAAAGTTTCAGTAGTAGGAATATGAGGAATACGATGCGCGGTGGAAAAGGCAATGACAATATCACCACTGCCATGGGCTCCATATGAACCTGCTTTAGCTAAACCAAATGTTGCACGTTTCGCGATTCTGTTTAATTGCCGTTCACTAAGCGGCGCGTCTGTTGCAATTACAATCATAATTGATCCATCCGGTAGCTGTTTATTATCTGTTTCATTCCTATATAAATCTTCTTTTCTACCAAAATTCGTAACGACAAGTACGCCCAATGTATATGTTTTAGTTGTGAAAGTTATAACCCTAGAACTCGTACCGATTCCACCTTTATAACCAAAACAGGCCATTCCTGTACCAGCTCCCACACAACCTTCTGTAACTGAACCAGTTTGGGCTACTTCAATTGCCTCAATTGCATGCTCTGGTTTCACATGCATCCCGCGAATATCATTTAAATAGCCATCATTACATTCACCAATAACAACATTTACCGTTCCCGCAGTTTGACCAATTTCTTCATTTTGCTGTAACATATATTGAATGGTTCCATGCAAAGTAGCCGCTACTGATAATGTATTCGTTAACAAAATTGGGCTTTCTATGACGCCGAGTTCTTGTAATTGAATTGTTCCAATCGTTTTTCCAAACCCATTAATTACGTAACTACTCGCAAATACCTTCTCGTAAAATAAGTTTCCTGGGTGGGGTAAAATAGCCGTAACACCTGTACGAACTGTATCCTTTTCAAAAAGAGTAACATGTCCCACTTGGACTCCTTGTACATCCGTTATCGTATTACACAAACCCGTTTCATAGTTCCCTATTACAATTCCACACTCTCGCAACCGTTTTCGTTTCATAGCCTCTCCCTTTGTTAAGAATTTTCTTACATCTTATCATATAAATAAAAAACACACCGATAAAAGCGTGTTTTTTATTGTTTTACGTATACTTCAACAATTGGATTATCTTTACGATCCGCATGTAAGCGAATATTTTCTTCGCTTGTATGATAAATGCTTGCTAATAACATAACTGTTAACAAGTTGGAGATTTCCCCATCACTTCCAAATTTCCGTTCAAATATCTCTTCATATTCAAAATCCAAATCTCCTTGTATATACGTGTACACTTCAAATCCATCTGCTAAATCACAAACAATCCTGTCGATAATATCTGCCCCTACTTGCTTTTCCATCTCACTACGAAGGGCATTTGTAAATTCATTCCAAGGAACTTCATATGTTTGAAACTTATCTTTAGGTTCCATATGTCTCACTCCTTTTTCACATACACTCTCCCCTTATCTTTTCCCTTTCTCATAACAATTATGAAACTTAGGTTAATCGTACAAGCCGCACTTGTCCCGACGACATATCGTATTACTGTATATGGAAGGAGGCAAAAGAACATGCATTTCCAAAAATGTTATAGTACTTGTCATCGTTATTTTGGTAAAGTTGTACGTATCGAAGATGTAGATGGTTATGTTCATATTGGTAAGATTGTCGATGTGACAAATGATTCTGTTTGGATTGATCCTGTCTATAACTCCTCTTTTAATAAGGGATTTGGTTACTATGATGCGTATGCAGGTGGTGGTTGCGATTTTTGTGGCGGATTACGTCAATGTAACCGTTGTGGATTTGGTTTTGACCGTTGTTCTGGTGGAGGTTGCTGTAGTAGAGGTCGGTGCGGAGGCGGCGCCATTGAACTAGCTTTCGGATTTATTTTTGGTATTTCTTTAGCTGCATTATTTTTCATCTAATATATAAAGGAGCTGACTACATTTTCTAGTCAACTCCTTTTCAAAAATAACGCAATATAATAACCCTATCATGCACGAATACGCGCAGCAGATTTTTTGATCTGCTTTTTATTTTTCACAAATAAATACACGGTGACCTAACATATGTTGGTACATTTGTAATACTTGCTCGTGCTGTACCCACGCATCATACAATTCTGCTGGAATAAAATGTGACAGATTCCATTCTGGCTGCTCTATTTGTCCTGCAACCGTCTCAGCAATCGTTCCTCCACCTACAATTGTTATCCTTTGGAAGTTTGCTATTTGAAATACATCCATCCATTCCTTTTCTGTTTGTAACTCTTTTATTCCATATAATTGTGTTATTTTATTCTCTTCTTCTTTTGGTAAATGTTTCTCAATAATCATTTCAATAACAAGAAGCTTCCCGTTCTTTCGCAAGACACGATAACATTCTGGAATCGCCCGCTCTTTCTTTGTAAAAGCAAGTACAGATTCGCCTAATACAAGGTCGAATTGCTCGTTCAAAAACGGCAACTGCTCCACATTCCCTTTAATCAACTCAATAGGTAATTGCTCTTGTAACCATCTATTTTTCGCCTTTTGAATCATAATCTCATTATTTTCAATTGCCGTCACATTGTAACCAAATTGTTTTTTCATATAAGCTGCTGTCCGTCCTGTACCACACCCTATTTCCAGTACATTTGCTTCTCGGTGTAACGGTAACTGTGCCAATAACTGCTTCGTTAGCGTAAAACCACCAGGATGTGCACTTCCAATCCCATAATAAGCTAAGAAATCAATGTATACGTTCCTTTTCATAAAATTCTCCTTTATTTTTCCTATATTAGCTATATTCACGAAAAAGAAAAACAGTGCAAAAAAAAGCATTTCTAAGGATTCATTCATCGACCTTAGAAATGCTTTTATCACTATTACTTCCTATTTTTCTGTTACATAAGCCCACTTGAAGCTGTATTCTGGACTAATATTATGTTTTACAATTCCTTTTACAGTTGGTTTCATTACATATGATCTAGCACTTTGATATAATGGTATAAGTGCTACATCTTCTTCTAATAAGATTTTTTCAGCCTTACCTAATTCTTCCCAACGCTTCTTCGCATCCGCCATCAAATCTGTTTTTCCTTTATTGATAATTTCATCATATTTTGGATTTGAATAACTCATTTGGTTTTGAGAATTTGTCGTTTCAAACATATCTAAATATGTCATTGGATCCGCGTAGTCTGGGCTCCAGCCGCCATATGAGAAATCGTAATCTTGATCAGATTCTAATTTCAGCTTTTGTTTGAATGGCTGCATTTTAATATTTACTGTTACACCTTTTAAGTTTTTCTCAATTTGATCTTTTACATATTCCCCAACTTTTTTCGCATTACTTGTATCATAGTTTAAGAACTCTAATGTCACTTGATCTTTACCAAGTTCTTTTTTCGCTTCTTCCCATGCTGCCGCTGCTTTTTTCGCATCTGGCTTTAATCCCGTTTTAAATGTTTCTGCAAAATCCTTTCCATCAGGACCAGCCGCTAATCCTTTCGGTACTAAGTTATCTGCAGGTTTCGAGCCATCATTTAAAATAACATTTGCTAGATCCTTTTTGTTAACAGATAACGCGATTGCTTCACGTAATTTTTTACTCTTAAGTGGCGTATCTTGGCCAGCTCGTTTTTGATTTAAGCGTAAGTAGAATGTACTTGGTTCTGAATATGTGCCAAATTCTTCTTTGTTATTTCTATATTTATCAACAAATTCTCCACTTAATAAAGCAAAATCAATTTGACCGCTATCATATAGATTCACTCGAGTAGCTGCATCTTTTACAACACTGAAGTTAATTTCCTCTAATTTTACAGTCTTTTTATCCCAATAACTATCATTTTTCTTCAGTTTCCAGCCCTCTTCATGTTTCCAGTCTGTTAAAACGAATGGTCCGTTGTAAAGTGTTGTATCCGATTCTAAACCGAATTTCTCTCCTTTTTCTTTTACGAACTTTTCATTTAATGGGTAATATGATACAAACGCCGTTAAATTTAAGAAGTAAGGTGTTGCTCTTTCTAGTTCTACTTCCAGTGTGTGATCATCTACTGCTTTTGCCCCTAGTGTAGATACTTCTGCTTTTCCTTTATTAATTGCTTCTGCATTTTTAATGTAGTATCCAATAAATGCGTACTCTGCAGCTGTTTTTGGATCTACTAAGCGCTGCCACGCATACACGAAATCTTTCGCTGTTACTGGTTCACCGTTTGACCATTTTGCATCTTTTCGAAGTTTAAATGTATATTTTTTGCCATCCTCGCTTTTCTTGCTAGATTCTGCGACAGCTGGGATTGGCTTATTATCTTTATCAAGGCGATATAGGCCTTCCATTGTATTCCCTAAAATTTGCGAACCAAGTGTATCCGTATTTTTCGTAACATCCATTGTTGGAATTTCATTTGTTTCTGTACGATTCATCACTTGTTTTGCTGCATATTTAATATCCGATTTTTTCTCTTCCCCACTATTAGACGTTGTACTTGTTTTCTTATCTCCGCCTGATCCAGAGCATGCTGTGAGTGCCATGCTTACTGCTAAAACTGGTGCTACAACTGCTGTTAATTTTTTCACCTTTTTCATTTGTTTCCCCTCCCTAAATTATATGTACGATGCTACTCTCGAGAGATATCCTGATATCTATTAAGTTATCAGAAGATTCTTATTAATTAATATTCTACTATTTTTTTCAAGTTTGTAAAGTTTATTTTTAAAAAATTCTGAAAATAATTTTTCTATAATAATAATCCACTTTTTAATAGAACCATTACAAGATTCTCCCCATCTACTATATGAGCATCAAAACCTTCTTATTCTTTTCTATTTTTTAAGCGCTATTATATATGCCTCTTTCTCGTTATAAATCATTTGAATGTAAGGCATTCCTTTCATTTTTTCTTCCACTCTTAATCAATTCAAAGTCATTAGCCAGATTCTTCTCATGAAAAAACATCTCCAAAAGTAGTGTATTTACCTCTGGAGACGCTTGTTTAAAGCTTATTATTTTCCGCCCTTCTCCTCTACATACGCCCACTTGAAGCTATACTCTGGGCTGATATTATGTTTTACAATTCCTTTTACATTTGATTTCATTACATACGCATTACCTCTTTGATATAACGGAACCATTGCTACATCTTCTTCAAGTAATAATTTCTCTGCTTTTCCTAACACTTCCCAACGTTTTTTCACATCAGACAATAATTCATTTCCTGCTTGTTTAACCATTTCATCGTATTTTGAATTAGAATAACTCATCTGGTTGTACGGACTTTTCGTTTCAAACATATCGATAAATGTCATTGGATCCGCATAGTCTGGACTCCATCCAGCATATGAGATTTCATAGTCTTGCGCTGTCTCTAATTTTAACTTTTGTTTAAATGGTTGAATTTTCGTATTAATTGTTACACCTTTTAAATTTTTCTCAATTTGATCTTTTACATAATCAGCAACTTTTTTCGCTGTTCCATCATCATAACTTAGCAATTCAATTGACACTTGGTCTTTACCAAGTTCTTTTTTCGCTTCTTCCCATGCTGCCGCTGCTTTTTTCGTGTCTTGTTTTACACCACTTTTAAATGTCTCTGTAAAATCTTTACCATCTGGACCTTTTGCTAGTCCCTTTGGTACTAAGTGGTCCGTTGGTTTCGATCCGTTGTTTAAAATAACATTTGCTAAGCCTTTTTTATCGATTGATAGCGCAATCGCTTCACGTAATTTTTTACTCTTAAGTGGTGTATCTTGACCACCACGTTTTTGATTCAAACGTAAGAAGAATGTACTTGATTCTGCATACTCGCCGTATTCATCTTTCTTCGATTTATATTTATCAACAAACTCTCCTGATAATAACGTAAAGTCAATCGCGTCAGTATCATATAAGTTCACTTTTGTAGCTATTTCTTTTACAACACTATAATTAATTTCTTCTAGTTTTACACTCTTTTTATCCCAATAATTATCGTTTTTCTTCAACTTCCACCCTTGCTCATGCTTCCACTCAGACATTACGAATGGTCCGTTATATAAAACTGTATCCGCCTCTAAACCGAATTTCTCTCCTTTTTCTTTTACAAACTTTTCATTTAATGGATAGTATGATGCGAATGCCATTAAATTTAAGAAGTATGGAACAGGTTTTTCTAATTCTACCTCAAGTGTATAGTCATCTACCGCTTTTGCTCCTAATGTTGATGCGTCTGCTTCTCCTTTATTGATAGCTTCTGCATTTTTAATATAGTATGCAATAAATGCATATTCAGCTGCTGTTTCTTTAGCTAGTAAGCGCTTCCATGCGAATACGAAATCATGCGCCGTTACTGGATCACCATTTGACCATTTTGCATCTTTGCGAAGCTTAAATGTATACTTTTTACCATCCTCGCTCTTTGTACTAGATTCTGCTACCGCTGGAATTGGTTTATTATCTTTATCAAGGCGATATAAACCCTCCATTGTATTCCCTAAAATTTGTGCACCAAGTGTATCTGTTGATTTCGAAGTATCCATTGTTGGAATTTCCTGATTCTCTGTACGATTTAATACTTGTTTTGCTGCATATTTAATATCCGATTTTTTCTCTTCCCCACTATTAGACGTTGTACTTGTCTTCTTATCTCCGCCTGATCCCGAGCATGCCGATAACGCCATACTCATTGCTAGAACTGGTGCTACAACCGCTGTTAATTTCTTCATCTTTTTCTTCTTCATTTGTGTACCTCCCTAATTATATGTACGATGATACCCTTATTAGTTTTATGATATATTTGTATTATCAGAAAATTCTTATTAAATAATATTCTACTGTTTTTTTAAGTTTTGTAAAGTTATTTTTTTAAAATCTTAAAATATTTTCTACTATAATGACAATATCTTTCGGTTATATTACGGTGCAAAATTTCCCCATTCACTATTTAACAGCACAACACTTCTTATTCTTTATTTAAGTTCCTATTAAAATTCTTTATATATGATCTCTTCATCAAATATTGCTTCTAGTAACTGAACCTTTTTAAAACAAGATTCTCTCCATAGAAAAAAGCACCTCCAAAAGTAGATATACTACTTTTAGAAATGCTTTTTTATCTTTGTTACTTACTATTTTCCTCTGTTACATAAGCCCACTTGAAGCTGTATTCTGGACTGATGTTATGTTTTACAACACCTTTTACGTTTGGTTTCATTACATACGATCTAGCATTTTGATGTAATGGTACAAGCGCTACATCTTCTTCCAGTAATAGTTTTTCAGCCTTACCTAACTCTGCCCAACGTTTCTTCGCATCCGCCATTAAATCTGTCTTACCTTGTTTGATGATTTCATCATATTTTGGATTTGAATAACTCATTTGGTTTTGAGAGTTTGTAGATTCAAACATATCTAAATATGTCATTGGATCCGCGTAGTCTGGGCTCCAGCCGCCATATGAGAAATCGTAATCTTGATCAGATTCTAATTTCAGCTTTTGTTTGAATGGCTGCATTTTAATATTTACTGTTACACCTTTTAAGTTTTTCTCAATTTGATCTTTTACATATTCCCCAACTTTTTTCGCATTACTTGTATCATAGTTTAAGAACTCTAATGTCACTTGATCTTTACCAAGTTCTTTTTTCGCTTCTTCCCATGCTGCTGCTGCTTTTTTCGTATCATGTTTTAAACCATTTTTAAACTCTTCTTGGAAGTCTTTTCCGTCAGAACTCTTTGCTAATCCTTTTGGTACTAAATAATCCGCAGGTTTCGAACCGTCATTTAGGATAACATTTGCTAAATCTTTTTTATTAATAGACAATGCAATTGCTTCACGTAATTTCTTGCTCTTAAGTGGTGTATCTTGATTCGCGCGTTTTTGGTTTAAACGTAAGTAGAATGTGCTTGGTTCAGAATATGTTCCAAACTCTCCTTCTTTGTTTCTATATTTATCAACAAACTCCCCACTTAGTAAAGTAAAGTCAATTTGGCCACTATCATATAGATTTACACGAGTTGCCATATCTTTTACAACACTGTAGTTAATCTCATCTAATTTTACAGTCTTTTTATCCCAATACTTATCATTTTTCTTCAGTTTCCAACCTTCTTCATGTTTCCAATCCGTTAAAACAAATGGTCCATTGTAAACTGTCGTATCAGACTCTAAACCAAATTTATCGCCCTTTTCTTTTACAAACTTTTCATTTAGTGGATAGTACGATGGAAACGCTGTTAAGTTCAAGAAGTATGGAGTTGGTCTTTCCAGCTCTACTTCAAGTGTGTGATCATCTACTGCTTTTACGCCTAGTGTAGATACTTCCGCTTTTCCTTTATTAATTGCTTCTGCATTTTTAATGTAGTATGCAATAAATGAATACTCTGCAGCTGTATTTGGATCTAGTAAACGTTGCCATGCATACACGAAATCTTTCGCTGTTACTGGATCACCGTTTGACCATTTTGCATCTTTACGAAGCTTAAATGTATATTTTTTACCATCTTCACTTGTTGTGCTAGATTCAGCAGCAGCTGGGATTGGCTTATTATCTTTATCAAGACGATATAGACCTTCCATCGTATTCCCTAAAATTTGAGATCCAAGAGTATCCGTATTTTTCGAAACATCCATTGTTGGAATTTCGTTTGTTTCTGTACGATTCAGTACTTGTTTCGCTGCTAATTTCTCACCTGATTTGCTATCACTTCCGCTTGAATTCGTACTTGTTTTTTTGTCTCCACCTGTAGAACATGCTGTCAATGCCATACTCATTGCTAAAACTGGTGCTACGACTGCTGTTAGTTTTTTCATTTTTTTCTTTTTCACTTTTGTACCCTCCCTAATTACCTGTACGTTTCTAGATTAAGAAATTTCTGATAATTCTATTTTTCTTTATATATTTATCAGAAGATTACTATTACTTATTATTCTACTAATTTTTTAATTTTTGTAAAGTATTATTATTGAAAATTTTAAAAAAATTATTTTATTACAGTAACATTCATAAAAATTCTTTTTTATTTTACAGAAATTTCTGACTAATATAACATATACCTCTCTATTCTTCCATTTATTACGATTCAATAAAAAATCATTATGAATTATTGTTAATAAATAGTGTATAAATTTAACAAATCCTTTTTTAACAAAATAAAACAGGCCAGAGAAACTGACCTTTTTATCCGGCTATCTTTTCTTTCTGCATCTCAAATAACATCTGTTTATGCTTCTCTTCATTAAATTCATTTTCGCTTTTTGCAACAACTACAGTGGCAATACCATTCCACCAAACGCTCTGAGCGGTGCTAATTTCATGACGATCGATAAAATATTAAAAAACACTTTAGATAACCGTTCAAAAAAATCAATAACAGGTTTCCCATTTTTTCCAAGCATCGTTAAACCTGCACCAAATAAAATATAAAAGTATCACCTTTCGCAAATGCATCAACCATGTTAGATGAAACAATATGTAAAAAGAAATCAATCCACTTCATTTCTTGGCCGCTTTGTACGTATTGCAAAACGTCTCCACCTAAAAATTTTCATGTCATTTTTTGTGATACAAAACAAAAAAGCAGAGCTTATTAAAGCCCTACTTAATTAAGACATCCTATCTCTAACCTTCTTCCTCTTCTTTTTCAACTTTTTGCTTACTTACTCCCAGATGTGTTCGAAGTGTATTACTAAGCTCTCTTAAACTTTTTGTATCTGGATTATAATAATATACACGTTCACCGTTCGGCCCATTAGGCAAATACAAATCATCTCCAGCTAATTGGATTTTTTCAATTGAAGCATTTAATCCATATTTATAAAATGATAGCATATCACCTAAGGCTAAGTTCGTCTTCAAATCACCATCTACAGCATCAATCATTTTTCCTATTTTCGTAACAGATCCTACACTTTTTAATTTTGTTAAGATCGCTTCAATGACGAGTTGCTGACGCTGTCCCCTCATGGCATCACTATCAATATGACGTGTTCTTGCGAGAGCCAGCGCTTCTTCTCCTGTTAATGTTTGCATTCCTTTTTTCAAATGGATAGCATAAGGTTCATCTTTACTATTTTGTTCAGAAAACTCAATTGGAACATCTATTTCAATACCACCTAAATCATCAACAATTTTTATAAATGAATTAAAATTGAATTTCACAAAATAGTCAACTGGTACATGTAATAGTTTTTCTACTGCTTCAACAGACGCTTGTGGTCCCCCATCCTTTCCATTCTTTACAAAACCTCTACCATAGGCATGTGTTATTTTATCTTTTTTCTTTTCAATTGGAATATATGTATACGTATCACGTGGTATACTTATTAACTTGACTGTCTTATCATCCTTATTAAAAGTCGCTAGCAATAATGCGTCTGTATGAAATGCCCCATTATATTCTTTTTGACGCTCCTCATTCTCGTCAATCCCCATAATTAGCAGAGAAACATTATTGGTTATTGGCTTTACAACTTCCCCACGCAAATCAGATTTTTCACCACGTGCTAGACTGAGAGAAGCTTTTTGCACCGCATTTGAAGCTTTATTGTATAAGTACGCACCGTATCCCACCCCACTAGCTAACAAGATCCCTAAAAATATTCCTACTACTGTTCTTTTTTTATATTTTTTCTTATTCTTTTTTTCACGCGAAAGCGAATTTTTCTCCATATTATTTCCCCCGATATATATTATTCTAGACGAATTAAAAACTAGCTAAATAACTAGCTCACTATTTATTCAATACGTTTTTTATTTTTTCATATGAAGAAACATCTTTTTGAAATATGTTTTCATCAATTCCTTTATCTATTTGTATCTTTTCCGTAGTAATAGAATATCGGATCATTCCATTATGAAAACTAAGAAAGTTCAACATAATCCCCGTATTTTTTTCTACAATCATTTCGAATTTCCCTCGTAAATCTTCAGATGTACTTAAAGGCATTTCTATGTTTATAACGCCCTCTATTTTATAACAGTTTAATCCAAGATATTTTATTTCTTTAAAATTCCAATCTTTATATCTAATTAACAAATCCGCAAACTCCGATTGAATACTATATTTAGCGAATCCAACATATTCATCATCATACCGTTTTTTTTCTCCCATTTTATTAAACGCTCTTTCAGTAGGTGTTAATTGTAGTAAATCTTTATTTTTAGGTTCTGGCTTCCAGCTCACTTCTTTATATGTATAATCTTTATCATTAAATTCTTGCTTATTCCCTTTGTTATATAAAACTGTCATTTTTTTTGACTGACGAGCCTCTTTAGAAGAAATTCCTCTTTGATTTTTTGTATCAATTGCATACTTATAAGTAGTAATAAGACGAGATGAGCTAGAGTACTCTTCAAATTGCCCTGTAACATCTTTAAAATAATCAATTGAATCCAGCATTTTTTGATGAATTTTCTCTTTTTCAGGATAATTTACATTAAGTTTTATTTCTTCCTCATTTTCATAATCTGAAAATGTCTTTTTCGTTACATATTCAAATACGCCACCTTTTTGCGCAAAACTTTGCACGGAAAATTCAAACATAGAAACGATTGACAATACCATTATTGCCGCACTAACAGCCATAACTTGAACTCTATAAGACTTCTTTTTTACCGGCAGATTATGTAATGTATCATTAATTTTCCGATTCAAATGCTCCGGTAACATTGTCTTCTCTCGTTCTATTCGTTTTCTTAGTTTTTCATCAAACAATTCATCCTTATCCAACACATACCACCTCCTATTCCATTTTTAATTGTTTCTGCAGTTGTTCTCTCGCCCGTGACAACCTTGATTTAACCGTTCCTTTTGGTATTTCTAATAATGCCGCAATATTTTCTTGATTCATATCTTCATAATAGTAGAGTACTGTTACAGCTTTTAATTCTTCGGTTAAAGACTGAATTGCATTATGAAGATCTATATCTTCATAAGAATCAAATGCTATCATGTAATCATTATTTCCTTCTATTGCAATTACCTTTTTTCGTGATCGTATCATTTCATTACACTGATTAATCAGAATTCGAATGCACCATGTTTGGAAAAACTCTTCATTTTTAAGCCTTTTTATATTTTCATAAGCTTTTAAAATTGTTGTTTGTATCGCATCTTCTACATCATTTTCATCATATAGCATTGCTTTAGCTATACGATAGAGTTGAACTTTATGTGTATGTATTAAAGAGACAAATGCTTCATGATTGCCTTTTTTAGCTAACGAAACATCACTCTCTTCCTTTACTATCGTTTTATATAACGGTATTACTTTCACTGTTTATCCTCCTGTTTTATTTCTCTCAATAAAACTTTACACTTATTAGACGGATTTGTAAGGAAAAAGGTTCATTTTTTTGTAATTTTCTAGAAATGAAAAAAGATAGTTTATTCCTTTAGGAACTAACTATCTTTTCCATCCTATTTGTCTATAGTGGTAAATCTCTCTTCTTAAATAACACAATTGCTACTGCAAAGATACAAATCGCGCCAAAAGTTAGTCCAACACTCACTGGCCATATGTTGTATGTCCCTGCCACAATTTCTTTTGGCCGAAACAACGTAAATAATGATATATTTCTCATCCATTCTAGCTTATCGCTTAATTTCCCTACCATATCTAGTAAATAAAATAAAATTGTCACACTAGCAGAAAGACTAAGAGCCTTTCTTTCATCATTACATATACAAGAGAATAAAAATGAATAGGCACTGACTACAAGAAACAACAGTCCCCCAACTAAATTCATTTTGAAGAATACTTCTTGATTTAAATTATTTTCTTTCAAGAGCCACTCTGCTCCTAATACACCCGCTCCATACGTCGCAAGTATAATGATGAATAGTCCTAGAATAAGAACTACTCCTTGTGTGATTGCAATTTTCACTCTAGATACCGGTGTTGCCAGCAAATAAGCCATCGCTCCTTTATCTACATGGCGAGCCATTACATGCGTAGCAACTGTCACACTAAAAATTGTCAAAATAATAATAAACAGCATCCCATAATATTCACCAGCTAAAAAAGCAATTACATTTTGAATGGGGGATTCCATACCAACAATTTTCTTTATACTATCTGGCATAGCACCTATTATTTCATTGAAACCTTTCGCCGACACCATCGATGGAAAGATCCAAATTAATAACCACAAATAAAGAGCCGCACCAATCGAATAACTCCATATACTTTTTTGATTTTCTTTAAAACTAGCTAAAAACAGCTGTTTATTCATGTTTCACACCCTCCTTCGCATCATAATAATGCATAAATAAATGTTCTAAATCCATTGTTCTCGTTTGAAGTGTTTTCACATTATACCGAGCAAGCGTTTGTAAGACTTCCTGATAATTCCCCTGTACAATAACGGATGCTGTATTCCCCTTTATCACTTCAAATTGTAAATTTTCCTTTTGCAAAGAACGTATTTCCTCTTGTGACGAGACCGTTACATCCATTACTTGTCTTCTCATTCCTTGTAAATTATGGATGTTTTCCACCGTTACAAGGCGACCATCCTTAATAATAGCTACCCGATCACATGTCCGCTCAATTTCTGTAAAAATATGAGATGACATGAGAATCGTCTTTCCTTTTTGTTTTTCCTCTAGTATGAAATCAATAAACGTTTGCTGCATGAGCGGATCCAAACCTGACGTTGGTTCATCTAAAATTAAAACTTCAGGATCATGCATAAATGCAGCTACAATTCCTACTTTCTGTTTCATCCCTTTAGACATTTTTCGAATTGGTGTTTTCACATCAAATTGTAATCTTTCAATGAGTTCATCACGTCTTTTTGTATCTTTCATCCCTCTCATACCTTGCATAAGTTTCAAAAACTCTAATCCATTCATGCCTTCTATAAAAGAAATCTCTCCTGGTAAATAACCAACTTCTCTTTGAATTTTCGCAGCCTCATTCCAGCAATCTAACCCAAAAATTTCTGCATGACCAGCAGTTGGTTTTATAAATCCCATTAAATTACGAATTGTCGTTGATTTCCCTGCACCATTTGGTCCTAGGTAACCAAAAACTTCACCTTCTTTTACTTGAAAAGTAATATCAAATAAGCCTTTTCCATTCGAAAACTGTTTTGTGACATTTTGGACTAAAATCATTATTCCACCTCATTTATTGAAATATTTAATGGTTTATATTTCAAAATTATTGTACTCCTCTCCAATCACATTGGCAACAACTTTTTGAAATATTTATATGCGTATATTTCAAAATTATTGTTTTCCGTTTTATTTTCTTGTATATTTTAAGTGAGGTGATTGTATTGAACGGGTTTGAAAAAGTAAAAGAAAAGAAAAAACGAGCTATTAAAGATGCAGCGTTGTTATTATTTTCAGAACGTGGATTTAACGAAGTAAAAATAGGGGATATTGCAAAAGAGGCTAAAGTATCTCAGGTGACAATTTATAACCATTTTGGAAGTAAAGATGCCCTTTTTAGAGAACTTATTCAAGAATTTACGACAACTGAATTTCAATACTATCAAGAAATAGCAGCTGAAAACATGCCATTTCATGATATGATGCATAAAATGATACTACGAAAGATGGAAAGTGGCAGTTTATTTCATCCTGAAATGCTGTTGCAAGCAACTCAAAAAGATCCAGAACTCCATGAATTTCTATATCGTTATCAACACGAGACAGTCCTTCCTTGGTTTTTCGAGATATTAGAAAACGCACAGTATAAAAATGAAATTAATCCAAACCTTTCAAAAGAAATGGTGCTACTATACATTCAAATGTTTAGTAAGCTAGGTGAAGATTATGGGGCACAGCTCTTAGAAGGAGATCGTAAAAAACATATAAAAGATATTGTTACGTTGTTTTTTTATGGACTTTCTAATCCCGACAATATGACTTGCAAAAATGAAAATGCAAGTTTGAATTGAGCTATTGAGATCAAGGGGGAATGTTATATGTCACAAGATAAACTGTTCTATGAATTGGTTTGTATGAGCTGTAGACAAATATTTAAAGCATATGAAGGAACTAAAATATACAAACTCTTTAAAGAAAATAGCAATGGAAAATACACTTGTGAGCATTGTAGTCATAATATACAGCTAGAAGCAATTAAAAATTTTTTTAACAAATATTAAAAAAATTTCTCTAAACGAATCTAACATATAATTTCAACCACGAAACTCATCAAAAAAAGACACGAAATCGTGTCTTTTTTATTTATAATGAAATAACCCTACCTGTTTCACTACTTTCAATAGCAGCTTGAATCATTCGAATTACTTGCAACCCTTCCTCCGCTGTTACTGGAGGCTGTAGACCATTTAATATGCTATCTCGAATCCCTTTGTAATACATTTCATAGCATCCTACTTCTGTTGGAATATGCTTTGTCTCTTCTTCTGTTTCTAAAACCGCAAACTGACTTTCCTGATCTTCTCCATATCCAATATCCCCTGGCTTCATACCGGCTTTTAATTGCTCTTCTTGTGAATCCATACCATATTTCACAATCGAACCTTTATCTCCATGAACACTAAAGTGAGGTCCTGCATGTTTCACATAACTACTACTATGTAACACGACACGCTTGATTCCATAGTGAAGTACAATATGGAAATAATCATCTGTTTCTGCCCCAGGTCTTTGCTTTACTACATCCGCACTAACAGCATCTGGTTTTCCAAATAAATGTAATGCTTGGTCGATTAAATGCGATCCTAAATCATATAAAATCCCTGACCCTGGTAAGTTCTTTTCACGCCAACGATTACGCACATGAGGACGGAAACGATCAAAATGCGCTTCATATGCATACACATTTCCAATTTGTTTCTCCTCAATTAATTTCTTTATTGTTAAGAAGTCATTATCAAAACGGCGATTATGATACACACTAACAAAAACATTATGCTCTTTCGCCAATCTAATAAGTTCTTCTCCCTCTTCAATTGAAACAACGAAAGGTTTTTCTACAACAACATGTTTACCATGTAAAATAGCTTCTTTCACAAATGGAAAATGCGTTGTATTTGGTGATGTAATAACAACAAGGTCTATATCATCTCGTTTTACTAATTCTCCAATCGTTTGAACCACTTGTACAGTTGGTAATGCTTCTTTCACTACCTCTTCTTTTGAAGATACAATCGCACAAATATCAAATTCATCTATCGTTTGTAATAAAGGGATGTGAAATGTTGTACTAGAAAATCCAAATCCTACAATCCCTACACCTATTTTTTTCATATAATTCCTCCATTTATGAGAACGATTTCATAATTATTATAGCAATTTTTATTTTATTTACATAACGATTTGCTCATTCTTAGATTAGTAAAAATAACGTAAAACTTTAAGCAGTGAGAATTTCTTCATACTCACTGCTTATTAACCCTCACCTCCCCCTTTGCTCTTGCCAAATTTTGAGTTGAGAGTCTTACTACCCGCAAATAGCGGAACAAAAGTATAGAAGATAAATAGAATTATAAAAGATGTGTATATTCACATCTTTTTCGACTTTTTAAGGAGCAACCTCATTACCATCAAACTAATAAAGTGAAACTTTAATCAGTGGGGGTTTTTCTCATCCCCCACTGATTATCAGCTCCCGCCGAATTTTGAGGTGGGAGTATTACTGCCCTAAAGTAGCGGGATAAATCTATTGACTCACCTAAATAACAAAACAAGCTGAATTCTTATAAATAGCTGTAAAGAAAAATTTTTCGTTTTGAGGGCACTTTAAAATATTTACTGGATGAGCGTAGTCAGCCTCCAAAAAAAGGATATGCATACTTCCAATTTATCTCATCTTATTTACTTTATTCTTCTATAAGATTTTATAAAATCAAAATTTTCTCAATATACAAAACAAAAACATAATTTATAATAACTCTTGAGCCAATCATTTTTAAAATTTATTTTTTATATTCTACTTTCTTAGAGGACTTTATTACATTATTTCCATCTTTAAAAAAGAAAGGTTGAAGTCATGAACAATACATAAAAAAAACTAGAATACATATTGTTTAGTAGCTGGTCTGTTTCTTTTATTGCAACACTCGGGAGTTTGTATCTGTCTGAAATAATGAAATATGAGCCCTGTACATTATGCTGGTATCAACGTATTCTCATGTATCCACTCGTTCTTTTACTAGGAACAGCTATTATACGGAAAGATTATAGAATTGGGGTTTATAGTTTGGTTCTCGCTATCCTTGGCGCATGTATAGCTGCCTATCACTATTCCCTTCAAAAAATCCCATTTTTATCTGAAAATGGAACATCATGTGGGAGAATACCTTGCACAGGAGATTATTTAGATTGGTTCGGATTTATTACAATCCCATTTCTCGCTCTAATAGCCTTTCTTCTTATTATTATTTGTTGCTTTATTCTTATTAAAATAAGCAAGGAGAGAAACAGTATATGAAAAAAATGCTTTTTTTCATTATTACTATTTTATCAATATTTACACTTATTTTTATTCTAACCAATAAAGGAACAAAAAGTGAAAAAACCACAAGTACTGAGGAGGTAGATTATTATAAAAACCAAATTACCTCCGAACAATTACAACAAGATCTATCAAATCAAAAAACAAAAATAGTTTATTTCTACAAAACGACCTGTCCGCATTGCCAAAGGATTTCACCAATTGTAGTTCCTATGGCAAAAAATATGAATATTGATATGCAAGTTTTGAATCTAGAAGAGTATAAACAAGGTTGGGATATGTTTCAAATAAAAGGAACCCCTACAATTATCTCTTACAAAGACGGGAAGGAAATGAACCGTATATTAGGTGAACAGTCCTTCCAAACGTTTCAAACATGGTTTGAAAACAACAAATAAGAATTTTCATTTTACTAAAACACTATTTTTTCAAACCTATATTCTATTAATTTATAGAGAAGTAAAGGGAATCTCCCTCATGCTTACCAATATTGAATACAATTTAATTTTTTACTTGTTAAGTATGAGGGGGATTCCCCATTTGCAATAAAATATAATTTATTAGGAGGTAACACGTATGTTTAAAAAAGTTGCATTATCAATTGCTTCAGTAGCAGTAGCAGGTTCAGTTTTATTTGCAAGTCAAACGGTAACGGAAGCTGCTTTTTATCCGGTACAAAAAACGGGTTCTGGGCTAGATCTTCGCACGACTCCGACCATAAATGGCCTACGGACTGAATCAAACATTCCAGATGGCACTAAACTTTGGTTATATTGCTATGTGAATGGCGAATCTTATATGGGAAGTAAGGTTTGGGATTTTGTAGATGATAATGGCTATGGTGGTGAGTTAGATCAAGGCTATGCTCCTGACTATTTCATTAAAACTGGTTCATCCAAGCCAGTTGTTGGATACTGCGCTTTTTAATTAAAAAATAAGAAAACAGCCTCATCGGGCTGTTTTCTTTTTTACATAGTAATCTCAGTAGTAGTTACTGCGCTTACCTCATTTTTTGTTTGTTGATCTCGTACCACATCGGTAATTACTTTTACAGATGTAATATTGTTTGGAGCTTGAGATAAGAAACAGATAAGTGTAAGCTTCATTTTTTCCTTAGCATTTAAGCTTCGACTTTTCAGATCAGCATTCATTTTATATACATCTACTTGTTCACCATTACTTAAAATAAGTGTTTTAAAAGGCCCTTGTTCCAAATCCAGTACTTGATCTGAAGTATTCTCTAAAGTAGTTGTAAATTGTATTGCATTCATTTGCTCTGTACTTAGTCCTCTTTCTTTTAAGTTGTATTTCCCAATTTCACTTACTTCTGTACTCTGAATTACCTTAATTCTCTCTACTCGAATATGAAGAGGCCCTGCTTCTATCATTGTATTGGGCTCACTTAATTGCTTTAGAACCACTGTTCCAAGTGGATGCTTTGCTTCTTGTCCTACTTGTGTTAATGGCTCTGTATAAGGCTTTGCTTTCACATTCGTTTCAGCTATTGGAGCTTTTTTCGTATCAGATTCTACCTCTTTTTCAGAATTCGTTTGATTAGAACAAGCAGATATAAATATACATACAGATACAGTCATTAAAAAGGAATATACTTTTTTCATTTATGGGCTCCTTTATTACAGAATATAGTTCATATATTTATTACTGTTCTACACTTCTTAAATTATTGTAAATTAACAATGTATTTTTTTGAATATTAAAACCAACAATATATGCAATCTTATATTGAGAAAATTTATTGTTACATATTTTCGTGTCTGCTTCTTTCAAACATTTCTTTACTTTCATTTGAAGAGTTCGTGATAACAAAAATACCCGAAATAACCAATACCATTCCAAAAATATGATACCAGAAGAGAGGTTCATGTAATATAAAAGCTGATAAAATCACTGTGCTTATAGGCATTAAAGCTGTAAATACTGCCGCTGTCCCCGCTGATACTACTTCTAATCCTTGATTCATTAATAGAACAGCTAATACAGTAATTACAACTCCTGTATATAATACGAGTAACCACGCCAATGGAGATACAGTAAAAAAGTTAAAATTTAAGGATTGATATATCGCAGAAGGTAAAAATAATATCGCACCTGTCAAACTCATAATTGTTGTCATTGTTAAAGGTCTTAAAGGCGTAGAAATTAATTTCCCAAAAGAAAAGAAAATTGCTTCTCCAATCACAGCGCAGAAGATTAACATATTTCCTGTTAATGAGTGCGAGCCTACATTAAAATTTAAAAGTTGACCAAAAACATTGATAGACAATGTACCTAAAATAGTTAATAGAATCCCTCCTATTTTATTCATTCCTAATCTTTCTTTTAGAAAAAAATAAGAGATTAAAGCCATTATTGCAGGCGTGCAACTCATAATAATACCGCTATCTAAAGCTGTTGTTTGTTTTAAACCATATAATGTGCAAACACTAAATAAAAACACACCTATAAAACTTTGAAGAAAAAATATAATGTAATCCTTTTTTACTAGTTTAGGCATTTTTTCACCTTTATATAAAAATAAAGGAAGTAATATTAAGGAAGCAATTAGTAATCTAAGCTCTGAAGCAATAAATATAGGAAGTTCTTTAATAATGTACTTATTAACAATAACAAAACTTCCAATTGCAACCATTGCAAATGACATTTGAATATAAGCAATTGTTTGTTTGGACATATTGGATTCCTTTCTCACTAAATTGTTAGTATTACAAGCTTTATTTAGCATGTTGCTTGTTATTATTTTGATATTCAACTGGGTTACATAGCATAAGCTCTTAAGCCTTTATGAGTTGAAAGATCTTGTATGTATGATGATTTTATAGTTAATTACTCTTTGATTGAAAACTCGTATATAATAAATCGGCTCTTTTAGAAAACAAGAATTTCTAAAAATCATAACTAACAATAGCATGTAGCATCTTATATTTGCAAAATAAAAAATTGATTATCTTTTGAGAAATTTATACTGAATCGTCAACCATAGAATAAAAAAATTTTTTTTATGGTTATGCTTCTTATCCTTCAAAAACACTATTATTTTAAAATATCTTGCATATTTCTTTATTTTATTTGAATGCTTATATTTTCAATAAACTTTCTAGGTATTAATTTTGATGTTGAGAAAAATAATTATATTCAGAATATTATTGACGATTATTTTTTTAGAATGATACTATGAACAACGTGATAAACAAGTTTCAAATTAGCATCTAAACTCTATATGATGGCAGTGTAGCCAAGTGGTAAGGCATAGGTCTGCAAAACCTAATTCCTTGGTTCAAATCCAAGCACTGCCTCCATACATTTTAAGGGGGTAACATATGTCGAATTCAATGAATGTAAAAAAGAAAGGAATTCATCAATTAGTTGCATCAGAAGAAGAGATGATCAAGTTAATCAGTGAAGAATTAAAAAATACTACTCAAGAAGAATTAGTAATTATGTCAGGGCACTTTATGCTCTTTTTTGATGAAGAAACAAATAGCTTAACTCCTGGAATTATCGAAGAACAGAAAACAGATGTGATGAAAGAAAGGATTTCACGTAGAGTAGGTATATTCCCTTTATACACGTGGAATATCGGAATTCAATTAGGCGAGCAATTTTATGAACAATTTAGAGACATTAAATATCTACTATTAATTAATGATTGGCAATATGTTCCATCTACAAATACAAGCGTTAGTGATCTTCGTAAAGAGTTTTATGAGAGATATACAGAAATTCCAGAAGCTTACGTTACAAGTTTAGAAAAGAGTAAGCACTTTAATCAACAGAGTATCTTGTCTAGCCGAAAAAATCCGATCTTTTTCCCTGAAACTTGGCTTAAATATAGATTTCAAAAAAGTGCTAGTAAGCTAGTAAAAGAAGGAAAATTAGAAAAAAGAATGCTAAACGATCGAGAAAATCAATCCGAAGTATCATTTGTAGATGCGGATGGAAATTATAAAACATTAATTAGTTGTGGTGTAACTGGATGTGCAGGAGAAATTACAGAAATGATAGCTGAGGTACATAAGGCAGGTTATAGAGCATTGTTATTATTCGCACCTGGAGAATGTTACCAACCAGTACGTACAGGTATTGAAATTGCTCTTAATCTATATAATTTAACCGGGATGAAAGTTATTGTTGCGGATCCTGGTGGAAGTGGTGAAATGTCAAAAGAAGAAATCTATGAAAAAACCGTTAATTTCTCTGTGTTTTCTTCGTGATAAAGGAGGGCAATGCTTATGAGACAGGTGTACTTAGATTATGCTGCTACTACTCCATGTCATAATAAGGTGATCGAAGTGGTAGAAAAGTACATGAAAACAGAATTTGCAAATCCTTCATCTCAGCATGTGATGGGAAAAAAAGCACAGTATGCGGTGTATCAAGCGAAAAGTAAGATTGCAATTTCTATTGGTGCTCATAAAGAAGAAATAATATTTACTTCGGGAGCAACAGAAAGTAACAACTTGGCATTGTTAGGAGCAATTGATTATCATGAAAAAGAACCTGTAAATGTAATTCTCTCACCTATAGACCATAAATCGATTTTAGAGGTTGGAAAAGAGTTACAAAGAAGAGGTATTATCGTAAAATATGTGGACATTAAACGTGATGGAACCATTTGCTTAGATTCATTGAGACGCTTATTAGATGATGATACAAGGGTTGTTAGTTTTGCATATGTTAATTCCGAGGTGGGAACAATTCAACCTATCAATGAAATCTCTGCTTTATGCAGAAAGTATAAAACATTGATACATGTAGATGCTGTTCAAGCTTTTGGAAAAATACCAATAGATGTGAAAGAATTGGATATAGATGCTTTATCATTATCGGGACATAAAATTTATGGACCAAAAGGTATAGGCATTTTATATGTAAACCAGCACAAACAGGAATATTTCCGTCCTTTATTATTTGGAGGCGAACAAACATATTTACGCAGTGGAACATTACCAACTTCACTAATAGCTGGTATGGGCGTAGCAAGTGATATAGCTATATTAGAACTAAAAGAGAATTATGAAAAAGCACTGAAATTAAGAACAATTGTTATAAATCAAATTCAACAAGAAATACCCCTTTCTCGCGTAAATGTATGTATGGAAAATAGCATACCTCATATCATAAATATAATGATCCCAAATATTAGTTCAGAAACACTTATAGCAGGTATGAGAACTGTTTCTATTTCTTCGGGATCTGCTTGTAATTCAAACAGCTTAGAACCGTCATATGTATTACAAGAGATTGGATTATCAAAAGAAGAAGCTAATAGTTCTATTCGTATATCAATTAGTCCCTATTTAAGCGAAGAAGAACTTTTATACGCTGTTGATGAAATTATAGCTAAAATTAAAGATATTTATTGTGTGCAACAGGGATTTTAAAAATAATAGAAAAAAGCACTCTTTTTTCTATATATCTTCACAGAAAGAATCGTGCTTTTTTATGCTTCACAACAGTCTAAGATTTTAATAAAAAGTTATAACTTAAAACAATATATTTTCGAGAGTACCTCATAGTCCTAATAGGGCGGTGACATACTATACTTCCCTTCTTTCAATCAATATATAATTACCTTTATTTTTCATCCTAATTCTTTTTGGTTTACTTTCATGAAAAAACTAAAAAAATTAGAATCGTGGTGAGTTTAAAACCCTACTACTCCAAGAAACCCATGTTCTATATAGAACATGGGTTTCACTAATAAGATGAGTATATTTAATTGAAATTCTTACTATCGTTTATTCACTCTATCCGCTTCTTCGTCCACGTTTCGACCACTTCACCTGTATCCGTAACATCTAGTACTAAACTACCGTTACTATAGCGGTCTTTATTACGGAATGCTTTTGGATCTATTTCTTCGACAATCTGTTTTTCTGTTTTCATATAAACAAGTTCATCATCTCGAACAATTTCAATACCAACAATACGGTACGGATTACGTTTTAACTCTTTAAAGATAACAAGGCCGCGCTTCGCCCTTGTTGATTTCTCAATTTCAGAAGCTTTCAATCGCTTAACCGCGCCTCGCTGCGTGACAAGAATCAATTGATCTTTTTCACTATTTAACGGCTTACCAGAAGCAACATAGTCATCTTCTTTTAAATTAATCGCTTTTACACCAGCTGCTCTTACACCAACTGGACTTACTTCTTCTTCGCTGAAGATAAGTGCATATGCACCATGCGTTGCAAGAACAATATCACTTGTTCCGTCTGTTGCGAATATATCCACAACTTCATCATCTTTTTTCAAGTTTACAGCAACGAACGCCCTTGAATAGCGCTGAACTTTATACTGATTTAGTTCCGTTTTCTTAATCATACCATTTCGCGTTACAAACACTACGAAACGTTTTTCTTCCTCAAAACTCGGTACAACCGTTGCCCAAATTAACGTCTCATCTCGTTCAAGCGAAACAATATTCGCTACGTGCTGGCCTAAATCTTTCCAACGAATATCTGGCATCTCATATACTGGAAGATAAATATAGTTTCCTTTATTCGTGAATAAAAGAACTGTTTCTGTTGTGTTTGTATCGAAACGTTCGAGTAAGATGTCGCCCTCTTTCATACCGAAGTCTTTCCCGTTCGATGCATTATGTGAACGCCAGCCTGTTCGTTTCACATACCCTTCTTTCGTTACAGTAACGATGACATCTTCTTGTGGAATCATAACTTCCACATCAATTTTAATTTCTTCAATTTCTTCTTCAATAACAGCACGGCGTTGATCGCTATACGTTTTCTTTACTCTTTTTAAGTCCGCTTTAATAACTTGCAGAAGCTTTTTCTCACTTTGTAAAATCGCCTGTAATTCTGAAATTTTCTTTTGCAGTTCTTCTGCTTCTTTCTCCAGTGCGGTAATATCTGTATTCGTTAAACGATACAATTGCAGTGATACGATCGCTTCCGCTTGCGCTTCTGTAAATCCAAATTTTGCACTTAAATTATCTTTAGCATTACGTTTATCTTTAGATGCTCGAATTGTTTCAATTACCTCATCTAAAATCGATAATGCTTTCATTAAACCTGCTACAATATGCTGACGGTTTTCTGCTTTTCTAAGTTCATATTCTGAACGACGTGTAACAACTTCTTTTTGATGTCCAATGTACGCATCTAAAATCTTTGGTAAAGTCATAAGTGTCGGACGACGATTATTTATGGCTACCATATTGAAGTTATATGGAATTTGTAAATCAGTATTTTTATATAAGTAATTTAAAATACCTTCTGCGTTTGCTTCCTTTTTTAATTCCACAACAATACGAAGACCTGTACGATCTGTCTCATCACGGACTTCAGCAATCCCATCCAGTTTTTTATCTAGACGTAATTCGTCCATTTTTTTTACTAAATTCGCCTTGTTGACTTCATATGGAATTTCTGTAATAACAATTTGTTGTTTACCACCACGAATCGTTTCAACTTCTGCTTTTCCGCGAATGATGATTTTTCCTTTTCCTGTTTCATACGCTTTTTTAATCCCATCAATCCCTTGAATAATACCACCTGTTGGGAAATCAGGTCCTTTAATAACCGTTAATAAGTCATCTACCGTACTATTAGGTTTATCAATACGCATCATTGTAGCATCGATTACTTCACCAAGATGATGCGGTGGAATCTCAGTTGCGTAACCAGCTGAAATTCCTGTTGAACCATTTACTAATAGATTCGGGAACATCGCCGGCAGGACAACTGGTTCTTCACTCGTATCATCAAAGTTTGATACAAATTCTACTGTTTCTTTATCAATATCACGTAGTAACTCAGAGGCAATCGGTGATAGACGAGCTTCCGTATAACGCATCGCTGCCGCTGGATCACCATCCACGCTACCATTATTGCCATGCATTTCAACTAATACGTTACGTACTTTCCAATCTTGGCTTAAGCGCACCATCGCCTCATATACAGAAGAATCACCATGTGGGTGATAATTACCAATAACGTTACCAACTGTTTTAGCCGATTTACGAAACGGCTTATCATGTACATTTCCTTCTACATACATGGAATATAAAATACGACGTTGTACTGGTTTTAAACCGTCACGCGCATCTGGAAGCGCGCGGTCTTGAATAATATATTTACTGTAACGTGCAAAGCGATCGCCTAACACGTCTTCAAGCGGGAGGTCATGAAACTTCTCTGCTTGCATGTTATTCCACCTCCGTCTCCATAATCATTTCATTTTCTAAAATATTTCCTTCTTCTTGCATACCGAATTGTACATTTCGCTCAATCCATTTACGGCGTGGTTCTACTTTATCACCCATCAACGTCGTAACGCGGCGTTCAGCTCTTGCTGCATCATCGATTTTCACGCGAATGAGCGTACGCGTCTCTGGATTCATTGTTGTTTCCCACAACTGATCCGCGTTCATTTCGCCTAGACCTTTATAGCGCTGCAACATATATCCTTTACCGACTTTTTTCGTCACATCATCTAACTCTTCATCTGACCATGCGTATTCAATTACTTCGCTTTTTCCTTTTCCTTTACTTACTTTATATAAAGGTGGAAGAGCAATGAACACTTTACCCGCTTCAATTAACGACTTCATATAACGATAGAAGAATGTAAGTAGTAACACTTGAATATGCGCACCATCTGTATCAGCATCGGTCATAATTACAACTTTATCATAATTAATATCTTCGACTACAAACTCGTTTCCAACACCACCGCCAATTGCATAAATAATCGTATTAATCTCTTCGTTCTTAAAAATATCAGCTAGTTTTGCCTTTTCCGTGTTAATTACTTTACCTCTGAGTGGCAAAACTGCTTGGAAACGGCGATCACGACCTTGTTTTGCAGAACCACCAGCAGAGTCACCCTCTACTAAATATAGTTCGTTCTTTTGTGGATTACGTGACTGCGCAGGTGTTAACTTCCCGCTCAATGTTCCTTCCGAACGTTTTTTCTTTTTACCAGTTCTCGCTTCTTCTCTTGCTTTTCGTGCTGCTTCACGCGCTTGCGCTGCTTTAATCGCTTTTTTCACAAGAAGAGTTGCTACATCTGGATTTTCTTCTAAAAAGTACGCTAAGTGTTCTGAAACAACTGCATCTATAGATGAACGGGCTTCACTTGTACCAAGCTTCCCTTTTGTTTGACCTTCAAATTGCAGTAAATCCTCCGGCACACGTACAGAAACAATTGCTGCTAACCCTTCGCGGATATCTGTACCTTCTAAGTTTTTATCTTTTTCTTTTAATAATGAGACTTTACGCGCATATTCATTGAAAACACGCGTCATCGCCGTTTTAAATCCAGCTTCATGCGTCCCACCATCTTTCGTACGCACATTGTTTACGAATGAAAGGATGTTTTCTGAATAACCATCATTAAATTGAAATGCAAGTTCTGCTTCAATTCCATTTTGTTCACCAGCGAAGTATACAACGGGATGGATAGAATCCTTTTCTTCGTTTAAGTAAGAAACAAAAGCTTCAATTCCTGTTTCATAATGAAAAATATCTTCTAAATCATTTCGTTCATCTTTTATAGTAATTTTCATACCTTTTAACAGAAATGCAGATTCACGCAATCTCTCACATAACGTTTCATAGTTATAATTAGTTGTACTGAAAATAGATGGATCTGGTTTAAAATGCATCGTTGTTCCAGATTGCTTTGTTTTCCCGATTTTCTCTAGTGTCGTTACAGGAACACCGCCATTTTCAAAACGTTGCTCATATATATTCCCATCACGTTTAATGGTTACAACGAGCCACTCTGATAAAGCATTAACAACCGATGCACCAACACCATGTAAACCGCCACTTGTTTTATATCCGCCTTGTCCAAACTTACCTCCTGCATGAAGTACAGTTAAAATCACTTCAGGTGTAGGTTTTCCAAGCTTATGCATTCCCGTAGGCATCCCGCGCCCTTTATCAATCACACTAATACTATTATCTTTATGTATTACGACAGAAATTTCGTCGCCAAATCCCGCTAATGCTTCATCAACGGAGTTATCTACTATTTCGTATACTAAATGATGCAATCCACGGCTGTCCGTACTCCCGATATACATACCTGGGCGTTTTCGAACAGCTTCAAGGCCTTCGAGCACCTGAATTGCATCTTCGTTATATTGAAACTGATGCTTTGCCAAACTCCTTGCCCCTTTCCTAATCAAATCAGAACATATGTTTCTATTATAGAATAACGCCTTAACCATACTTTTGGCAAGTTATGTTATGTCTTTTATATACCATTTTCAATAGAAAAATCCTTGTTTTTTCACAAGGATTCCTCTAGGCTACTATTTCAGAAAAATAATCGTTTGTCAACGAGAAATGGATATGTATTCCAAATTACATACTCCACCATTTGGCAATTAGCCAAATGACAATTATCCAAAATGGGATAACAAGTAGCAATCCCCAAAAACAGCCTTTAAAAAATCTCATGATGAACACCTCGTTCATCTGCCCAGTTTTCAAGTAATTCCCTCTGAGCTGAATCAACCTTTCGTTTACACTGTCTATACTACCGTGTCATGGCGTGTTCTACTTTAATACAACGATCCATAATAACAGTATAGCCCTTTTCCTTTAAAAATTTATATGTATCTTCATCCTGTACTCCTAATTGTGCCCAAAAAATATCCGCATCAATCTCTACAAATTCCTTCGCAATGTCCATTAAAAATTCAGAACGACGGAATATATTAACGATATCAACATGCTCCTTAATATCTTTTAATGACGGAACAGCTTTTTCCCCTAGCACTTCATCTATGACCGGGTTTACTGGGATAATACGATATCCTGCATCCTGCATCGCTTTTGAAACCATATATGATGTACGTTCTGGTTTGTCGGATAATCCAACAACCGCGATAATTTTGCTATTTTTCAATACTTCACCAATTTCCGTACGAGTTGGGTTTTCAATTGTCATAGTAAATCCCTCCTATTCCTTTAGTATAGCCGATAAAGAAAGTCTCTTTCAACACGAAAGAGACTTTCTTTATTAATTCGTCGCAGCAGAGTTATCAGCTAATGTAGCTGTTTTCGTCATTTTTTCACCATTTCGATAGAATGTAACTTCAATTTTGTCGCCTACTTTTTTCTTTTCATATAAATATTTACGGAATTGAAGCGCATTTTCAATTTTTTGTCCATCTAACGCTACAACAACATCATATTGCTCAAGTCCTGCCTTTTCAGCTGGTGAAACGGAATAAATTTTACTTAAGAGAACGCCATTTGTAACATCTTTTGGTAACTTTAATTGCCCTAATGCATACGGTGGTAAATCTTCAAGCGATGCCACCCCAACTCCCATTGCTGGACGTTTGACCGTTCCATCTTTTTCAAGAGATTCAATAACTGGCTTTGCCACATTAATTGGAATCGCAAAACCAATTCCTTCTACTTCTTGCTGCGCAATCTTACTAGAGTTGATTCCAATGACTTCACCATTTTGATTAAATAATGCGCCGCCACTATTCCCTGGGTTAATTGCTGCATCTGTTTGAATAACTTGCGCTTGCCAATCTGGCTGTTTGTCACCATTAATATCAACCGGGATTTCACGTTCTTTACTACTAATGATTCCTTCTGTCACACTGCCATCAAAACCTAATGGATTCCCAATTGCAATTGCAGATTCACCCGCGCGAATTTTACTAGAATCACCAAGCGTTGCTACTTTATTTATATTAGATCCATCAATCTCTACAACAGCTAAATCTAACCAAGGATCTTTCCCAACTAATTTTGCATCCACTGTTTTACCATCACTTAGTTTTACTACAAGCTTGTTTGCTCCATCTACTACGTGATTATTCGTTACAATCAAAGCCTTATTCCCAGCTTTTTTATAAATTACACCTGATCCTGATCCAGCCTGGGCTTCTTCTTGTCCTGTCGGCTGCAATGCAAATGGATCAATATTTTTTTGCATATTCATTACACCGACAACAACCTCTTTCGCTCCTTCGATCATACCAGGTAGATCTGTTTCACCTTTTGTTTTATTTACAACAGGAACCACAGTTCCCTCTACTTTTGAATTAGAAGATAATGGCGATGAAACAGCTGTCCCGTTTCCATTTGCCCATGGCATATACGGAGCTGCAAAACTAATCGAAACCGCTCCGACAACTGCTCCAACTAAACCAGTGAAAAAATATCCTTTTTTGCTGCCTGATTTTCTAACTTCTCTCGTTTCACTATGCTCTTCATTCATATTCGGTCCGTCATAATATCCCATAATTGCTATCCCCTCTCTGCTGAATTCGTATTTTCAGTATAGTCACATTTTGTGTCCTTCTTGTGAACTCATCGTGAAATCCAATTAAAAAAATACTCTTATTCATTATTGTAGACAAAAAATCTATAATTTGTACATTTTCATCTACAAAAGAGAGTGTAAATGTACTATATTCCCAACTTATATATTTTTTCAACATATAAGTTGCTGCTGCGAAGAACAGAAGGAGACCTTCACTCGTTTCCTCCCTCTGTTTTCTACTTGGGCATGGGGCTAAAAAAGGATTTGACCGCTTTTAGCCATGGGGGGCGAATCCTCTCTTCCAACCAAAAAGAAAGATTTTCTATCGTTTTTTCAATTTGTATTACATAGTATTTAAGAACTATTCCTCGAACTTATATCCAACTCGAATGACAGTTCCGATATGTTTTGCTTTGTCACCTAACTTATTACGCAACTTTTTTATATGTGTATCGACAGTACGATCATCACCATAATAATCATATCCCCAAAGTTGATCTAATAAATGTTGGCGTGATAATACGATTCCTTTATTCTCCATTAAATAAACAAGAAGTTCAAACTCTTTATGTGTTAATATAATTTCTTCTCCGTTTACCGATACTGTACGCGAAAGACGATTCACATCGATTCCTGCCATAGAAAGTGCATTCTCTTCTGCCACCCCTACTGCCCCATCAGCGCGCTTTAACAAAGTTTTCGCTCTCGCAACTAATACTTTTGGACTAAAAGGCTTTGTTACATACTCATCAGCCCCAAGCTCAAAGCCTAGCAATGTGTCATCTTCATCAGAACGTGCTGTAAGCATAATAATTGGTACTGCTGACTCTTTTCGAATGCGGCGACAAACAGACCAACCATCTATTTCTGGTAACATAATATCTAACATAATTAAATCAATTGTATGTTCAGCAAATAATTCTAACGCTTGTTTTCCATCTTCAGCTTCTATCACTTCAAAACCTTCATTGCGAAAATAATCACTAACAATTTCACGTAATCTTCTTTCGTCTTCAACAAGTAATACCGTTTTATTCATCTGACCTATCCCGCCTTTTTACTCTTTCAATCGAATCATACGTTGATTGGAGCTTCCGCGAAATGGAAGTGTTAAATCTCTTTTTTCAAGTTCAAACCTTCCATCGACCAGAACATCTCCATAATGTAACAATTCTATCATATCATTATTTTGAGAACTCTGTATCTCTTCTAACGTATAACCTGTGTAAATCCATAAGTTTTTTTTCAAAGCCTTTACCGCTTTTGCTACCATCTTCACTTCAGTAGCTTGAAAAAATGGATCTCCACCTGAAAATGTTACATCAGTAAGCGGATTTTTAGCAATCTCTTTTATAATTTCTTCTGTAGTCATTTCAGTACCATTACAAAGGTTCCACGACTTAGGATTATGACACCCTAAACAGCGATGCGGACAGCCCGCAAAAAATACGACTGTCCGCAACCCTTCCCCGTCTACAACACTATCATGAATAATATTCATTACTTTCATTTATGCTTCACCCGATCCGCTTCTTCACTGCGTTTTGCACTATTCCATTTCGACATATCTCCTACCAGATATCCCGTTATCCGGCGAATCCGTTCTATTTCATTCTCATTCTCGTTTCCACAACTTGGACATTCATTTTCGATGACCCCATGGTAACCACAGCACTTACAACGATCAACTGGATGATTAATTGATCCATATCCTACTCCATACTTTGCCATTGCCTGCACAATTTGTTTTAATGCTTTTTGATTATGAACTGCCGCTCCATCTAATTCAATATACGTAATGTGTCCGCCATTACAAAGTGCGTGAAATGGCCCTTCTAAACGTATTTTATCAATTGCTTGAACCCGGTAATAAACGGGTATGTGGAACGAATTTGTATAATAATTATGGTTTGTCACACCACTAATGATTCCAAATTCATCTCGATCTCTTTTCACAAACTTGCCTGATAATCCTTCCGCAGGAGTTGCAATTAAAGAGAAATTCAGCCTGTGTTCTTCCGCGGCCTGATCCATCTTCTCTCTCATAAAGGTCACAATTTCATTTCCAAGATCCCATGATTCTTTATCTTCCCCATGATGTTTTCCTGTTAAAACAACTAAACATTCTGCAAGACCGATAAAACCAATACTTAACGTTCCTTGTTTCAAAATTTCAGCAACAGAATCTTCAGGATGCAGTTTTTCTCCGCCCCGCCATACTCCTTGTGAATATAAAAAGTGAAAATCTCTTGCCTTTTTGGTACACTGGTAAGCAAATCTTTCTAATAGTTGACAAATGCCAAGATCCACATAATAATGTAAAGCTTCAAAAAATGCTTCTTTTGAACCGCTAATCAATGCCAATTTCACTAAGTTAATAGAAGTAAACGATAAGTTCCCTCTTCCAATTGCGGTCTCTTCCCCATGAATATTAGACATAACACGCGTACGACAGCCCATATAACATACTTCGCTTTCTGGACGACCATCATAATGCGCTGCATTAAATGGCGCATCTAAAAATGAAAAATTCGGGAACAACCGCTCAGCAGTCGTTTCTAATGCCAATTCAAACAAATCATAGTTCGGATCACTCTCTTCAAAATTGACACCTTTTTTCAGCTTAAAGATTTGGATAGGGAAGATAGGTGTTTCACCTTTTCCTAATCCAGCCTGCGTCGCTCGTAATAATTGCTTAATTAATAATCTTCCTTCTTTCGATGTATCCGTTCCGTAGTTAATAGAGATAAACGGAACTTGCCCACCTCCCCGGCTATGCATACTATTAGAATTATGAATAAACGCTTCACAAGCTTGATACGTATCGTTTTCTGTTTCCTTCCATGCAAATTCTTCTACTTGCTCTTTTGTTAACGGATACGCCCCTAATCTGTTCTTATTTCTCTCAAATGTTTTTCTCACATACGGTGCTAAATCAATATCAAATAAGGCAAATGATTGACCGCCGTGCTGCATGTTCTGGTTTGCCTGAAAAATAATCGAAGAAAGCGCCAACGCGCTTTTAATATCTTGTGGTTGTCTCATATGTCCATGCCCGGTATGAAATCCTTTTTCAAGCATTTGTGCTAAAGGAATTTGCGAACATGTTGTCGTACCTGTCGCATAAAAGTCTAAATCATGTGGGTATAATATATTTTGATTGATTGCTTTTTTTACTTCTTCAGAAAGTAACTGTTCCATTGCATAATATTTGGCGCTCTCAGATGCAAATGTTCCCATCATTCCCATTGGAGATCGTCCGTCAACATTTGCATTTTCTTGCATTAAATCTTGCTCATTCCCGTGGACAATTGTTTCAAAAATCTTTATTAATTCTTCTCCACGCGCACTTTGTTTCATCATTTTTCAAACCCCCAACAATATCTTGTTAATTCACTAACAAAATGATACAACATATAGTTCTAATCAATCTGTGAGAAATGTAACATTCCTGTGAAAGTTTTTTTAAGAAACTTTGAATTTTTCATTTACAAAAAAGAAATGTGCTCTTTACAAATGTATGGTACAATATACGGGAAAAACTCTTTTTACCCTTTATCAACACATTTGAATAAAGGAGACTGAACTTATGCTTATTACATATCTTTTATTTATCGTTGCCTATTTGCTTGGCTCGATTCCATTTGCACTTGTTGTAGGAAAAATTGGTTACGGAATCGACATTCGCGAGCATGGTAGCGGTAATTTAGGAGGAACGAATACATTTCGGACGCTAGGGAAAAAAGCAGGTTTTATCGTTACAATTGCTGACATTTTAAAGGGAACGTTAGCGACAGCACTGCCGTTAATTTTCGCCTTAGATATCCATCCCCTTTGGTTTGGATTAGCTGCAGTTCTTGGACATGTATATCCGATTTTTGCAAAATTCCGCGGCGGAAAAGCAGTTGCAACTTCTGCTGGAGTACTCTTATGCTACGCGCCAATTATTTTTGTAATATTAGCCGTTGTCTTTTTCACCCTGCTATTTACAACGAGATACGTATCGCTTTCTTCTATGGTAACAGCAATCGTAGCTGTTATTGCATCAATTATTGACGGGGATAAAATCTTCATTGTTGCGATGTGTTTATTAGCTGGTATGGTTATTTATAGACACCGTGCAAATATTGGACGAATTATAAATAAAACTGAACCAAAAGCAAATTTAACAAAGAAACAAAAGTAAGGTTGTGACCCACATAACGCAAAAAGAAAACGCAAAGCATATTAATAGCGTCTTTTTGCGTTATTTTTTATACTAAAGAAAAAGCAACATAACTTGGAGGAACTATACATGAATCTTTCCGTAACAAAAGAAGCAGTAAATTGGTATAAAGATGAATTAAACTTACAATCTGGCGATACACTTCGCTTTTTCGTACAATATGGTGGTTGTAGCACTGTTCAAAAAGGACTTTCTTTAGGAATTCGTAAAGACGATCTTGCACACCCTGCTGTTCAAATCCAAGAAGAAGGCATTACTTTCTTCGTTGAATCGGATGATGAATGGTTCTTTGATGGACATGACTTATCCGTTACACTTAACGACGGTGACGACTTCCCTCAATTTAATTATGAAAAATAAAAAAGTGTGGCCCAGGGCCACACTTTTTTATTTTTTCTTAATTTCTTCATATTTCGCATACCACTCAGGATATAATTTCTTAAAAGATACAGGACGAAAACCCTCTTTTTTCGCACAAATATTTGTTGTTGTAGCGGTAATACAAAGGTCTCCATCACCATTATAAATTTCATATCCGTAAATAACACGAAGTGGACTAACTGAGTCAATCCATGTTTTCACAATTGCTTTTTCTCCATAACGCATTGCTTTCCGATATGAAATTTGCAAATCTAATACGGGAGAAATAACGCCTTCTTTCTCCATTTCAATATATGAAAACCCTAATTCTTGTATTAATTTTGTACGCCCTAATTCCAGCCATACTAAATAATTTGAGTGATACACCACACCCATTTGATCTGTTTCCGCATAGCGGATCTCAATTTCGTGTTCTGCTACAAACATATCACAATCTCCTTCTCACTTCTGTTTCCTCGCATACATTTAATCATAATACAGTGAAATCAAAAATAAAATAGAAACGATGGATCTTTTTACTGAAAGGAGCGAGTATATGATTCAAATTGTAACCGTTCGTAGCGGTGATAGCGTATATAGCTTAGCGTCAAAATACGGCACTACACCTGAAGAAATTGTAAAAGACAATGGACTTAATCCAGCTGAAACACTTGTTGTCGGTCAGGCACTAATTGTAAATACGAAAGGGAATAACTATTACGTACAACCTGGAGACAGCCTTTACCGAATTTCTCAAACATATAACGTTCCTCTTGCGAGCTTAGCAAAAGTAAATAACTTGTCATTAAAATCCATTCTTCACGTCGGCCAGCAGTTATACATTCCAAAAGGCTCAAAACGAGCAATAGAATCTATTGCCTATTTGCAGCCTTCTACTATTCCAATTAAAGAAAGTTTAGTGAATGCCACACGGGCTATTATTCCTTATCTCACATATTTAGCCTATTTTAGCTTTGAAGCATTGCGCGACGGAACCTTAAAAGAACCAACTGAAACTGCAAGAATTGCTCAAATTGCTGTGCAAGGTCAAACGATTCCTATGCTCGTGATTACAAATATTGAAAACGGCAATTTCAGTGCTGAATTAGCCTCTATTTTTTTACGGAGTGCTACCATTCAAAACAAATTTATTACTAATATTCTACAAACAGCTGAGAAGTATAATATGCGTGATATTCATTTTGATTTTGAAAATGTTGCGCCAGAGGATCGCGAAGCATACAATCGTTTTTTACGAAATGTAAAAACAAGACTACCAGAAGGATATACATTAAGTACAACACTTGTTCCCAAAACGAGTTCTCAGCAAAAAGGAAAATTTTTTGAAGCACACGATTACAAAGCACAGGGAGAAATTGTCGACTTTGTCGTTATTATGACATATGACTGGGGATGGCAAGGTGGACCACCGATGGCTATATCTCCTATCGGTCCCGTGAAGCAGGTAATTCAATATGCAAAATCTCAAATGCCTCCGCAAAAAATTATGATGGGACAAAATTTATATGGTTTCGACTGGAAACTTCCCTTTAAAGAAGGAAATCCTCCTGCAAAAGCAGTGAGTTCTGTCGCAGCTGTTGCACTTGCTCGTAAATATAATGTGCCAATTCGTTATGATTTCACAGCACAAGCACCACACTTTAATTATTTTGATGAAAATGGTGTGCAGCACGAAGTATGGTTTGAAGATGCTAGATCTGTTCAAAGTAAATTTAATTTAATAAAAGAACAAGGTATTCGCGGGATTAGTTATTGGAAAATCGGGCTTCCTTTCCCGCAAAACTGGCGCTTACTCGTGGAAAATTTCTTGATTACAAAAAAAGGCTGACAACTGTCAGCCTTTTTACCCATTATACTCAGATTCATCTTTTATTTCACTTTTCAATGAATCAATACTTTCTAAACGGCGCTGATTTTTCGCTTCAATTGCAGCGCGATCTTTTTCATTCGAAACCTCTGCAGTTTCTTTTGCCTCATTAAAGTTATCAATCGTGTTTTGTACCATTTCTTGCAATTTTTCTACATTATCACTTCGATCATCTGGATTCGCTTTATATTGCTCTGTCATGCTATTTCCCTCCTAATTGAGATATACATACCATATTAGCTTTCCAAAAACGAATTAGATTATGTATGCACATAAAGAAAAGGAGAATGAGAACATTCTCCTTTTCTTTAACCGTTATCCACAATCGGTTGTTTTCCTGTCTGGTCTTGCATTTGCTTCCCTTTATTTCCACCAGCTTTTTTTGACTGTGTTCCAATGTGATCTGGTGCAAAATCTTTTGAATTCTTTTTTGGATTACCCATTATAACCGCCTCCTTACTACTAGTATCATACTAGTAGTAAGAATTATTCAGCCTGCTTAAAAAGTTGCATTTCATAACGCTTTTCAATTCGCTCTTCAATCCGTTCAATTGCATCACGATCGCTTAATAGTTGCCTTTTATTTTCCCTCACAAGTTCTTCAAATGATTTCCGACGACTTCTTCTCATGCTGCTCATCCTTTCTCCTTCTCTTTCTTACTAGTTAGTATGAGCAAATGAAAAACTCTTTAATCAGATTTGCAAGAAAATTTTATGTTTTATGTGGTCCCGCCACATCGCTATCAAGCTAAGAGATACTTACTTTTAATAATATGAGCGTTGGACTCCCATCCACTTACCACTTCACTATATTTATTTATATTGTTTACTGAGAAAATGAGAATAATACTTTTGTATAACTTTTTGATGGGAATATATTTTTCTTCCATTTGCATGACCCTTTTAATATAAATACCACTTTTAGTATAAATTCACTCATTGAACTTCCACATCTAATAAGATAATATGGGCAAGATATTATTGTTATAAAGACTATTTAAAGCTACAAAGTGAATAAGTAATAATGCTAAATATTTTAAAGGAGGATATGTAATGAGTAATAAAAACAAAAATGCTACAAATTCTAAATCCATTGAGGTTGATTTTGATTATATGAGATCCGCTATTACCGAAGAACACTCTCTTTTAAATGGTGAGGAACTTCTGAAGAGAGATGAGAACGATGTAGAAGTTGCATACAGATATGATCAATTAGGAAGGGTTATATCAGAAACTAGTAGTCCTGGAATCGAATTTGAAGCATCAAGAAGATACCCACACAATCTCAGTGAAGAACAAATAGACGATATATGATACTGATCTGAAAAATTGAAATGAAGCAATTCGACAGCTCGTAGAGAAAGGGTTAAGTCGCAAATAACGGCTTGCCTTTTTATTTCAATTAAAAACCGACAAATCCAATTTAAAATCTTTTATGACTCTCCGAATTCAATTTCACATCATCCAATACCTATCGCGTTACTAACCTAATAAAAATAGCAATACAAACAAATCTGAGAAGTCATTTTCTAATTATGAACAATATTTTTTGAAATATATTCCTGAAAATGAAAAAAGAGCTGGGATTCTTCTTTCCAGCTCACTTATTAATTGATTCTGTATTTGTACATGTAGCAAAATGTTAATCAATTATTTTCATCAAACTCATTATTAATTGTAATTTTTATCGGATTTTTTTCATCAAATCCATTTTCAACGGCATATGTTACAGTTTGTGTACCTGATCTAGATGTATCTATAGTAGAAGATAACACTGTAACTCTGCTTGATACATCTCCATTATTAATTTCCTTTGATTTTATATTTGAGTTAGATGGTTCTCTTTTTGTATCTTTCATAGTTCTTGTCCTCCTTATTTGTTGTTTGAAAAAGAATAATTATTTAGCATATAAAAATCCTTCATATTTTAAGCATACAAAGCCACTTTGATACATTCTATATTACGCTCTTGATTATTATCTAAAAGGGATACCGCCACATCGCTATCAAGCTAAGCTCATGTAACGTCAATGATAAGCAAGATTGTTTCTTTTTTTCGAAAGTCTATATGTAGATGCTTTAAAGATTTGCATACGAAATAAACCCTAATGGGTTTACTTTTTTGAATTAAGCCGCTTGATTATCAGACATGGGACAATTGTAAACGACACCTAAGGTTCTGTTGCAAAGTTTTTCTAAATGAGGCTACATTCTAGAAAAAAAGAACAAGGAGAATCACAAATGCGATACTTTAAAGAAAAACGATAATAGTAGCCGTGGGCTACTATTATCGTTTTTCTTTAAGCTATCGCGATGTATCTGAAATTCTGAAAGAACGTTGAGTTTCCGTGTATCCAACAACAATCATGCGTTGGGTGCACGAATATGGCAATTTGATTTATCAAATTTGGAGAAAAAAAACAAAACTGCACACCATGCTTGGCATTTAGATGAGACGTACATCAAGGTGAAAGGAGAGTGGTGTTATCTCGATCGTGCGATTGATCAAGAAGGATACAACTTCGTAAAACAAAGGATCATCAAGCCGCCTATATGTTTATGAAAAGATTAGTGAAAGTTTTTGGAGAACCAACAGTTCTCATAGGGGTCACCATACATACCATTAAGCTAAGATTTTAAAGTACCCCCTAAACGGAAATCTTTGGTACCGAAGTTCATTTTTATCGTTTTGGGGTAATTCTCAACTCTTAAGTTGATGGGCATGGGGTGGGACCCCACATCCATCAACTTAAGGATTTGGACTATTCTTGAAGTTAAAAGCACGTTACCATTCTCTTATATTAATGAGAAAGGGTGACGTGCTTTTTATGAATATGCATCAAAAACAAGAGTTGTCTTTATTTGCCGAAGAGTTATATCGATATATGTCTCCCGCTACACTTAATCAATTGGCTATAGAAGCAGGCGGCATGAAACGAAAACGTAAATGCCACGGGCATCATTTTTTATCTTTGTGTGTATGGTTAAATCAACAGGTCGCTACTACCTCTCTTACTCAACTTTGTAGTCAATTAGAAACTTCAACAGGAGTTTTATTAAGTCCAGAGGGACTTAATCGACGATTTAATTCGGCTTCTGTAGCCTTCTTTCGAACTGTATTTATTACACTTCTACAAGCTAAAATTGGAGGGTTATCTAAGATTTCTCATTCTCTTTCTGCTTACTTTGAG
>NZ_JAHCDO010000036.1:0-90658 GCF_050768835.1 Bacillus pfraonensis | reverse complement strand
GGTGAGTACAACATTGTTTGTAATCTAGTTGCTTTAGTATAAAAGGATAAGATGGGGCGCTGTATGCGATGAAAGTCGCACGTACAGTGCTAAGCGGGGGAAAAGATGGAGATAACTTCAAAGTCTTACCTATCGCAACGAATAGAAAGCGTGAAATAACAATGGGGGGTGGAGAGCTGGACTGAAAAATATTAGTAAGGTTTGCATATGGAGACCACAAATGAAAATATGTATATATTGTGGAAAGGAATGTGTTCGAATTGGACCATGGTATATCGAGAAAGTAGGAGTCGAAAATGAACATGGTGCAAATGCTTATGAATAGGGAGAATATCTGCTCCAATACCTTAAAAAATACAAACTGCATTCATCAAAATCAATTGTAGAAAACGTATTAATCTATTAGCACAGAACTTCTCTACAAAGAAAATTAATGAAAAATATTTCTCGGTTTTTTTGCCTTTTTAACATCTAAATTCTATATGCCGAATGATGAAAAGTTATTTCATACAGCAACAGATAAAGTTATTAAACTACCGGGTATGGGGAAGTTAGTAGTGGAAAAACGGGAGTACAATCCACATAAAAATTTCATGGAAATTCGGTTTCGATTAGAAAATTATGAAGAAACCGGCTATACATTTCAAGCGCAAGAGAAAGCAAATCCAGGTGCGAAATTACCTATTAAAGTGTTGTATGAAGACAATGGTCATTATGTAGTTGAGGTGCAAAATTTATCTCCGAATTGGGGAGCTGTAGCGTTAGATATTTATAATAAAAACGGTGAAAAAGAACAAATGGACATTCGGAAATTTACAAAAGATCCTTCAGAATATGAAGAGGAACAGACAGATCAAGATACGCCTAGCAAACTGGCATACACCATTTTTACTGACCAAAGAAAAACAAAAGCAAATGATGAATTGTTGGCAAAAGATAAGCGAGAATATGAGAAAAATTTTATAGAAAGAGATAAAAAAGATTGGAAAGAAAAGATCGCAAATTATGGAAAAGCAATCAAGTTAGAAGAAGAAAATGTGAAACAAGTAGATCAAAAAGTAAAAGAACTAAAAGAGGAAATGAAGTACCAAACGGAAGGGGAAAAGATGGAAACACAATCTAAGATTTCAGCATTAGAATCGAGAATAAAAGAGTCTGAAAAGAATATAGAACTGTTTAAAACGGAACAAAAAAATGCACAAGATAAGATCAAAAAATTGGAGCAAAAGGCACAAGAAATTCATAAAAACTGAAAAAAGTCTTAGGGACATGATGGAGACATGGAAGAAAAATAAGGGGACACGGTAGGGACATTTCGAAAAAATAACGGGACGTGATGGAGACATGAACAAGAAACAAGGGGACATTAACGGGACATTCAACGACTTTCCTTGTTCCCATCGTTTTGCTAGGCTCCGCCTAGCTTCACACCCTCGGTGGGAACAAAAACCCCTTATGCTCTTCTCACTATTTTTTGTGCTCTACCCGAATTTGCAGAAAGGAGCGGAAATTGTGCATCTAAAAATAAGAGATATAGATCCAGTTGCAATCCAAAAGTTTGATGAAATGGCAAAGAAAAAGGGAACATCCAGGCAAAAACTTTTAAAAGGAATTCTCGAAATGGCAGCCTTTTTACCTGAGCAATCTAAAAAGGAAATGGAGTTAGAAAATCTCATTCAAAAAAATATCTATGTGATGAATGATTGTTATAACGAAATGCAAAAAATGAATGCATTTATACAAATGATGATGCAGGATGATGAAAATGAGTAATGCGGTTCCTGTTCCATCCTCAGTAACGCCTGGTGTTGTGTTAAAAACAAAATTTGTTTTGCCAAATTCCGATGCATTTCAAAACTATATTGAATACGTTGATCGGGAGGAAGCGAAAAGTGAAGTAAAGCTTAATCAAAAAATGTTTGAACTGTATCAAGATTACATGGGGGATTCAGAAAAGACTTCAGCTCTTTTTACGGAACATTCAAATCGATTAACAGAAAGTGAAAAAAAATCCTTAAAGGAAATGTTCAAAACCGCTCATGAAAATGGAAGCATTATGTGGCAAGATGTGATCTCTTTTCATAATCCTTGGCTCGAAGAACAAGGCATATATGATGCGAAAACCAAAACCTTGGATGAAAAAAAGTTAATGGATGTCACACGGCTTGCGATGAAGGAAATGCAAAAACGGGAGGGGATAGAAAAAAGCTCTATCTGGTCGGCAGCCATACATTTCAACACGGATAATATCCATATTCATGTCGCAACAGTTGAACCCTTTCCTACGAGAGAAAGGGGCAAAAGAAAACCAAAAACATTGGATGCGATGAAAGGAAAAGTCGTAAATAATTTGTTAGATCGAAAGCGGGAACAGAAACAAATCAATGATTTGATTCGTAACAATATGGTAGCAGGGAAAAAAGAAGATTCTACTTTTAACTGGCGAAATGGTCATTTAAAACCACTGTTTCTCCAAATCTATAAACAGTTACCGCAGGATAAAAGACAGTGGCAATATGGATACAATACGATTCAGCCCTTAAAACCTCAAATAGACGAACTAAGTAGAAGATACATCCAACAACATCATAAAAAAGATTATGGGTTCTGGTGCAAAAATAAAAGAGAATAAAGCTACATGTATTCCTAACAGAATCGTGTCTTATGCTGCAAGTCCAAACAATTGATGGATGAATTCTTTCTGAGTTTGGACAGACTGATTCCGTAAATCAATCTGTTCTTTTGTAATCATATGCATGGCTTCTACTCCAGAAAGAATGGATGTAGTTGTGTCAAAAGATTTGAGCCCTAGCATAGAACGGATACGCTTCTTTATAAAACGATGATCTTGTTCTACTATGTTATTCAAGTACTTTTGTTGTCTAAGTTGCATACCATCAGGTATGCTTTTTTCTTTTTTCAGCTGTTCAATTGCTATAGGATAAGCTGGATTCTTATCGACTGTTATAACACGAGGCTTTGAAACATGAAAAGACCGCAAAGCTTTCTTGAAAAAACGTTTTGCAGCCTTCTGATCTCTTGTTTTACTTAGGAAAAAATCGATTGTGTTTCCTTTCGAATCAACAGCACGATACAGGTACATCCATTGCCCTTTTACTTTGATATATGTTTCATCGACTCTCCAAGAGTCATTTGTTTGTTTGAGGTAAGGTCGGATCCGTTTTTCCAATTCAGGACCATACTGATGAACTCAACGCATAATCGTTGTATGAGAAATGGATAAACCTCGTTCCTCCATCATTTCCACCAGGTTACGGAAGCTCAAATTGTACTGTAAGTACCACCTTACCGTTAACAAAATAATATCAGGCTGATAATGCTTCCATTTGAACAAATTTTCTTTTTCCATACCAATCACGCCCCTTTCTAGAGTAATAGTATCAGTATGTCCAAGTTTTATAGATTTATTGTAATTATCCTGAAGTTTTTGCACCAGAACCAGTGAATCTAACGTAAAACCAATTGATGCAGGCCAATCATCCCAAGTTACGCTGCAAGCAAATGGGCATGCGAAATGGTTTACAATCCCGCAATCGGCAGTCGGGAAAATAATGTCCGTAACGTTGCTATCGAAGAGTTCGTTCGCGGTGTATGATGAGAAGGGAGTTTGCATTAATTTTACCGTTGTGAGCGGCAATAACAAAGTAAAACTGCCGAAGAACGGAACTGTTGTATTTGCTGGGACACCGAACTCAGAATTTATGATCACGTTGAACTAGCTACAATTCAAGATGGACTTCAACAAAACCAGTACGACATATAAAAGGTGTTTTGCTGATTTTGTTTGTATTTACGCATTAGCTTTAATTCAGGACAAAATAAGGTCTTTTTATAATCAATGCAATTGGTAGTTTGGTAAATTATACTATTTTTTATCTGAATTTTCTAATTTGATTATTTCAACTTTATGAAGATAGTAGCTAGAAAAGTTGTGTGATAGTATTTTAAATAGAAAAAAAGACAATTCTGAAAAGGGATGTGATTTGGATGGTTTAACTATTGTAAATTTTAGGATTACAGAGCTATTAATTGATTATTTTCATTGAGTAGAGTTTTAGCTTGTAGAATATGAAAATCAAAGAAAATTGTTTAAATAAATTAATGAAATATTCTCATTTTTTACTGTTGTTGTAATGACGATATAACTAGAAATCATTTAATTCGTCTACGTTTATAGATGAAAAAGATCATTTAAAGTCAGAAGTGAATGTGTAAGAACTAAAAATAAATATATTTGAATGCATAAATTAAACCAAAGATATTGAATTTTATAGTTATCGAAGTTTGAATAGTATTAAATTTTAGATAGATATATGTAGAGTTATAAATTATGTGCAAAAAAGAGGTATTGTGTACACAAAAACATCCATTTTAGTAAATTTAAGGAGCACATTTTATGAAAACTACCGATTCAAAAAGCCTATTAGGAAATAGGATTTATTTACAAGTTTTCACTGCTTATTCATTGCTTATGCTTGGTGTTTTTATTGATATGTTAGCCATTATGACTATTGTTGGGTTTGAATGGGAAGTAGATCCTACCATGATTGGGTTGATTCCTGTTGCATATGCACTTCCTGGAATTATCTTTGGCTCATGGGCAGGTGTTATTGCAGATCGTTTTAGAAAAATTCCAATTATGATGTTCTGTAATCTGATGGTTGGTCTAATAACAATTGCTCTTTTATTTGTACAAAGTATCCATTGGCTCTTATTAGCATTAATGATTCGTTCTATTTTTATTGTTTTTTATTATCCTGCACAGCAAACACTAACAAGACAGATTGTATCCCCAGAGTTGCTTACTAAGGCAGTAAGTATCAACGGAATAGTCGAGCAGGGAACCAAGATAGTAGGTCCACTTATAGGAGGAGTGTTGTTGAGCTGGTTTCAGCCAGAGTTCTGTCTCATTATAAGAGCGATAAGTTGTTTACTAGCAACTTTGATTCTGATGCCCACAATAAAATTCAAAGAAACTCTTTTAAGAAAACCTGTTGATAGGGAAAAGCAAAGCACTTGGGCCGCTTGGTTACAAGGGTGGGGTTATGTATTATCTAATCGGATAATATTATCAACTATGATTTTCGTTACAATAGCTATGGCAGTATTACAATTAGTAGACTCGCAGTTCCCTACTTTATTTAAGAGCTTATTTCCACATGATAAAAGTAAAATGGGATATATCATTTCTATTATTGGTCTTGGGGGAATACTTGGTGCATTACTAACTCAAAAATTAAAACAATTTCAATATGGTTGGGTAGTATGTGGGGGTATGGTTTTAATGGGAATTGGTTTTGGAGGGATTGGCCTGATAACGCCCGGTACGGTCTTCGTTTTGGCCTATTTGATTAGTTTTATCGCTGGGATTGGAAGTGGATTGATGCTTGTATCTAATCAAGTTATTTTACAAATAGAATCCGATCAAGATCAAGTAGGAAGAGTATTTGGTATACAAAGCAGTTTAACAAACGCAGTTCTAATTATTTCTCCTGCTATGAGTGGCCCATTAGTGCATTTGTTTGGAGTAACTCAACTCTATGTTTATGGCGGGATTGGGCTTATCATCATTGGAGTAATTGGAGTTTCACTGCAGAAATATTTTTGGGCTAAACATAAACACGAGCCTATAAGAGTAAATAATTTTTGAAGGGAAGATTTTTTATGACCAATGAGGAATGTTATCCATTAAGTCACCCGCAGCGAAGAATATGGTATACAGAAGTTATTCATTCTGATAAAGGGATATGTAATTTAAGATTCTTATTTAAACTTCATCGAAAAATGAATTATTCAAAATTAAACCAAGTTGTGAATCGTGTTATCAGTGAAAATGACGGTCTGTGCATCAGATTAAAAGAAAATGGGCATCAGGAACCTAAACAATATTTTATTAAACATGAAGAACAAGAATTTGAGTTTTTCGATTTCAGTTCTGTGGAGGATTCAGATTTGCTTGAGGAATGGATTGAGCAGAAAACAAAAGAAACGTTTACATTATTTAATTCAAATTTATATTATTTCGCTTTAATAAAATTAAACGATAATGAATGTGCAGTCTTTGGGAATGTTCATCATATTATCATGGATGGTTTATCAATCCAAATATTTACCAGTCAGATTGCAAAATATTATTATGAAATGCATAACGAGACTGAGGAAGACGAAATTAAAAATTCATATGTTCAATTTCTGGCCAATGAACAAACATACTTGAATAGTAGTCGCTTTCAAAAAGATCAAAAATTCTGGTTAGAGGAATTTAAAACACTTCCATCTGTGACCGGATTGAAGCCCTATAATACGTACCAAATTAGTACCAAAGCATCACGCGAGACGTTTATATTATCGGAGCATTTGAAGAGAAAGTTAGATAAATTTTCTGAAGATTATAAATTTAGTTTATATACCCTTTTTGTTGCTGCTTTCTCGTTGTCCATGTATCGGTGGACCTCATCGCTTGATATTACATTAGGAATGGCTTACGGCAACCGCATGACTAAAATGGAACGAGAATTGATTGGAATGATGGTGAGTACAGTTCCTTTAAGAATGGATATTGATCCAGAAGAAGAAGTGCTTTCATTTATTGGTAGGGTGTCCAGAAAACAAAGTAAATCATTAAGACATCAGAAATATCCATTTGATTTGTTATTAAAGCAGATTAATAAAGAGAATAACAGCAATGTGAGACTTTTCGGAACTACGATTGATTATAGAAATCGTGATGAAAGTGGTGACTCACTATGGATTCCAAACCGTGAAGAGGTACAAGATTTTGCAGTGCATATTGAAAATTTAATTGATATAGACTCTTTACATGTACATATTGATTATCGTGAGGAGCTATTTTCTAAAGAAGAGATAAAACGTTTTTTTAACGTTATGTTAGCGATAATAGAAAACACTTTTGAAAACCCAAAGCAGAAGGTAGCTGGAATCGAAATCATTTCTGATGAAGATAAAAGAAAAAGTTTAGTAGAGTTTAATAATCCTAAGCTTGATTTTCCACCTCAAGTAACTATTCATGAATTGTTCGAACAGCAAGCGATGATTTGTCCAAATGCTATTGCAGTTAAGTATGAAAGAGGAAAAGTTACTTATAGGGAGCTAAATGAACGTGCAAATCAGTTAGCTCATTATCTGCAGAAGAAAGGAGTAGGACCTGATACTTTAGTTGGACTGTGCGTTGAACGTTCTTTAGAAATGATTGTAGGTATTTTAGGGATTTTGAAGGCTGGTGGAGCTTATGTTCCACTTGATCCAACATATCCAGAGCAGCGACTTCAATATATTTTAGAGGATGCTAGCATTCAATTATTCGTAACGCAAGAAGGTTTAAAACAATTGAAATGGTTACCAGAAAATATTAAATCGATTTGCCTGGATCGTGAAAGAGATAAGATTGAACAAGAAAATAAGACCTTGCCGGTTTCCGATGTAAGTTCCCAAAACTTAGCTTACGTAATCTATACTTCGGGATCAACAGGGAATCCAAAGGGCGTTATGATAGAGCATCACAATGTCATTCGTTTATTTAAATCGACGGATTGTTGGTATCAGTTTAATGAAAAAGATACTTGGACTCTTTTTCATTCTTATGCATTTGATTTCTCAGTATGGGAAATTTGGGGAGCATTATTATATGGTGGGAAATTGGTTGTTGTTCCATACTGGATTAGTCGGTCGCCTAAGGATTTTTATCAATTATTGATAGAGGAAGAAGTCACAGTTCTAAATCAGACACCTTCCGCGTTTCGACAATTAATACAAGTGTGTGAACAAGAAGATAAGAATAAAAACTTGCAGCTGCGTTATGTGATATTTGGCGGAGAAGCGTTAGAACCTATTAGTTTGTTACCATGGTTTCAAATGTATGGGGACAAAGAACCACAGTTAATTAATATGTATGGAATTACAGAAACTACAGTTCATGTTACATATTATCCAATTACTCAAGATGATGTGCAGCATGCTTCAAGAAGTAATATTGGAAAGCGGATTCCAGATTTAGAAGTGTATATACTAGACGCTTATCAACAACCGGTACCTATAGGTGTAGATGGTGAGCTTTATATTGGTGGGGCAGGGCTTGCACGTGGGTATTTAAATAGACCTGAATTAACTGCAGAGCGCTTTATATCTCATCCATTTAGTAGTGATCCGAAAGCAAGATTATATCGGACAGGAGACTTAGCGAGATATTTGCCGGATGGAAATCTGGATTATCGTGGAAGAATTGATCATCAGGTTAAAATACGTGGTTTCCGAATTGAGATTGGAGAGATTGAGTCTACTTTAAATGCATATGCATCTATAAAAGAAGCTGTTGTAATTGTTAGAGAAGATCAACTGGGTGATAAACGATTAGTAGCATATGTTGTAGGAGATGGAAATGTAGGCGAGTGGAGAGAGTATCTTAAAGCGAAACTACCGAGCTATATGGTCCCTTCAGGATTTGTGACAATGGAAGCCATTCCTCTAACTGCCAACGGTAAAGTTGATCGTGAGTTCTTACCTATGCCGGATGAAAAGCAGATTAACAGTGAATGTGTTGCCCCTCGTAATAGCAACGAAAAGATACTAGCTACCATCTGGAAGCAAGTATTAGGTGTTAAAAAGGTAGGAATTTATGATAATTTCTTTGAAATTGGTGGCGACTCGATTCTCAGTATTCAAATCATATCTCAAGCAAGTCAAGTGGGGTTAAAACTTACTCCAAAGCAAATGTTTGAATGCCCAACTATTGCCGAGCTGGCACAAGTGGCTATAGAAACACAAGGAGCACAAGCGGAGCAGGGAATTGTGACAGGAGATGTGCCTCTTACTCCAATTCAGTACTGGTTCTTCGAACAAGAACATCCACGTCCGGAGCATTGGAATCAATCGATGCTTTTAAGAGTAAAAGAGAGATTGGATGTGAAGTTACTAGAGGGAGCAATATTAAATTTACTCAAACATCATGATGCTTTACGTTTCCGATACGAACAGTTACCAAATGGAACGTGGAGGCAGAGAAATGAAGGCACTAATGAGCAGTCAGTACTTCATGTAATAAAACGGAAAAAAGCTAATGAACAAGTGTGGAATAAAATAATACAAGAAGAGATGAACATTAATCAAGCTAGTTTCAATTTAGTTACTGGTCCGTTAATGAGAGTAGTTTACTTTGAGGACACCTTGACTGGGAATGATCTACTATTCTGGGTGATTCATCATTTAGTAGTAGATGGAGTATCGTGGAGAATTCTATTGGAAGATTTACAGGCGGTATATAACCAGATGAAACAAGATCAAGAAGTTAGTTTACCTGCGAAAAGTACATCTTTTAAAGAGTGGTCGGAACGACTTCAGACATACAGTAATTCGGGTATTTCAAAAGAAGTACAAAATTATTGGAATGAACAAGTAGAAAAAGAAACGATGAAAATTCCAATGGACTATCCAATACAAGAAACAACAGAAGAATTGATTGATCAAGTGACGAGGACTTTAGGAGTAAAAGAAACACATACATTGTTACAAGAAGTCCCAGTGACTCATAAGACAAGGATTAACGAAGTACTATTGGCGGCATTAGGACAAGCTATTGTTGATTGTACAAATCAGAAAACAGTTTCTATTCATCTAGAAGGACACGGGAGAGAAGAGATGATTGAAGGTATTGATCTATCACGGACAGTGGGCTGGTTCACGAGTATTTATCCTGTTCATCTAAATTTTCAAGGAACTAAAACACCTATTGAAGGATTAAAGGTTGTAAAAAATCAATTGCGTCAAATTCCAAATCGCGGAGTTGACTATGGTATTTTACGTTACTTGAAAAAAGAATTACTTCCGTTTTATCAGCAAAAGCCTTCAATAAGCTTTAACTATTTGGGCCAATTTGATCAAGTGTTTTCAAAGGAATCTTTGTTTATACAAGAGACAGGGTTTACATTTTTAGATCATGCTCCAGATTCCAAGCCATCTCATCTAATTGAGGTTATCGGTATGGTAAAAGATGAGAAGTTACATTTTGTTTGGATGTATAGTAGAGAACAGTTTTCTAGGTTGAAAATTCAAGCGATAGCAGATGGTATGTTGAGGTATCTTCATCAACTTATAAATAAACCAACAACAGAGTCTGCTTTTACAGTATCAGATTTTGTTGATGCGGAGGACCTTACGGAAGAAAGCTTGAGCAAAGTATTACTTAAATTAACAAAGAAGAGGGTGTAAAAATGGGAGATGTTATTGATATATATGGATTATCACCTTTACAAAAAGGAATACTGTTTCATACTTTATACGATCAAGATGATGAACATTCTTATTCCTACATTGTACAAGTAGGCTTCTTACTTGGGGGGCAATTGGATGTTGCTACTTTTGAAAAGGCTTGGGAATATGTTATTCATCGACATGAGGTTCTACGCTCAGTATTTGTGTGGGAGGAAGTAGAAAAACCCCTACAAGCAGTTTATCAACGTCTGCCTTTTACTATTCATCAAGAGGATTGGAGTACTCATTCGTATGAGGAGAGGGAGAAGAAATTACACCAGTTTTTGACTGCAGATCGTAGAAAAGGATTTTTATTGGATGAAGCACCATTGATGAGAATCACTGCGATTAAAGAAACAGAAGAGGAAATGAGAATCATTTGGACACATCATCATATTTTGCTAGATGGGTGGAGTGTGTCATTGGTCTTTAGTGAAGTGATGGAAGTTTATCTCAAGATGATAAAGGGAGAATTGTTGAATCTTCCTAAATCTCTTCCTTATAAAAAATATATCCAGTGGCTAAATAAACAAGATCAAAGTCAAGCAGAAAAATTTTGGACAGAAGAATTAAAGGGGTTTTATGCACCTACGCCATTAGCGATGGAAAGAAAGAATCAAGGACAGGAGAAGGGCTATGGAGAGTGTGTTTATCAGATATCTGAGGAAATCACTGAGAATTTACAAGAGTGGGTACGAAATAGTCGATTAACATTGAATACGTTAGTACAAGGCGCATGGGCCTATTTGATGAGTAGGTATAGCGGTGAAAGTGATATCGTATTTGGTGTAACTAGCTCTGGACGTCCTACTGATTTGATAGGAGCAGAGAATATGGTGGGTCTATTTATTAACACATTACCTACTAGAATTCGATTAACGGATGATACATCAGTCGTAGATTGGCTTCGTAAAATACAGATGAAAGAAATGGAACGAAGACAATATGAGTATAATTCATTAGTTGATATTCAAGGGTGGAGTGAGGTTCCGCGGAATAGCTCCTTATTTCATACTTTGTATGTGTTTGAAAATTATCCAATTCAAGGTGAGAGAAATGATGATTTAAGATTACTAAATGTTAAAAGCGCGGAACAAACAAATTACCCTTTAACACTCATTGTAATGCCTGGTAAGAAAATTACTTTAAAGTTGATGTATGATCGAAGCTATTTTAATGAAGAAACAATAAATCGGATTCAGGGTCACTTATTGCAAATATTAATTCAGATGACGAAGAGCCTAGATTCAAAACTCTTTGAAATTACTCATTTAACAGTGGAAGAGCAGACACAGTTACTAGAGGAATGGAATCATACTCAAGTAAAATATTCAGCTGAAGGCATGATTCATACGGTGTTTGAGGAGCAAGTTAAGAAAACGCCAGAAGCAATTGCAGCTATTTACGAAAATGAACAAATTACCTATAGAGAATTGGATGAGCGTGCGAATCAGCTAGCACACTATTTACAAAAGCGTGGTGTAGGTCCAGAGTCTCTAGTCGGGGTATATATGGAACGTTCATTACAAATGATGATAGCGTTATTAGGGATTCTAAAATCAGGAGGGGCGTATGTTCCACTTGATCCTACGTATCCAGAGAGTCGGCTTCGTTATATATTAGAGGATGCTGGAATCGAAGTACTAGTGACGGAAGAAAATTCGAAAAATTTATATGTATCTGAAGATATTGAAACGATTTGTATGAATAAAGATTATACTGCAATTGAAAAACAAGAATCAACCTCATGTACAAGTAGTGTAACAGGAAGAAGTTTAGCGTATGTTATGTATACCTCAGGATCTACAGGGAATCCAAAGGGAGTGATGATTGAGCATCATTCAGTAATCAATTACCTAGAATGGATGCAACATAAATATCCACTTTCTGAAAAGGATGTGGTCTTGCAGAAAACCCCATTCTCATTTGATGTATCTGTTTGGGAGTTATTTTGGGGTATTCACGTTGGAGCAAGTGTATCTTTCCTGCCTCCAGGTGGAGAAAAAGATCCTTCCATTATAGCTGAAGTGATTGAAAAATATCAGGTTACTATAGTTCAATTTGTTCCTTCTATGTTATCTGTTTTCTTAGATCACTTCAATCATATTGAATTGAACATGAAATGTTCGTCCGTACGTCATGTGTTTTCTGGTGGAGAAGAACTAAGTTCAGGATTAGTTAGACGATTTCAACAGCAATGGAATCATAGCGGACAAGTAAAATTAACCAATTTTTATGGACCAACTGAAGCCACTATTTATGTAAATGCATTTGACATTCAGACTAATCAAGAATTTGTTTCTATTGGGCAGCCGATACAAAACACGCAATTATATGTATTAGACCAAAATCAACGCTTGCAATCAATAGGAATCGAGGGTGAGTTATATATTGGTGGTGCTGGTTTAGCGCGTGGATACTTAAATCGCCCGAATCTTACTGCTGAAAAATTCGTTTCGCATCCATTTCGATTGGGGGAACGACTATATCGAACAGGAGATTCAGTAAGATATCTAACTGATGGAAATATAGAATTTATAGGTAGAATGGACTATCAAGTAAAAATGCGTGGTTTTCGGATTGAACTAGGAGAAATTGAAGCGACTTTAGAAAGATGTTCGTTTATTAAAGAGGCTGTCGTATTAGTTAGAGAAGATCGTCCGGGCGATCAGCGATTGGTTGCATATGTAATAAGCGATGGAAATACCCGAAAGTGGAGAGAGTATCTACAAAACCAATTGCCGAATCATATGATTCCAGCGCACTTTGTAGAGTTGGAACAGTTCCCGCTTACTCCGAATGGGAAAATCGACCGAAAGGCCTTGCCAGCACCTGATGAGCAAACTATTGGAGATTTAAATGTTCTACTTCGGACGCCATCGGAAGAGCTTATTGCCTCGGTTTGGAGTCAAGTGTTAGGAACAGAAAATATCAGTATTCAGGATTCCTTCTTTGAACAGGGTGGGCACTCACTACTCGCCACTCAAATCGTCTCTCGATTACAAGAATTGTTCCAGGTTAAAATCCAGCTACGTGAACTTTTCAAGCACGATACAGTGGAAGCATTAGCGAAACGAGTAGATCAGTTGCGCAAAGAAGATAAAAAACGAGAGTTTCGACCCCTTGTACCTATGACACGAGAAGAATCTATTCCACTTTCCTATGCGCAGAAACGTCTATGGTTTATTGATCAATTAATGCCAAATAGTGCGATGTACAATATTCATGCAGCGTGTCGCTTAACAGGTAAATGGTCAATTGAAGCATTGGAGGCCGGATGGAATCAGTTGTTGGAGCGTCATGAATCATTACGGACGATAATTCTAGAACAAGAGGGTGAACCTTTTCAACAGGTTCAATCTCATGAATTCAGACATATCCCTCAAACGGATCTAACAGATCTCTCTTTGGAAGATAGGGAAAGAGAAATGAAACGGCTCATTCAAAACGAAGCGGAGGAACCATTTCATTTTGGACAAGGTTCTCTGATTCGAACACGAGTATTGAAAGTGGACAGGGAAGAATGGGTTCTCCTTTGTACGATGCATCATATTATTTCGGATGGATGGTCAATGGGAATCTTACTTGAAGAATGGATGGCTTTTTATGAAGGAGAACTAAGCGGAAAACCGGTGGAATTGAAGGAGTTATCTATCCAATATGCAGACTTTGTCATGTGGCAGAAGGAATGGCAAAAAGAAGAGAATTTGGATCAACACCTCCAATATTGGAAGGAAGAATTGTCTGGGGAGCTACCGGTTTTACAATTACCGATGGATCGTCCTCGACCTGCGGTTCAAACCCACCGTGGTGCAAGTCAGTCCTTAATGGTGGCGAATTCCCTACAGGAAAAGATCAAAGATTTAAGTCTGCAAGAAGGATGCACTTTATTTATGACATTGATGGCAGCGTATCAAAGCTTCCTTTCTCGTTATACAGGACAAGACGACATCTTGGTTGGAAGCCCAATTGCAAATCGAAATGTTAAAGAGATTGAGGGGGTAATAGGTTTCTTTGCAAATACGTTGGTTTATCGAGCTGATTTCAGTGAAAATCCGACGTTCCAAGAACTTTTGTCGCAGGTACGAAAAAAAGCACTAAAAGCATACGAGTATCAGGACATTCCATTTGAGAAAGTGGTAGAATCCGTAAAACCGGAACGGAATACAAGTCATTCACCGATATTTCAAACCATGTTTACTTTACAGAATACGAAACAAGAGTTTCCCCAGCTATCTGAAAGACACATGGAACTCATGGAAAGTCATGCTTCTATTGCAAAATTTGATTTGAGTTTATTTGCTTCGGAGACGAAAGAAGGATTATCGCTAACCTTTGAATACAATACTGATTTGTTTAATGATACAACCATTGAACGTATGGCAAGTCATTTTGAACATTGGTTAAATCAAATTGTCTCTCATCCAAAATATTTATTATCAGAACTGAATATGTTATCGAAAGTAGAATATAAGCAACTACTAGAGGAATGGAATAAATCAGGTGTTGTAGATATACAAGAAAGCACGATTCATACATTGTTTGAAGAACAAGTGAAAAAAACACCAGAAGCAATTGCAGTAGCATGCGAAGATGAAGAACTAACATATCGAGAGTTGGACGAACGCTCAAATCAGCTAGCACATTATTTACAGAGAAATGGTGTGGTATGCGAATCATTGGTTGGGATTTGCGTTACACGTTCATCCGAGATGATTGTTGGTCTCTTAGGAATTATGAAGGCAGGAGGAGCATATGTTCCAATTGATCCAGCGTATCCGGAAAGTCGACTGCAATATATTTTAGAGGATGCTCATATTAAGGTACTGGTGACACAGGAAAAGTTACAGCAAAAAATGGTTATACCTAAATCCGTTGACGTGATTTGTATTGATCGTGATCGAGCAGAAATAGAACAAGAAGTAGCTACAGTGTGTACGAGTGAAGTGACGGGTGATAACTTAGCCTATATTATCTATACTTCAGGTTCCACTGGAAATCCAAAGGGGGTAATGATTGAGCACAGGAATACAGTAACAATGATTCATTGGGCCCATCAGACATATTCCCGAAAGGATTTAGCTGGGGTATTGGCTTCCACTTCGCTATCCTTTGATTTATCCGTTTTTGAAGTGTTTGTTCCCTTAACGATGGGTGGTAAGGTGATTGTCGCTGAAAATGCTCTGCATCTAGACAAGTTGTCTACCAAGGGTGTGACCTTGATTAATACTGTGCCATCGGCAGCGAAGGAACTAGTTCGAGCAAAAACAATTCCTTCTTCAGTAAAGGTGATGAATTTGGCTGGAGAACCATTACCATATTCACTTGTTCAAGATTTATACGAGAGAAGTACGATTGAGAAGGTGTACAACCTATATGGACCGTCCGAAGATACTACGTATTCCACATATATGGAATTAGAAAAGGGTGTCATGCATAGGGTACCACCAATTGGTAAACCCGTCTTCAATACAGAAGTATATGTACTGAGTGCTGAACAAAAAATGGTTCCAATTGGTGTAGTTGGTGAGCTTTATATTGGTGGATCTGGATTAGCGCGTGGATATTTAAACCGCCCTGACTTAACAAAAGATCGTTTTATAACGCATCCCTTTAAAGAAGAAGAGCGAGTATACCGGACTGGAGATTTAGTAAGGTATTTGCCAGATGGAAATTTGGAGTATCTTGGCCGAATCGATCATCAGGTAAAAATTCGTGGGTTCCGGATTGAACTAGGAGAAATTGAAGCGACATTACAAAAGCATGCATTAATTAACGAAGTTCTTGTGATGGTACGGGAAGATTATCCTGGTGATCCACATTTGATTGCCTATGTTGTGGGAGATGGGGATGCTCATAAGTGGCGTGATTATCTTAAGGACCAGCTACCAAATTACATGATTCCATCATATTTTGTCAGATTGAATGCATTTCCACTCACTCCAAATGGAAAAATTGATAGGAAGGCTTTACCAGCACCAGAAAGACAGGAGATAGCGAGTGGTTATATTGCTCCCCGTACACCTACGGAAAAAACAATCGTTTCGATATGGCATCAAGTTTTAGGTGTAGAAAATATTGGAATACAGGATTCGTTTTTTGAAATAGGTGGGCATTCATTACTTGCTACGCAAGCTGTTTCCAATATTAAAGATGCTTTTGGAATCGAGTTACCATTGCATGATTTATTTACGTTTCATACGGTGCAGCAATTGGCAGAACAGATTGATCAATTGCTCTATAACAAAAATCTAGAAATGCAGAATGATAGTAAGGAGAATGTAAGTCTTCAAGACTACATTCAAAAAGAAGCAGAAGTGAGTAATGATGAAGAATTACTAGAACTGCTTAAGCAATTAGAAGAGCTATCAGAGGAAGAAGCACAAGGGATATTCGAGAGTAATTTGGTTGAGGAGGGGGTAAAAAAATGAGAAGTGATTTACTTGCAAAGCTGAGTTCACTTTCTCCTGAGAAGAGAGCTTGGCTTCAGAAACAAATGCAAAAAAAGGAGAATAAAGAAGAACTCCCATTGTCTTATGCACAACAACGTTTGTGGTTTATGGACAAATTTAACCCAAACAGTTCTTTATATAATATTCCAACGGTATGGCATCTAAAAGGAAGTTGGATTCCTGAAGCATTAGAAAAGGGATTCAATCGACTTATTGAACGTCATGAATCATTACGAACTGTTTTTAAAGAAGTAGGAGAGCAACCTGTACAACAAATTGTCGAATTCCTTCCTAGAGCCTTACCTGTAAGGGATTACTCTCAGCTTCCTCTAGAAGTAAAAGAAAAAGAGGTAGATAGTTTAATTGCGAGAGAAGCGCAAAAACCATTTGATTTAATGAATGGCCCTTTAATTCGTTACCAGCTTGTTCAATTAGGGAAGGATGAATGGTTATTACTGTGTACGATGCATCATATTATTTCTGATGCTTGGTCCATCGGTATATTCATGAATGAATTACTTGCTTTCTATGAAGAAGAAGCTGGCGGGAATCCTGCTAAATTAAGTTCACTATCCATTCAATATGCAGACTTTGCGAAGTGGCAAAAGGAGTGGTTGCAAGGTGATGTGCTAAATCGTCAGCTTACGTATTGGCAGGAAGAATTGTCTGGTGAGCTTCCTATATTACAACTGCCAGTGGACCGACCTCGATCGGTTACGCAAACTTATGCCGGGGATACGCATCACGTGATTTTTCCTTATAGATTACTCAGTCAATTAAAGGATATAAGTCGACAAGAAGGATCTACCTTATTTATGACTTTAATGGCTGCATACCAGAGCTTTCTTGCTCGTTATACGGGACAAAAAGATATTCTAGTCGGAAGTCCGATTGCAAATCGGAATCATAAGGGAGTAGAAGAATTAATCGGTTTCTTTGTTAATACGTTGGTTTACCGATCAGATTTGAGTGGCACCCCTACTTTTCGGGAGATTTTGAACCAAACAAAGAAAAAGGCGTTAAAAGCTTACGAATATCAAGATATACCATTTGAAAAAGTGGTAGAAGCTGTGCAACCTGAACGAAGTATGAGTCATTCTCCTATCTTTCAGACCATGTTTACACTACAGAATATAAAACAAGAACGACTAGATTTGCCTGGTAGAAGTATCGAAATGGTAGAAAGTAATATGTCTATTGCAAAATTTGATTTGAGTTTAACTGCCTATGAAGTGGAAGAAGGTCTATTTGTCTCATTTGAATACAACACGGATTTATTTGATAGTAGTACCGTTGCACGTATGGCAGGCCATTTTGAGAACTGGCTAAATGAAATCGTGTATCATCCAGATGAATCATATACAAAGCTGTCAATGTTATCGGACACAGAGCAGAAACAACTCCTAGAAGAATGGAATGATACTGACGTAGTTTATGGTCATGAGTGTATGATTCATGAGCTATTTGAGCAGCAAGTTGCACGTACACCTGATGCAGTGGCGGTAGTTTATGAAGGTGGAAAGCTAACGTATCAAGAACTCAATGAAAAATCGAACCAATTGGCACATTATCTACAAAAACGAGGTATAGGACCTGAATCATTGGTCGGTATATGTATTGAACGTTCTCCAGATATGATTATTGGTCTCTTTGGGATTTTGAAAGCAGGTGGGGCTTATGTCCCACTGGACCCAAGTTATCCCGAAAACCGCCTGAGATACATTTTAGAGAATTCACAAATTCAAGTGCTGTTAACAAAAGAGGCACTACAGGACTGGTTACCTAAAGATATTCAAGCAATTTGTTTAGACCGGGATCACGCAATGATTTCTAAAGAGAGTAATTTGGCTCCAGTGAGTGGGGTAACAGCAAATAACTTAGCCTATATCATATACACTTCGGGTTCGACGGGAAATCCTAAGGGAGTAATGATTGAACATCATTCGGTTATCAACCGCCTACAGTGGATGCAGAAAAAATATTTATTATCTGAGGAGGATACAATCCTACAAAAGACACCGTTTTCGTTTGATGTTTCTGTCTGGGAATTATTTTGGTGGTCATTTGTAGGAGCACGTGTTTGTTTACTTACACCAGGAGGAGAGAAAGATTCTGGGGTGATTGAGAAGTACATCGAACGATATCGTGTGACCACCATGCACTTTGTTCCGTCGATGTTATCTACTTTCTTAGATTATATGGAACAAAATAATTCGAAAAGGGATGTATCGTCTTTAAATCAGGTTTTTACTAGTGGAGAAGCATTAAATACTGAACAGGTTCGCCGGTTTAAGGGGGTATTTTACGATGTTCAGCAAACAAAGTTAATTAACTTGTATGGCCCTACCGAAGCGACTGTGGATGTTACTTATTATGATTGTGATTTAGAAAAAGAACCAATGCTTATTCCAATTGGTCGTCCAATTGATAATACAGAGTTGTATGTGTTGGATCAACATCAACAGGTGGTACCGATTGGTGTGGCGGGGGAACTTTACCTTGGAGGAGTAGGCTTGGCACGTGGCTACTTCAATCGACCAGAGTTAACTACTGAACGTTTTATCCCGCATCCTTTTAAGGAAGGGGAACGATTATATCGAACGGGTGACCTGGTGAGATATATGAATGATCGTAACTTGGAGTATATTGGAAGAATAGATAACCAAGTGAAAATTAGAGGATTCCGAATTGAATTGGGAGAGATTGAAGCATCTTTACATGATCACTCATCTGTAAAAGAGGCTGTCGTGTTGGTGAAGGAAGATCGACCAGGAGATAAGCAGTTAGTAGCTTATGTAGTGGGTGAAGGAGATACTGGAGAGTGGCGTGAATATCTCAAGAAGCAATTGCCACATTATATGGTTCCAGCATATTTTTTCCAAGTTGAATCGATGCCACTCACGCCAAATGGTAAGGTGAATCGGAAAGCTTTACTGGAATTGGAGGCACAGTTCATAAGTGAAGATATTACTTCATCAAGAACACCAGTGGAAGAGCTCATCGTTTCTGTATGGAGTCAAGTGTTAGGTATAAGAAATATTAGTGTTCAGGATTCTTTTTTTGACATCGGTGGTCACTCGCTACTAGCAACTCAAGTAGTGTCACGCTTACAAGAAATCTTTCAAATCGAATTACCGGTACGTGAACTATTTGAGTATGCAACGGTGGAGTCACTGGCAAAGCGAATAGATCAGTTACGTAAAGGAGATAGAAAACGAGAGATTCCACCACTAATGCCGATGCAACGAGGGGAAACTATTCCGCTTTCTTATGCCCAACAGCGCTTATGGTTTATCGATCAATTTACTCCTAATAGTGCACTTTACAATATACCAATGGTATGCCGCCTTACAGGGAGTTGGCTACCTGAGGCATTGGAAACGGGATGGAATCAGCTAATAGAGCGTCATGAATCATTACGGACGGTCTTTCATGAATTGAACGGTCAACCCGTGCAGCAAATTGAACCGTATGCTTTTCGAGCAATTCCGAAAACGGATTTAACTATGCTTTCTCCAGAAGAACGAGAAGAAGAAGTTAAACGTTTGATTCAACAAGAAACAGAAGTGCCATTCGATTTAGGCGAGGGTCCACTGATTAGGGCAAGTATTTTGCAAGTGGGAGAGGCAGAATGGATTCTCCTTTGTACTCTACATCATATCATTTCAGATGGATGGTCAATAAGAGTCCTACTTGAAGAGTGGATGGCATTCTATGAGAAAGCCACGGATGGAAAGAGAGCAGAACTTGAACCATTACCAGTTCAATATGCCGACTTTGCTCAGTGGCAAAAAGGATGGCTGAAGGAGGAAGTGCTTGATCAACAACTCCAATATTGGAGGGAAGAATTGTCTGGGGAGCTTCCTGTACTCCAACTTCCAATGGATCGCCCGCGTCCTGCAATACAAACTCATTATGGATCGACATACACTCTGGTTCTGCCAAGCACTCTACATGACAAATTGAATGAATTAAGTCGACAAGAAGGGGCTACACTCTTCATGACCCTGTTAGCTGCATATCAAAGTTTTCTATCACGTTATACGGGACAAGAAGATATTCTGGTAGGAAGTCCAATTGCTAATCGAAATTATAGAGAAATTGAAGGACTAATTGGTTTCTTCGTCAACACGTTGGTTTATCGGGCTGATCTGAGTGGTAGACCGACATTTCAGGATGTTCTGTCTCAGGTTCGTCAAAAGGCATTGAAGGCGTATGAATATCAAGATATCCCTTTTGAAAAAATTGTAGAAGTTGTACAACCAGAGCGGAGTACAAGTCATTCGCCAATCTTCCAAACTATGTTCATCTTGCAAAATATGAAACAAGAGTTCCCGGTGTTATCTGGTAGAAGTATTGAAATGATAGAAAGCCATAGTCCAATCGCAAAGTTTGATTTAAGTGTAATGGTAGCTGAGACGGAAGAGGGATTACTTTTTACTTTTGAATATAATAAGGATTTATTTAATGCTACAACTATTGAACGGATGGCAGGACACTTTGAGAAATGGCTACACGAAGTTTCCCATCACCCACAAAATCCGTTGCATGACCTGAGCATGCTATCGGAAGCTGAGCGTAATTTGTTATTAGAAGCATGGAATGACACTGTAATGGAAATGTCCCCTCAAGGTCTTATTTGCGACAGGTTTGAGGAACAAGTTGCAAGGCGTCCTGATGCGATTGCCGTAGTTGATCAAACAAAAAAGTGGACTTATGGTGAACTGGATGCACAAGCAAATCAGTTGGCAAATGTTTTACAGCGAAAAGGAGTCGCTCCAGAGTCAGTCGTGGGAGTTTATCTTCCGAGGTCAGCTGAGCTCATGGCAAGTTTACTAGGCATTTTAAAAGCTGGTGGAGCTTATGTCGTTTTAGATCCGTTGTATCCAAAATCAAGGTTAGAATACATGATTGAAGATGCAGGAATTCAAATTGTAGTGACAGCGGAAGGACAAGAAGACCATTTCGAACACGTCGAAATGGTGAGGTTAGAAGAATTAACAGTGGAAAGTATAACTGCACCTACACGGCAGATAAATCCAGAGAACTTAGCTTATATCGTCTATACCTCTGGTTCTACAGGAAAGCCAAAGGGCGTCATGGTTGAATATCGCTCATTAATGAATATGGTCTCTTGGCATCAAGAAGTTTATTGTATTACAACAGAGGATCGTGCGACCCAGATTGCGGGAATTGCCTTTGATTCGGCTGTCCAGGAGATTTGGCCGTATCTAACTGCTGGTGCAGCACTCTACTTGTCAACAGAGGAACTGAGAATTAATCCAGAAGCACTAAGAGACTGGCTCATTGATTCGCGAATAACAGCTAGTTTTGCACCTACGCCTATTCTGGAAAGACTCTTGAAATTATCTTGGCCAGATAAAACGGATCTTCATTTTATCATTACTGGTGGGGATCAATTAACGCAGTATCCATCTAAAGATATTCCTTTTGCGGTAATCAATCAGTATGGTCCGTCGGAAAATACCGTTGTTACCACGGATTGTTATGTACCTGTAGGAGTGACAAAAGGTACGCCATCGATTGGTCGACCGATTGCGAATACAGAAGTTTATGTTTTAGATTCTCATCTTCAGTTAGTACCAATTGGTGTGATTGGAGATTTATATATTGGAGGGAAGAGTCTTGCACGTGGATATGCTAATCGTCCGGATCTCACAAAGGAAAAATTTATTCCACATCCTTTCAAGTCAGGAGAACGTCTCTATTACACCGGGGATAAAGCAAGTTATCTTTCTGATGGTAATCTCCAGTTCCATGGTCGTATAGATGACCAAGTGAAAATTCGTGGTTTCCGGATTGAATTGGGAGAAATAGAAGCAGTTTTACAGGCACATTCTTCTGTGAAAGAAGCGGTTGTATTGGTACGGGAGGATAAGCAAGGTGACAAGAGATTAGTAGCTTATATAGTGGGTGAAGGAAGTGTCGATGGATGGCGAGAACATCTACAAACACATTTACCAAATTATATGGTTCCAACAAACTTTATTGAGATGGAATTTTTACCACTTACACCGAATGGAAAACTTGATTTGAAGGCATTGCCTATACTTAGTGAACTATCTACTGAAAATACTGTATACCCACGAACTCCGCTGGAAGAACTTATCGCTTCAGTGTGGAGTCAAGTGCTAGGAATAGGAGACATTGGTGTTCAGGATTCTTTCTTTGAGCTTGGTGGTCACTCTTTACTTGCTACACAAGTGGTCTCACGCTTACAAGAAATCTTTCAAATTAAATTACCGGTACGCGAACTGTTCGAATATTCAACGGTCGAGGCATTATCGAAACGAATGGATCAGTTACGTAAGGGGAGCGAAAAACGAGAAATTCCATCATTGATGCCGATGGAACGAGGAAATAATATTCCACTTTCTTATGCCCAACAGCGCTTATGGTTTATTGATCAGTTTGCACCTAATAGTGCACTTTATAATATGCCAATGGTATGCCGCCTTAAAGGAAATTGGTTACCTGAAGCATTGGAGTTGGGATGGAATCAGTTGATAGAGCGTCATGAATCTTTGCGTACGGTATTTCATGAAGTGGACGGTCATCCTGTGCAACAGATTCGACCGTATATTTTCCGTCCTCTTCCGCAAATGGACTTAACTAAGCTTTCATTAGAGGAGAGAGAAAGAGAATTAGAGCAATGGGTTCAAACTGAAGTCGAATCTCCATTTGATTTAGAACAAGGACCATTGTTCCGTGGACAAATCGTGAAAATTTCAGACGAAGAATGGGTTCTTCTGTGTAATATGCATCATATTGTCTCAGATGGATGGTCGATGGAAATCTTGCTCCAAGAATGGATAGCATTTTATGAGGAGGCGATTGGTGAAAAACCAGCAGAGCTTGCACCACTACCAGTTCAATATGCCGATTTTGCTCAGTGGCAAAGAGAATGGTTGAAAGATGAAGTACTAAATCAACAGCTTGCATATTGGAAGGAAGAATTATCTGGTGAGTTACCAGTCTTAATGTTGCCGATGGATCGTCCGCGTCCTCTAGTGCAAACTCACCATGGATTAACTCATAATGTGTTGTTGTCACGCTCATTACTGGATAAATTAAACGAACTAAGTCGTCAAGAAGGGGCCACGCTTTTCATGACCTTATTGGCATCGTATCAAAGTTTCCTTGCCCGTTATACGGGACAATCGGATATTATTGTTGGCAGCCCAATTGCAAATCGAAATTATCGAGAAATTGAAGGGCTGATTGGTTTCTTTGTCAACACATTGGTTTATAGAGCTGATTTAAGTAATGCACCGGCATTTCAAGAGTTGTTGTCTCAAGTGCGGTTAAAAGCATTGAAGGCGTATGAGTATCAAGATGTTCCGTTTGAGAAAATTGTAGAGGTTATCCAACCTGAACGAAGTACAAGTCATTCTCCGATTTTCCAAACCATGTTTACACTGCAAAATACGGAACAGGAACTACCAGAGCTACATGGACGAAATATAGAAGTAATGGAGAGCAACGCTCCAATCGCTAAGTTTGATTTAAGTTTAACTGCTGCAGAAGTGGAAGAGGGTTTATCGCTTAATTTTGTTTATAGGACTGAGTTATTTGACAGTTTAACTATTGAATCTATGGCTGAACATTTTGGAAACTGGTTGAATTTAATCGTGGAACATCCTGATAAATCATTAGCTAAGTTACCTATACTATCAGGATTACAGCAAAAACAGTTAGAAGAGTGGAATAATAATGCCGTAGCATATCCACAAGAAAGTGCGATTCATCAGCTGTTTGAAGAGCAAGTAAATCGTACACCTGACGCGGTGGCAGTGGTAGATGAAAAACAGCAGTTAACATATCGAGAGCTCAATGAAAAAGCTAATCAATTGGCCCACTATCTTCAGCAATGTGGGATTGGGACTGAATCATTAGTTGGACTTTTCTTTGAGCGTTCAGTTGAGATGATTGTTGGTATTATGGGGATTTGGAAGGCTGGAGCAGCATATGTTCCATTGGACCCATCATATCCAGAAAGTCGCCTACGATATATTTTGGAGGACACTGGAATTCAAGTGTTAGTTACGAACGAATCATTAGAAGATTGGATACCTAAAGAAGTCAAGGTAGTTTGTCTAGATAGGGATCAAGCAATGATTTCACAAGAAAGCATTCTTTCACCAAAATGTGAGGTAACAGGAGAAAGCCTAGCGTATGTTATCTATACTTCGGGATCGACGGGGAATCCAAAGGGTGTTTTGGTACAGCATCATTCTGTAATAAACTTGTCGCATGGTTTACAGAAAGAGGTTTTCGCACATGAGATATCATCTAACATGCATGTCGGTTTAAATGCGTCAATTGCCTTTGACGCATCTATCCAGCAATTACAAATGCTGTTGCATGGTTCAAGTTTGTATATTATTCCGAATGAAGTTAGAAGTGATCCGGAACAGTTTGTAGCTTATATTCGGGAGAACAAATTAGAAATCTTTGATATAACACCTTCATTACTTCAATTACTTATAGATGGCGGATTGTTAGAAACGTGCGATGGCGTTCATGTTCCAAGTAAGGTATTGGTCGGCGGCGAAGCGATTATGCCGTCATTATGGGAACAGCTAGTAGAGACTGATAAAATTGATTTTTATAATGTATATGGTCCTACAGAATGTACAGTTGATGCAACATGCTATCATATCAAAAAAGATAGTAAGAGAGTAACAATTGGGCGTCCGTTGCCGAACGTTCAAACTTATGTATTGGATAGAAATTTGTTACCAGTTCCAGTTGGTGTGATGGGTGAACTCTATATCGGAGGAGCAGGTTTAGCGAGGGGATACTTGAATCGCCCAGAGTTAACATCCGAACGATTTATTTCCCATCCTTTCAAAAAGAGCGAGAGGTTATATAGAACGGGAGATCTCGTGAGATATCTTCCTGACGGTAATATAGACTATCTAGGAAGAATGGATAATCAAGTGAAGATTAGAGGATTTCGAATTGAACTTGGGGAGATTGAGTCGATCTTACAGGAGCATTACTTGGTAAAAGAGGTAGTTGTAATAGTTAGGGAAAATCAGTCGGGAGATAAGAGGCTGATAGCTTATGTAGTGGGCGAAGGCAGTTTAGAAGAATGGCGCGAGTATCTTAAAACAAAACTGCCAATCCATATGATACCTTCCTATTTTGTCGAAATGGAAGAGTTACCGCTAACCATAAATGGAAAGGTTGATCGGAAATCGTTGCCTATACCAGATTATCAAGGAACACAAGAAGGCTACGTGGCCCCAAGAAATGAACGTGAGCATATGCTTTCTATCATTTGGGAACGTGTGCTGGGTTCAAAACGTATTGGTATTCATGATAACTTTTTTGAAATTGGTGGGGATTCAATTCTTAGCATTCAGATTGTCTCTCGTGCGAAGCAAGCTGGTTTACAATTGACACCAAAACAAATATTTGAACACCAAACGATTGCAGAGTTGGCACAAGTAGTCAAAGAAGAACAAGGTGTACAAGCCGAACAGGGAATTATAACTGGAGATACGATACTTACACCTATTCAGCAAAGGTTTTTTGCACAAAATCATCCTAACCCACATCATTGGAATCAATCCATGTTCTTTAGAACGAAAGAGAAACTGGACATAGTATCACTGGAGAAGTCAGTGCGTAATCTTTTACTTCATCATGATGCCCTGCGTTTAAGATATGAACGTTTACCTGATGGGGCTTGGAAACAGTGGAATGAAGGAATAGAAGAACAATTGATGCTGACTGTCATTTCATTAGACGAAGTGCCGGAAGACGATTGGCATCAAGTTATTCAAAAAGAGATTAATATTGCACAAGGAAGTTTGAATTTACATGATGGTCCGTTAATGAGAATGGTGTATTTTGATGAAGGTGAGAAGACTGGCCGATTATTTTGGACGATTCATCACTTAGCCGTGGATGGTGTTTCTTGGCGGATTTTATTGGAAGATCTGCAAACAGCGTATACTCAAGCAATTCAGGGGCAGAAAATTCAATTACCTATAAAGAGTACATCCTTTAAAGAGTGGTCGGAGAAATTACATCATTACGCTGAATCTGGAATATCGCAAGAAGTGCTGCATTACTGGGAGCAGCAGTCTGAACAAGACGTAGTTATACTGCCGGTAGATGGTACCATAAGTGATCCGGTAAGCGCAGTAACTGAGGAAATTACTGTGGTGTTAGATGAGAATGAGACCCGTATGTTATTGCAAGAGACTTTAAGCACTCATCGTGTCCAAATTAATGAAGTATTATTAGCAGCATTGGTACAAGCTACGGCAGAATGTACAGGGCAGCCGATATTAAGCGTGGATTTAGAGGGGCATGGTCGAGAAGAGATTATTGAAGATGTTGACTTATCGAGAACCGTGGGATGGTTTACAAGTATTTATCCTGTTCACTTAAATATTACTAGTGCCAACACGCCAATTGCAGCATTAAAAGCAGTTAAAGAACAAGTACGCAAAATTCCTAATAAGGGTGTTGACTATGGAGTGTTGCGTTACATGAACGCAACACTGTGTGAGCAATTGGGCTCTCAACATACACCGTCTATTAGTTTTAACTATCTTGGACAATTTGACCAAATGTTTTCTAACGATGCAATGTTTATTCCGGAGAACGAATTTAAGCGTTTAGATCATGCTTCCGGTTCCAAGCGATCGCATTTAATTGATGTAATAGGGGTTGTAACGGATGGAAAACTTCAGTTCACTTGGGTATACGATGTTGGACAATTCGCGAAATCAACGATTCAAAGTATTGCACAGAATATGCTTCATCAACTGAGCAGATTGATTCAATCCTCAGATAGAGAATCTGCACTGACCGTTTCAGATTTTGGGATGACTAATCTTAACCAAGCGAGTTTGACAAACGTACTAACTAAGATGAATCGTGGAAAGAACTATCCAATTACGGATTTATATCCACTATCACCTTTGCAAGAAGGTATGATTTTCCACACGTTGCATGACCAAGGGGATGAACATGTTGCGCCGTATATAGTGCAATTAAGTTTTATGATTAAAGGGAAAATGGATATTCCTACTTTTGAGCAGGCGTGGAAATCTGTAATTCAGCGGCATGAAATTTTCCGTACAGCATTTGTTTGGGGCGAAATTGAAGAACCTTTACAAGTGGTGTATGAAAATATTCCATTTAAGGTGAACAAAGAAGACTGGCGCACAATGACAACTGAAGAGATACAGGAAAAAAGAAAAGTCTTTTTGGCATTAGATCGAAAACAAGCCTTCCTATTTGATGAAGCGCCATTGATGCGGGTAACGGTCATTCAAGAAGGTGAGGAAGAATATCGGATTGTTTGGACACATCACCATATTTTGCTGGATGGATGGAGTTTACCACTGGTCTTTAATGAATTACTTACAATCTATCAAAAGAGAATGAATGGAGAAGCTGTGAATTTACCTAATTCATCGCCATATAAGAAATATATCCAATGGCTAAGAGAACAAGATAAGGAGCAGGCGGAACAATTTTGGAGAGAGAAACTTAAAGGTTTTACTGCACCAACTTTGCTGGGCTTAAAAAGTAAAGAGGAAGAAAAAGGTTACACAGAGAAGGTTACTTATTTATCAGAAGAGCAGACCCAAGCGTTACAAGGATGGGCGAAACGCAATAAACTTACTTTGAGTACAGTAATTCAAGGTGCATGGGCATATCTCATGAGCCGCTATAGTGGAGAAAATGACATTGTCTTTGGTGTAACAAGCTCAGGGCGTTCTACGGAGATTATTGATGTTGAAAACATCGTAGGTCCTTTCATTACAACGTCACCGACGCGAATTCAATTGATGGATGATATAAAAGTAATGGTTTGGTTGCAGAAGATACAAGAGGAAGAGATAGAAAGAAGACAATATGAGTATGCTTCTTTGACAGAGATTCAGGGGTGGAGTGAAGTTCCTAGAGGGACACCACTGTTCAATAGTTTATATGTGTTTGAAAATTATCCAGTGAAAGAGGAGTCTTCAGAAAATCTGGAAATTGGTGAATTGGAAGGAGTAGAACAAACCCACTACCCATTAGGATTGGCTGTAGTTCCAGGAATCCAGTTATCGTTAAAGTTAATGTATGACCGTAGTAAGTTTAATAGATTAACTATTGAACGAATGTTAGGCCATTTACACCAAGTGTTAATGCAAATGCTCAAAAACATTGATCAAACTCTATCGGAGCTGGTATATATTACGGAAACTGAACAAAGACAACTATTGGAAGAATGGAATGATAATGCTATATCCTATCCACGGGAGAATGTGATTCATCAATTATTCGAAGAGCAAGTGAATCGTACACCCGATGCGGTGGCAGTAGTGGATAAAAAACAGCAACTAACGTATCGGGAGCTGAATGAAAAAGCTAATCAATTGGCCCATTATCTTCAGAAATGTGGGATTGGGACTGAATCATTGGTTGGCCTCTGCTTTGAGCGTTCTGTTGAGATGGTTGTTGGCCTCATGGGAATTTGGAAGGCTGGGGCAGCCTATGTTCCATTAGATCCATCCTATCCGGAAAGTCGCCTACGATATATTCTGGAAGACACAGAAATTCAAGTATTAGTTACAAATGAGGCATTAGTGGGTTGGATACCTAAAGAAATCAAGGCAGTTTGTCTAGATAGGGATCAAGCAATGATTTCTCAAGAAAGCAAACTTTCACCAATATGTGAGATAACAGGGGAAAACCTAGCGTATGTTATCTACACTTCAGGATCGACGGGGAATCCAAAGGGGGCTTTAGTACAGCACCATTCTGTAATAAATCTATCATATGGTTTACAAAAAGAAGTTTTCTCACATGAGATACCTAGTAATATGCGTATCGGTTTAAATGCGTCAATTGCCTTTGATGTATCTATTCAGCAATTACAAATGTTGTTGTATGGTTCAAGTTTATATATTATTCCAAGCGAAGTTCGCACTAATCCGGAACAATTTGTGTCCTATATTAGAGAGAATGAGTTGGAAATGTTTGATATGACACCTTCATTACTTCAATTACTTATAGATGAAGGGTTGCTAGAAACAAGCGCTGATGTTCATGTACCAAGCAAGATACTGGTCGGTGGTGAAGCAATCATGCCGTCATTATGGGAACAGCTAGTAGAGACTGAAAAAATTGATTTTTATAACGTATATGGTCCTACAGAATGTACGGTTGATGCAACGTGCTATCATATCAAAACAGATAGTAAGAGAGTTACAATTGGGCGTGCGTTGCCGAACGTTCAAACTTATGTATTGGATAAAAATTTGTTACCTGTTCCAGTTGGTGTAACAGGTGAGCTATATATTGGTGGTGCAGGTATAGCGAGAGGATATTTGAATCGCCCAGAATTAACAGCAGAGCGATTCATCCGTCATCCATTTAATGAAGAAGAGCGTTTATATCGGACGGGAGATTTGGTTCGTTATTTATCTGATGGTAATTTAGACTACTTGGGAAGGATCGATAATCAAGTGAAAATTCGGGGTTTCCGAATTGAACTTGAAGAGATTGAAGCGAATCTAGAGAGTCATCCATTGGTGAAAGAAGCAGTAGTTTTGGTAACAGAGGATAAATTAGGAGAGCAGAGATTGGTCGCTTATGTAGTTGGAGATGGGAGTATACATGAATGGCGTGAATATCTCAAGACACAAGTACCGAATTATATGGTTCCCGCACACTTTATTAAGGTAGATACGATTCCTCTTACAACGAATGGAAAAGTTGATCGAAAGGCATTGAACAGTTTAACTATTCAAAGAGAAAATAACTTCTCTACACCAATCATTCCAAGGGATGAAATTGAATATCAGTTGATTAAAATCTGGCAGGATTTGCTACAAATAGAAGATGTCTATGTAAATGATGATTTCTTTAATAGAGGGGGACACTCTCTCCTTGTAATCAAATTGGTTTCAAAAATTAGGGAGAAGTTTGGAAAAGAGATTAAAGTGTCTACATTGATTAAGAATCCCACAGTGGAAGGAATTGCATGCCTTATTCGTGATAAGCATGGTATGACAAAATCTGTATCAGCTCCAGTTCCACTACAAGAATCAGAGAAAAGACCTTTCTTCTGCGTTCATCCGTTTATGGGGAATGTATTCTGTTACATTCAACTAGCAAGATTGCTTAAGAACCACTGTTCATTTTATGGTTTACAGAATCCTCTCATAGAAAAGAGAGGAATTGACGAGTTGACCTTGTCGGAAGTAATTCAACTTTACATCGAAGAAATAAAACGTGTTCAGCCAGAAGGCCCATATCATCTTGGAGGATGGTCTTTAGGCGGTGCAATTGCTTATAAAATCGCAACTGTACTAAGGAATCAAGGAGAAGAAGTTGAGTTGTTGGTACTCATGGATACTAAAGTACCTTCAGGGGAGGATCATAAAACAAGGGAGGATATGCTCTCATATATATCTAAGCATTTCATTCCTAGAGATCTTACAGAGCAGGAAGGAGAACTCGTCCATCAACAAGATATGCTTGTGGAGCGATTAATTATAGAAGGAGTGTTACCGCCTGATGCAGATCTTATGAATTTGAGGCAAGTTATCAATGCTCATAGGAAATGCCTGAACATCATGGCAGGGCATGATTTGATACCATACTTTGGAGAAGTTATCTACTTTAGTGCTGAGGAAGGAAAAGAGTTGTTTACAGATTGGGGACCTTTATTAAAAGGAAGAGTAAATAAGTATTCAGTCCCTGGATCACATGAAGAAATAGTGGGCTCCCCCGCAGTTGAAAAGATAGCTAAGTATCTACTAAATAAATTAGAAGGAATAAAAGAGACACCTCTTGCATTAATGGAAAAGTAGAGAGCACAAAAGATGCAACTCTATGAACGAAAATTGTGATTATTAAAGTTGTTATTTGAGGGTAGCAGTGTAAACGAATAGGGCAGCCCAATAACTGCACATCAAGTGTAGGAAATTATGAATATATCAAGAGCATTACTTTTTAAGGGGTTAATGTAAAAATTGCTTCATAGAGACATAGAAGCCTATATGAGTTGTTTATAGTATAGTGTAAATGATCTGAAGTTTTTGTACCAGATGCTAATACTTTGATGATATTGCTGAGGAAAGGTGTATATTTTCATTGATATGTAAATATGCACCTTTTCTATTGTAAATGCAATTTAATAAAGACAAGATATAAAATTAATTTGAATTTCTGTAACGCACATATATGAAGCCATCCTTTTAAAAAGGAAGTGATTTATGGTTCTGTTGCGAAGTTTTGTTAAGGTTAAGTGGTGTCAACAAAAAGTTGTACATTTTATGCGGTTGTTAGTAGCCCCTGTAATTTATTGTACGTCGAAAAACCGAAGTCTGAGCCAAGACTTCGGTTTCGTTTATATAAAGCATGAATGGTTTCGATGCCTTTCAAGGTACGGGAAGCGTGGCGAAGATTTTGAAATTCTGCGGATTTGGAAAAACGTCGCTTCACATGCCTATGGTCCTGTTCAATGAGATTGTTCAAATGCTTGATTGTACAATGAGTTGTATTTATATAAAAGCCTTGTTCTCTTAATTTGTTAAATGCGCAAAGTAATGCTGGTGCTTTGTCTGTAGTGAGAACCGCTGGTTCTCCAAAGATTTTGACCAATCTTTTCATAAAGGCATAGGCAGCCTGATGATCCCGTTTTTTACGAAGTTGAATATCCAATGTGTGCCCGCCTTTATCAATTCGCCTTTATCAATTGCACGATATAAATAACACCATTTTCCTTTGACTTTTATATAGGTTTCATCTAGTTTCCAAGATAATTGAACGTTTTTATTTTTCTTCTTCCAAATTTGATAGATAAGATTTCCATATTCATGAACCCAGCGCATGATGGTTGTTGGGTGAACCAAAACACCACGCTCCTTCAAGATTTCAGATACATCACGATAACTTAAAGAAAAACGACAATAGTAGCCGACGGCTACCAAAATAATATCCTTTTTAAACTGTTTTCCTTTAAAATACCCCATATATCATTCTCCTGCTCACACTTTTTCTGCAGGTTATCTCAGTTTAGAAATCTTTGCAACAGAACCTTGGTAAACATAGCTAGTAAAAGTACTTACTTCCCAAGAAGCTCCCACTTCAAACGTCAGCTAAGTGGTGAGTAGTTCAAAAAATTCAGTAGTCATTTTGTTGTTTTTAAATAAAGTTTGATCAAATTGATACTAATAACCTTAATAAATGTTCATAGAAAAGAGCGTGTTTTGAAAAAAAGATTGATCAAAACACGCTCTTAATATTTTCAGTTGGTTCATTCTTTTATAAAAAAGTTTGATTATTTCCTATCTATGTTGCTCCACAATCGGGCCCTTTACTTTAATAAGTCTAAAAGTCATTTTCAAGTACTTACAAGGAATACTTAGCTAATTGTTCACCCCAAGATGATAATTCAGTCTCAATAAATCCTACCTTTTTATATACAAATTTTGCTGTAAGATTTTCAGGATCATATCCAATCATTATTAAAGAAATGTTTGCATTATTATTTCGTCTTATCTCTTCAATAACCAGATATATAGCTTGCTTACCTATACCTTTTCCTTGAAATTCTTCATCAATCATAAGTCTATAAATCCAATAATTATTATCATCAGGGTCTATCCCAAATATAGTAAATCCTATCATTTTATTATCAAGATAAATACCTTTTGCATAGAAATTATCTAGAAATTGAACTTCTGCGATAGAATAAAGGTTGGATGCAATAAATGTTTGTTGTTCTTCTTTAACAGATAATCTAATTGCTTCTTCCCAATTACTTTTGTCAATAGGCTTTAAATAAATTTTTTTCAATCTGGTACTCTCCCTTTAATATTGAATGGGAACCACGTATTTTATGGGCTATTGAAACGTTATCCCCTTGTTTTTTCGCCCAATTAAGTATAAATAACTTCTCATCGACAACGCCTCCTTAAAAATACAATTAAAAACAAATTATTATATTCAATATAATTATAATATTTCCTCTATAATTTATTGAAGTGATATGATTCTAAAGAATACAGCATAAAGGAAATTGTGAATATGACTGGTATTAGTCAAGCAATGCTGTATAGATACACACGAAAAAAATAAACAGATGCTGCAGGATAAAGAAGCTACAATGAATTAAACCTATAATAATAACAGTAGCATTTGCATGTGTAGGGGGCTATCTTATAAAATATAGTTAAGAAAAGAAAGACAGGGAGAGGAAACCCATGTCGACCAAATTAGTAAATTTACGAATTGATTTTGCTTTTAAACAGTTATTCGGAACAAAGGGGAACGAAGAAATTTTAATCGGATTCCTAAACGCCATCTTAGAAGAATCTTTAGATACCCCTATTTCATCATTACAACTTGAAGATCCACACCTTCATAAATCTTATGAAGATGATAAGTTATCTATTTTAGATTTATTAGCAACACTAAACAACGGAACACAAGTGAATATAGAAATTCAGCTTCGAAATACACATGATATGGTAAAACGCTCTTTATATTATTGGAGTAAACTCTATACATCCCAAATGCAAGAAGGGATGCCATATCGTTCACTTCGAAAAACAATCACTATTAACTTGTTAGATTTCATATTATTTTCTTATGACGAATCATTTCACACCATCGGTCAATTATGGAATTCCAAAACGAAAAAGATATTAAGTGATGATATCGAAATCCATTTTGTGGAGATTCCAAAATTAGTGAAGCAATGGCGTGAAGAAAAAGTAAACCCATGGGAAAATATGTTTGTCCGTTGGATGTTATTGTTGCCAGCCCATGAAGATGAACACTTAACTCAGACATTGGAGGAGATTGCGATGAATCAAGATCCAATTTTACAAAAAGCAATCAATAAATGGGAAAATATGAGCCATGATTCTTCTTTCCGAACAGCTTATGAAGCTCGTGAAAAAATACTTTTAGATGAACAAGCTAAAATAGCCCATGCGCGAGAAGAAGGATTAGAAAAAGGTAGAGAAGAAGGTATTGAACAGGGAAAAATCCAATTAATTCGTGGTATGTATAAAAATGGTATGCCGTTAGAAGACATTGCAAAATTCACTGGTCTCAGTACAAAAGAAATACAAAAATTACTACTATAGTTACTTTGCACCTAATTAAAATTAGGTGCTTTTTTCAGTTCTAATGCTAATGTATGTAAGCTTTGTATCAGAATCGTTATAATATGAAATTCATTTTATTATAGTTAATTAAAAGTGAATATAAATATAAAACTATCTGCAAGAATAACCTATTTTGTTAAGTGACAAAATAGTTGTTTAATTTACAATAAAGTCGTTTAAAAAATAATAAAGTTGTTAAAAAAATGCGGGTCATTCTATTCCACAATCCGGCCATTTTGTGGAGTAAGGGGTTTCATAAAACCCCACTTTTTTAATGCAGCTGCCATGTTTCTTCAGAAGCCGAAAATGTTAATTCATCAACGCTGTATAATAATCTAAAATAAACGAAAAATGACGATAAGTTGAAACTCTTAGGTGCCCAAAGGGTTTCATTTAGGTTTGGTTCCGTTAATGATGCGTTATGTTAACCGAGCATGTATGAAATATACATAAATAAGTCAGCCAAAACCCATAAAATTTCCCTCCTAAAACATGGTAATATTTTGTTATGGGAGGGAGAAAAAACATGGCTGATTATGTAAAAGAATTAAGGGAATTTATAGGTACAAGACCAATTATTGTAGCTGGTTCTACAATAATTGTCTTTAATGAAAAACAAGATTTATTGCTTCAATAACGTTCGGATACAAACGACTGGGGTTTACCAGGAGGGGCAATGGAATTAGGGGAATCCTTTGAAGAAGCAGCTAAACGAGAACTCTATGAAGAAACAGGCTTGCTAGCTGAAAGTTTTGAACTAATAGATGTTCTCTCTGGCGAAGATTTTTATTACAAATATCCACATGGGGATGAAGTATACAATATTATTGGTCTGTATAAAGCAAAAGGAATTTCAGGTAATTTAAGTATGGAAGATGGAGAAAGTATTGCTTTGAAATATTTTTCTTTGAAAAACCTCCCTATTTTACTTGAGAGTAGAGCTAAAATCATAATTGAAAAGTATTTCAAAGAATTCTAGATACATTTACTTCCGATTTCGGGTTTTATATAAATAAAATAGGTCTAAAGTATGAATCAGTTTCATTATTAAGTATGATTTGAAAATTCCTTTTTTTGTTATCATTTAATTAATATTTAACAAATGGGGGGTGAAATATAAAGCTTAAGGTTCAAGGGGTTTCTGAACGGGTTTTGCAGGTAGAATCAATGGCTAGAGCAGCGGGGGATTATTTGTATCCTTAATAGTCAAAGAGAAAGCAGTAAGAGAGTTAATATGTTGCAAGTATTGAGACAAGGAGTGTTATTCGGATGGCAAACATTTTAATGATTAATTTTCCAGCAGAAGGGCATGTCAATCCTACTTTGGGCATTGTAAAAGCTTTTGCGGAAATAGGAGACAGTGTTCACTATATTACAACTGAAAAATTTAAAGAACGTTTAGAAAAAGTTGGCGCAACGGTTCATCTTCAGCCTGATTTATTGAGTAAAGCATCCATTGATCCGTATTCGAATGCCGGTTTAAATGCCTTTCTGAAAATTCAAATTCAAACTTCATTTGACGCTTTAGATATCACAAAACAGTTATCTCAGGATATTGATTTTGACTTTGTATTTTATGAAAAATTTGGAGCAGGGCAACTAGTGAGAGATTACTTGCAAATTCCGGGAGTTTGCTCTTCAGCATCCTTTTTGTTTCCCAAAGAATTTCTTAAAAACATGCCTTTATCTCCAGAATCCGGATTTAAACCTGATGAAGAAGCTGAAAAGTTAATGGTACAAATGAAAGAATGTTATGGCGTAGAGCCGGAGAGCTCGGCTCAGTTTATGAATAATGCGGCGGAATTAACGATTGTATTTACGAGCCGGTATTTTCAGCCTAATAGCGAAAAATTCGATGATTCAAATATCTTTATCGGACCGACATTCCCAAAGAGGGCTTATACGGGTAGCTTTCCCTTTGAAGCATTAGAGGATGAACAAGTCCTTTATATTTCGATGGGGACGGTTCTTGACCGTACAGAGGAGTTTTTTAATACATGTATTGATGCATTCTCTGATTTCAAAGGAAAAGTTGTCATCGCTGCCGGTGAAAGAGTAGATATGACAAAAATTAAAGAAGCTCCCGAGAACTTTATCATTTCTTCATATGTACCGCAATTAAAGGTACTCGAGCATACGGATGTCTTTATTACCCATGGCGGTATGAACAGCGTGAATGAATCGATCCACTTCAATATCCCAATGGTTGTTATCCCGCATGACAAGGACCAGCCTACAGTGGCGCAGCGTCTGACTGAGCTTAATGCCGGCTACAGAGTATCAAAGGATAATTTGAAACCTGAAACGTTAAAGGATGCCGTTAAAGAAGTGCTGACCAACGAAATCTATAAAGAGGGTATCAAAAAAATTAATGAAAGTTTTCAAAAAAGCGGCGGGACAGAAAAAGCTATAGAAGCTATTGATGTTTTTGTGCAAAACAAAAAATGAAGAGAAACACAAAGCCTTATTCAATGCGAGTTGAATAAGGCTTTTTTAGTTTGACTTCCGATAAAAAAGATTATTTTAATTGAACAAATATAATTGAAAATTATTCTAATTATAGTAAAATTTATTAAATTGGTAACTATAATGAAAAGCGAAAAAGATGATTTACCTTGGAAAATATTTAAATTATGAATATCAATTCCAAGAAGTATCCGTTTAGCATTTTTGTGGTCAATTCTTATAGGATTTTCTTAATTTAGGTTGGATAAAAATCATACGTAAATTATTTGGTTAAGTATATTGGAAAATTTTCAGTAATCCTATTATTTTCAGTATTTTGAATGTATACTTTTCTTTTTGTTTTTGAGGATATTATGATAATTGAAATATATTCAATGTTATTGAGAGATGAATGTAAACTAATACTCAAAAGCGAGAAAGAAATTAGACGAAATTTGAGTGAATATAAGCTAGATTAGATATTAAATAATCAATCAACTAAGATCACCCTATGAAAATGGTGGGCACTGTGAAGGAATATATGATTATCAGGAAGGGGCGTTATTCTTAATTAGGTCCATAAGGTAGATCACTATATAGGAGGCAAACAGTATATGAGATGGATATTTCTTTTAATAGCAGGATGGACAACATTAACTACCGGTCTGTTCCTAGGTTCTCTTTCTGGTACAATTGCTGAACAACAGTTCAACTTATCTAGAAATATTAAATTGTTAATTCAGGGGATCGTAATGAGTGGATTGGTGGTTCCGACTATTCTATATTTATATCAGCGTGTCTACCGGCTCACGGGTATAAAACCGAAAAAGCCGGTTTATTCATGGGAAAATGCCTATCATTTTATAACAGGAGTCCTTTTGGCCACTTTACTCGCTTCGTTAGGATTTATAATTGCTTCTTTCCAAGGGTGGATCGTCATTGAAAAATGGCATGCGCCCAATTATTGGTTTACAGCGCTACTAATAAATATGGTCATTGCCTTTTTTTATGAAGCTTTGCCAGAGGAATTGGCATTACGAGGGATGATATATGATATATTACGCCATCGTTTCATTGCTTGGCTAGCAGTATTATTTCAAACTTTGTTATTTTTATCTATCCCTATAGCAGTTAACCAGATTCAAGCTATCGTTGGACTTTCCCCTGGAAACTCTATTGACCTTTCTTATATCATATTAATTTTATGCTTTGGGATATGTTTGCAGTTGCTTCGGCTCTGGCCTGGGAGTCTTTGGACAGCAATTGGTTTTCACCTTACATACTTAGAAATTGCCAGATTTGTTATCTTCCAAAATGGATATGATGTTCCTCCAATTGTAACCTACCAAGACTCAGTGCTCGGACTTGGTGGATTATTTGTTGCTGTCGGTATGATTATTGTTGGAGGCATCGTTGTATCACTCATCATATTAGGCGTGAAGCGATTTATACGGAAGAGTTCCAATTTAATCCAAGGTTAGCTTTCATAAAATAATACACAACAACACCTAATCAAATAGGTGTTGTTGTGTTTCTTTCTGTAATAAGATTTTATGTTAATCCCACATGTATAGGGTGTACATCGTACATAATCGATATAGTTCCAAAAGGTGGACCTTTTGGGATGGTATAAAATCTAAAAAGAAAAGAGTATGTGAATGGAAGGTAGGTTTATTTCCTTTAAGCAAAAGTGTAAAAACATCTTGTTTCTGGTCGGAAGTTTTTGGATCATAATGTTTTTCATGTACGGAGAAAGCCTGTTACAATGAGAAAACGGCATAGGGTATGAAATTATAGAGCTTAAAATATATAAGGTGTTAAATAACAATAAAGTCGTTTAATTATAAATAAAATCGTTACATTTACAATAAAGATGTTTAAAAACGCAAATCATCTTATTCCATTAAACGACCATATTTTTTTAAAATCAAGGCAAGAAAACTTAATTAAAAAGGCTATATGATCTACAAAAACATATAGCCTTTTTTAGTGTTGACTCTTACCTTAGAGGATACTTTAGTATAAAGAGCATGGAAAGAAGGAAATAGAACTGTATACCGTTAATGAAGTTGCAAAACTATCCCATACAACAGTAAAGACGTTACACCATTATCACAAGATAGGTCTTTTGATTCCAGAGCAAACGACAGAAGCTGGATATCGTTTATACGGAAAAAAGGATTTAGAACGACTACAGCATATTCTTTTTTACAAAGCGCTGGATTTTCCTCTTAAGGAAATTAAACAATTATTAGATGGTAATATCGACAGAGAGAATACGTTGATTAAGCAAAGGGATTTACTAGAGCAAAAGATCAATCAATTTAAAGAACTAATTGATACGATCAATTTCTCCATCAAAAATACTAAAGAAGGAGTCGATTTAGATATGGCATCAATGTTTAGGGGTTTTAAAACTGAAGAAGAATGGCAAGAAGCATTAAAGGGTCAAAACGAACATTTGAAAAAAGAATATGATTTTGATTTGACGAATCAAACTATTGATGTAGAATCAATGAATGATTCCGCCATTGAAGCAAAATCATTTAATGAAGATATGATTAAATTCTTACAAGAAGGTGTCTCCGCAAACGACCCAAAGGTTTTCGAACGGGTGAAAAAATATCTATCCTTTTTAGAAAAAGATGGTCATCCATCTACACCACACGATTTCTTAAATCAAACTGAGCTATTTATTGTAGACGACTTTCACAGAAACATGTTTGAACAATGGCAAGTAGGTTACACTTATTTTCTAAACAAAGTGGCATCTAACTATTTGTCAAGTCAACAATAATGGTAATAACGAGTAAATAAATTAAAATATTCCCTTCTTCCATAAAAGGGCGCGATCGTGGTATAGAGAATGAATTTTCAATTAATTTCAAAGGGCCTTGCTACAATAAAATGTGCAAGGCTCATATGTATTTCATAACAAAATTCAATAACTTTATTATCGCTTTACATAAGGGAGAGGTTTCATGAAATCAACAGGAGTAACTCGGAAATTAGATTCATTAGGACGTATCGTTATACCAATGGAGTTAAGACGCACGCTGGAAATTGAAGAAAAGACGCCATTAGAGATCTATGTAAAAGGTGAAAAGATCATCTTAAAAAAATACGAAGCGCATGGTGTTTTTGCAATAACAGGAGAAGTATCTGATAAAAATATTACTTTAGCAGATGGAAAGATTACGCTAAGCTTAGCAGGTACAAAGATTATAAGAGAGGAATTAGAGAATCAACTTGTAAAATAATCGGCTCCTTTTAGAGGAGCTTTTTTAAGATGCATATAAATAATTTCATGTACCGTATTTATTAATAGACAAAATACATACTTTCACAAAGGGATTCTTCCCCTCTTCTGAGGTCGATGTGCTACGAGAGTTCTATATTCTCATTTTGACAGTAATGATTCTTAGTGAAGTAATGGATTGAATAGAAGAATGTGAAATTTGGATTCCGTATGGGGAAGTAAAGAGATATTATTTAAGTAAAAACGGTAAATGGTTTCGAAAAATAGAAAAAGAATGGGATGAACAAACATCCAATAATCAAGAGCAGAAAACACTAGAAAAGAAGAACCCTTAAAATCTTATCAAGACCTAATTTATTTAACTAACGCGCCCGTTAGTTAAAGATTATGGATAATTAATTTGAAGGTGTTTTTATTTAAATACACCTTTTCTTTTGGAAAGCCAATCTTCTAAGGCATCGTCGTGTTGTTTTATGAATAATTTCGGTGTTTGGTCTATTGGGAAGTATTTTAAATCTAAAGTCTCAATACCATCTGCGGTAAGTTCCCCATCAATTGGCTTGCATTGAAAAAAATGAGTGATAGTCTGAGCTTTATCTCCGTTCAGAAACTCACCAGAATATTTAGAGTAGACACCTATAAGGATTCTGTTGCAAAGTTTCCGAAGACATAAAGAGATGGAGAATATTGTGGACCAGTTTTATGAAACTATTAATAATTCATGTAATGCGTTATACGTCGAAAAAACGAAGTTTGGTTGAAGACTTCGTTTTTGTTTGTATATGGCATGAACAGTTTCTATACCTTTAATAGTACGTGAGGCATGGCGAAGACTTTGAAACCCTAAAGAACGGGAGAATCGACGTTTCACATGTCGATGATCTTGCTCAATGATATTATTGAGGTGCTTGATTGTACGATGAAAGGTATTTTTGTAAAGACCTATCTCCTTTAATTTTTTGAATGCGGAAGCTAAAGAAGGGGCCTTATCTGTTGTCAGAATCGTTGGTTCTCCAAAAGTTCGAACAAGTCTTTTCATAAAAGCATATGCTGCTTGTGTGTCCCGTTTTTGACGAAGTTGAATATCAAGTGTTTGTCCCTCTTTATCAATTGCTCGATATAAATAACACCATTGCCCTTTCACCTTGATATAGGTTTCATCCAAACGCCAAGATAACAATGTGTTTTTATTTTTCTTCTTCCAAATCTGATAAATGAGATTTCCATATTCATGAACCCATCGCATGATGGTTGTGGGATGGACCGATACACCACGTTCTTTCAAAATTTCAGATATATCTCGATAACTTAAAGAAAAACGACAGTAGTAGCCGACGGCTACTAAAATAATATCTTTCCTGAATTGTTTTCCTTTAAAATATCCCATTTATGATTCTCCTCACTCTGTTTTGCAAAAGTTTAGCTTAGTTTTAAAAACTTTGCAACAGAACCCTTTTCCTAAAGGTGGGGGCTTCTAAGGTAATCGTACCTAATGGTACGAAATTTACTTAGCTATCGAGCCTGTTCCTTGCTCTATATATGCTTATGTTAACAATCGTAACCCTTCACGCTTGATATTGATAGAAGTATTCCAATCCCTGTTTGCCATAAAACCACACTCACAGTAGAATGTGCGCTCCGAAAGAGATAGAGACTCCTTTACTTGACCACAACAAGAACAAGTTTGGGATGATAAAAACCACTTATCTATTTTGATAAACTTTTTTCCCTGCTCTTCTAACTTGTATTGGAGAAATGTCGTGAACATGCCCCATGCATTGTCAGCAACACTTTTACTGAAATTGAAGGCTTGTGACATTCCCTTAATGTTAAGATCTTTGATAACCACGCAATCATATAGTTTCGCCAATTTGTACGATTCTTTATGTAGAAAGTCCTTTCGTTGGTTCGCAATTCTTTCATATAGCTTCGCTACTTTCAGGCGCTGTTTATGCCAACGATTAGAGCTTTTCTTTCTGCGTGATAGAATACGCTGTTCCTTCACTAATTTTTCCAAGGCTTGATGATAGAAACGAGGATAATTGGCTATCTTTCCATCTTCACTATCAACAAATAAGCCATTCATAGAAAAATCCAAACCAACAACAGCTTGTACTTCTTTTAGTATAGGCTCATGTTGGTATTCAGCGAGAATAGAAACATAATATTTTCCAGTTTTAGTTCGAGAAACCGTACAAGACTTGATGATATGATGTGACGGAATCTCCCGATGTTGTTTCATTTTTACAAGTTTCAATTTTGGTAATTTGATATAGCCCTTCAAAAGCATAATGTTTCCGTTGACCACATTGGTTGTGTAAGATTGTCTCGTCTTACGGCTTTTGAACTTTGGAAATTCAGCACGACCTGAAAAAAAGTTTTTGTACGCTTTCTGCAAATTAAGCCCCGCATTTGCCAATGCAAGGCTATCTACTTCTTTGAGCCATACAAACTCCTTTTTGTATTTAGCAGGAGTAGGGAACTTTTGCTTCTTTAATGCTTCTTTGTTATCCTTGAATTGCTTATACGTTTCCTTTCATTCGGCCAACATTTGATTGTAGACGAAACGAACGCAACCGAAAGTTTTCATAAGAAGTTGCTCTTGATCTGGTGTTGGATATAGACGGAACTTATATGCTTTGTTTGCCATATCAAAATCCCTCACCTCATGCTTTGATTTTTTATGTATTTTTTCATCTTTTCAATGGGCATACCATCCGTTGTAAGCAAGCAAACGTTTTTTGCCTCAAAATACTCTTTCTAAAGTTCTTCTTTTATTGATGGAAAATGTTTTTTATAAATCAAGAACTTGCGCTTTTATGAACATTGATAAACTTTAACATTTCAGTATTTAGATGTATTTTGAACAAAATATGCACATGTTCAGTATCATGATTCCATTCGACTAAGATAATATTGTAATTTTCATCCAATCGAACAAATATATCTTTCATATAGTCAGGCACGGGAGCATTAATCACTTTTCTTATTTTACGACCAGGACAAAGTGATAATATAATAGCATGAAAAGAGACAACTTTAGGATATCTCTAACCAAAATTCATCTTCCACTTTCACTGGCGCTGTCGCACCTTCACGTTTAAAAGTGGAAGACTACTTTCGGACAGAAGTTGAGGCTTTTTCAAACTTCTTATAATAGCAGCACATCTTTAATATATAATCAATACTACAGAATCTAATCAAAAAATACATGATTTTACAAAAAAAATTTAGATTAGAAAATGCATTTTGATGTAGCAGCTTCAAGATAATTGCAATGAATATTGAGGTTCGGTTCAACTATCAGTGATGGTTCTGGTGCAAAAATAAATTTTAAAAAAAGTAGGATCTGAATTTCCTACGAAATTACAGATTATGATGCGATACCAAACAATTTATCAATGAAATCTTTTTGATTTTGAGTAGACTGTACCCCTTGATGAAGTTGCTTCTTTTTCATCATATGCATCGCTTCTATGCCACTCAGTATGTAAGTAGCTGTACGAAATGATTTAAGTCCTAACATCGAACGCACTCGCTTTTTAATAAATCGATGATCTTGTTCCACGATGTTATTGAGGTATTTCACTCGCCTTATTTGGATGCCTACAGGCATCTTTTTTCATTCTTCAACTCTTCAATTGCTAAAGGATAGGCGGGATTCCTATCGATGATTATCACACGAGGCTGTGAAACATGACAAGACTACAAATTTTTCTTGAGAAAACGCTTTGCAGTCTTATGATTTCTTGTTTTGCTGAGGTAGAAATCAATGGTGTTTCCTTCTAAATCAACTGCACGATATAAATACATCCACTTTCCTTTGAACTTATATACGTATCGTCTACTCACCAAGAATCGTTCGTTTTCTTAAGATGGCGACGAACTCTTTCATCTAGCTCAGAACCATATTAGTGAACCCAACGCATAATCGTTGTATGAGTAATGGATAAGCCTCGTTCCTCCATCATTTCGACTAAATCGCGAAAACTAAGATTGCACCGTTGGTACCATCTTACTGTTAATAGAATCAGTATACCTAAGTTTTAGAGATTACCTACATGTATATTAAAGTTTTTGGACCAGAACCGAAATTTCGATAACTATTTTTATATTTTATCAAATTAAAAAAATAGTTTGCTATCTAAAAAAAGTGGGGATATAATATCTAAATGAAAATGATAATCATTACATAAAATAATTATGATTTTAAAGTTATTGTAAAAAACAAATGAAATATAAAGGATGAAATGAAATATGTTACACAAGTCCACTGTATATGCGGATAAAAATCGCTGGATGCACGCTAAGTTCATATGTCTTATGAGCTTAACAATTTTATGCCTAATCGTGTCTATAGTTGTAGCAATTGCATTCGGTGCAAAGGATATTCATTTGCAAACTGTATGGGCAGCGATTTTTGATTACAATCCGAAATTAACGCAGCATCAAATTATTTATGAATTAAGACTTCCGCGAGTAATTGGTGCAGCAGTTATAGGTGCTGCTTTTGCAGTGGCGGGAGCTGTTATGCAGGGAGTAACAAGAAATCCTTTAGCTGATGCAGGCGTGCTCGGAATAAATGCTGGGGCAATGTTTGTCGTGGCGCTTAGCTTTGCCTTTTTCCCGCATATGCCGTATTCCTATTTAATGATTGTTTCTTTCATAGGGGCAGTTTTAAGTACAATACTAATTTTTATTATTGGATCGGCAACATCAGGCGGATTAACACCGATGCGATTAACGATTGCCGGAGCTATTATGGCAGCGTTTTTACACTCGCTTAGCTCAGGTATAGCAATTTATTATGATTTAAGCCAAGATTTAGCGTTTTGGTACGCTGGTGGTGTTGCAGGGGTGAAGTGGGACCACTTGCAGTTTTTAGTGCCTATTATTTTCGTAACAATTATTTTTGCAATAGCATTAGGACGGTCTATCTCACTTATATCGATGGGGGATGATGTTGCTACAAATTTAGGAGTGAAGACGATTCGAACGAGAATATTGGGAATGGTTACAGTAGTTATTCTTGCAGGTGTTTCGGTTTCGGCTGTTGGTTCAATTGGATTTGTAGGACTTGTCATTCCACATATAGCTAGAAAATTAGTAGGTGTGAATTATTATAGGTTTATTATTCCTATGTCAGCATTATTAGGAGCTATATTATTAGTTTTAGCTGATTTAGGAGCAAGAACAGTAAATCCTCCAAAAGAACTTGCGGTCGGAATTATGGTAGCGCTTATTGGTGTTCCGTTTTTCCTCTATATAGCAAGTAAAGCTGGGAGGGAGTTATAAGTGAAAGATATCTTTAACACCGATAAGAAGAGAGCTACTATGATAACTACAATTTTCGGATGTATAAGTATCGCGGTTATTTTAATTAGTTTAAATACAGGTACGCTTCGAATTGCGCCACTGAAAGTGATTCAAACGCTTTTGGGTTATGGTGATTTTGAAAGTGTAACAGTATTATACGATTATCGTATGCCAAGAATTATTATCACAATGTTAGCGGGTATTGGACTTGGCGTTTCTGGTGCAATATTACAAGGGTTATCTCGTAATTCACTCGCAGATCCTGGTATTCTCGGATTGCACTCAGGGGCGTCTTTTGGGCTCATTAGTTTTGTTACACTCTTTCATTCTATTAATGAAAAGGCATCGATTTTAATACCGCTTTTTACGTTTGGCGGGGGAGTGCTTGCTGCGCTGCTTATTATTTTACTTGCAAATGACCGTACGAAGGGGTTGTTACCGATTCGATTAATTCTCGTTGGTATTGCAGTTTCAGCTGGTTTTAGTGCGATTTCATTATTTTTCTCTCTAAAACTAAATGACGAGACTTATACGTTTGCTTCCAGATGGTTAGTAGGTAACGTATGGGGAAGAGATTGGATTCACGTGATAGCTTTATTACCTTGGATTGTTATACTTGCCCCATATGCGTGGCTAAAATCAAAAACGTTAAATGCTTTATCACTAGGTGATAGTGTAGCAGCAGGACTTGGCGTATCTGTACAAAAAGAGCGCTTTTTACTTTTAGCTACAGCGGTTGGATTATCTTGCGCCAGTGTATCGATGGCAGGAGGAATTGGCTTTATCGGTCTAATATCTCCACATATTGCAAGAAAATTAGTAGGCTCAACGTACGAGCATTCTTTACCGTTAACCGGTATTATTGGGATGATTATTTTAGTACTAGCCGATACAACTGGTCGCTCTTTATTTGAGCCAAACTCAATCCCAGCTGGAGTCGTAGTAGCGGCTTTAGGAGCACCTTATTTTCTTTATTTACTTATAAAAACAAAATAAATACTTCAAAGAGGAGAATGTATGAAAAAGCAATTTACTATTTTATTTAGTATCATGTGTATTTTAATAATATCAGCTTGCGGTCAAACAAAATCAAATGAAGGGACAGCTGAAAAAATGACGAAAAGTAATGAGCCCCAAATTGCTTCTATGTCTATCCATTTAACGAATAATTTACTAGCACTAGGAATTATACCAGTAGGTTCTGTTGTTGGTGGAGATTTAAAAGATTTCTTACCACACGCAAAAGATCAACTGAGAGATACGAAGAAGCTCGGTGTTGTAACAGACCCGAACATGGAAGCATTACTTCAATTAAAACCATCTGAAATTTATGTTGATGAAAAATATGCTGGGGAAGATTTAGCGAAGTATGAAAAAATTGCAAAGACACATTCTTTCAACTTAGATGAAGGTACGTGGAAAGATCATTTAAAGCAAGTAGGTAAACTTGTAAATCACGAGAAAGAAGCAGAAAAATATATTCAAAACTATGAAGAACAGACAAAACGAGTAAAAGGCTTAATAGATAAAGAGTTAGGAAATAACGAAAAAGTAATGGCCATTCGCGTTACTGCAAAAGAATTACGTGTATTTAGTACGAAAAGACCGATGGGGCCAATTTTATTCCAAGATTTAGGATTACAACCTGCAAACGGTGTAGAGAAAATTGATGGAAACCGTCCGTTCGAAGTGATTTCACAAGAAGCGTTACCTGATTTTGATGCGGATGCAATTTTTGTTGTCGTAAATAGAGATGACAAAGCAAAAGCAGCATTTAAACAACTTCAAGAAACAGCAATTTGGAAAGATTTAAAAGCTGTTAAAGATAAGCACGTATATATTATTCACGATCAACCATGGCTTGATTATTCAGCATTAGGAAACAAAATGGCGATGGATGAAGCTGAGAAAATGTTTATGAATTAATATAGTTTTGTTGATAGGAAAGGCCCTCTAAATTTAGAGGATCTTTTTTGTAGTAGGATCAGGAAAGCACAACGATAAAACTTATGGTTCTACTTGTTTAACGTCTCTTCAACCAAACGATGTATGTATACGGGATTTAGGATACTTTGATTAAAAAGACCTACATGGGGTTCCACCCCACATCCATTAACTTAAGGTATATTTTTATACAAAATGCGGTCTTTCCATATAGTTTTTTATTATCTTTTATAGATTTTATAAAAGTAGGCAATTGATACTAATAACCTTGATAAACGATCATAGAAAAGAGCGTGTTTTGAAAAAAAGATTGATCAAAACACGCTCTTAATATTTTCAGTTGGTTCATTTTTTTATAAAAAAGTTTGCTCATTTCCTATCTATATTGCTCCACAATAGGGCCCTTTACTTTAATAAGTCTAAAAGTCATTGCGGTAAATTCAAGTGCTTACATGGAATATTTAGCTAATTGTTCACCCCAAGATGATAATTCAGTCTCAATAAATCCTACCTTTTTATATGCGAATTTTGCTGTAAGATTTTCAGGATGGTTCTGTTGCAAAGTTGAAAAATAACCAAAAATAATGAGTATACTATACATGTTCTTGTATATTTTATAATGTTTATTCAAAACAATTGTATTTTCATTCTATATTTTTGGGGGCGTATAAAACTTTGCAACAGAACCTTTATCCCCTTTTCACTAATAATCTATATAAATAGCCTGTAAGTAAAATTCAAAAAACCATCATGTGAACTCCTCCCACCTACACTTTGCCTAAAGGTGGGGGCTTCTAAGGTAATCGTACCTAATGGTACGAAATTTACTTAGCTATCGAGCCTGTTCCTTGCTCTATATATGCTTATGATAACAATCGTAACCCTTCATGCTTGATATTGATAGAAGTATTCCAGTCCCTGTCTGCCATAAAACCACACTCACAGTAGAATGTGCGCTCCGAAAGAGATAGAGACTCCTTTACTTGACCACAACAAGAACAAGTTTGGGATGATAAAAACCACTTATCTATTTTGATAAACTTTTTTCCCTGCTCTTCTAACTTGTATTGGAGAAATGTCGTGAACATGCCCCATGCATTGTCAGCAACACTTTTACTGAAATTGAGGGCTTGTAACATTCCCTTCATGTTGAGGTCTTCGATAACCACGCAATCATATAGTTTCGCCAATTTGTGCGATTCTTTATGTAGAAAGTCCTTTCGTTGGTTCGCAATTCTTTCATATAGCTTTGCTACTTTCAGACGCTGCTTATGCCAACGATTAGAGCTTTTCTTTCTACGTGATAGAATACGCTGTTCCTTCGCTAATTTTTCCAAGGCTTGATAATAGAAACGAGGGTAATTGGTTATCTTGCCCTCTTCACTATCAACAAATAAGCCATTCATAGAAAAATCCAAACCAGCAACAGCTTGTACTTCTTTTAGTATAGGCTCATGTTCGTATTCGGTGAGAATAGAAACATAATATTTTCCTGTTTTAGTTCGAGAAACCGTACAAGACTTGATGATATGATGTGACGGAATCTCTCGATGCAGTTTCATTTTTACAAGTTTCAATTTCGGTAATTTGATATAGCCCTCCAAAAGCATAATGTTTCCGTTGACCACATTAGTTGTGTAAGATTGTCTCGCTTTACGGCTTTTAAACTTTGGAAATTCAGCACGACCTGAAAAGAAGTTTTTGTATGCTTTCTGCAAATTGAGCCCCACGTTTGCCAATGCAAGGCTATCTACTTCTTTGAGCCATACAAATTCCTTTTTGTATTTAGCAGGAGTAGGGAACTTTTGCTTCTTTAATGCTTCTTTGTTATCCTTGAATTGCTTATACGTTTCCTTTCGTTCAACCAACATTTGATTGTAGACGAAACGAACGCAACCGAAAGTTTTCATAAGAAGTTGCTCTTGGTCTTGTGTTGGATATAGACGGAACTTATATGCTTTGTTTACCATATCAAAATTCCTCACCTCATGCTTTGATTTTCTATGTATTTTTTATCATTTCAATGGGCGCGCCATCTGTTGTAAGTAAGTAAACGTTTTTTGACCCAAAATACTCTTTCTAAAGTTCTTCTTTTACTGATGGAAAATACTTTTTTATAAGTCGAGAACTTGCGCTTTTATTAACGTTTATAAACTTTAATATTCCGTTGTCGTTATATATTTTGAGGAAAATATGCACATGGTCAGTATCATGATTCCATTCGACTAAGGTAATATTGTAATTCTCACCCAATCGAACAAACGCATCTTTCATATAGTTAGATATGGGAGCATTAATCACTTTTCTGCGATATTTTACGACCAGAACAAGGTGATAATATAATAGCATGAAAAAGAGACAACTTTAGGCTATGCCTAACCGAAATTCATCTTCCACTTTCACTGGCGCTGTCGCACCTTCACGTTTAAAAGTGGAAGACTACTTTCGGATAGAAGTTAAGGCGTTATAATAGCAGCACATCTTTAATTTATAATCAATACTACAGAATCTAATCAAAAAAATACAAGATTTCACAAAAAAATTTAAGTATTAATAAGGTCCTGTTGCAAAGACTGCATTTATTTGAAAGAGGTATATAGATTCCTAATGGAATTTATTCGGTTCTGGTGCAAAAACTTCAGGATAATTACAATAAATCTATAAAACTTGGACATATTGATACTATTACTCTAGAAAGGGTGCGTGATCGGTATGGAAAAGAAAAATTTGTTCAAATGGAAGCACTATCAGCCTGATATTATCTTATTAACGGTAAGATGGTACCTACGGTACAATCTCAGTTTTCGTGATTTAGTGGAAATGATGGAGGAGGTGGGTTTATCCATTTCTCATACAACGATTATGCGTTGGGTTCATCAGTATGGTTCTGAATTGGATAAACGGATCCGTCGTTACCTCAAATAAATGACTCTTGGAGAGTCGATGAAACATATATCAAAGTAAAAGGCCAATGGATGTACCTGTATCGTGATATTGATTCGAAAGGAAGCACAATCGATTTTTGCCTAAGCAAAACAAGAGATCAGAAGGCTGAAAAGCGCTTTTTCAAGAAAGCGTTGCGGTCTTTTCATGTTTCAAAACCTCGTGTTATAACAGTCGATAAGAATCCAGCTTATCCTATAGCAATTGAACAGTTGAAAAAAGAAAAAAGCATACCTGATGGTATGCAACTTAGAAAACAAAAGCACTTGAATAACATAGTAGAACAAGATCATCGTTTTATAAAGAAGCGTATCCGTTCTATGCTAGGGCTCAAATCTTTTGAAACAGCTACATCCATTCTTTTTGGAGTAGAAGCCATGCATATGATTACAAAAGAACAGATTGATTTACGGAATCAGTCCGTCCAAACTCAGAAAGAATCCATCCATCAATTGTTTGGACTTGCAGCATAAAATACGATTCTGTTAGGAATCTATGTGCTTTATTATCTTTTATTTTTGTGCCAGAACCTAAAACAATGCTGGTCTACACATATTCGTCATATCTAATATGTGTAGACCTTTTAATTTTAAGCATTTATAAATTTAGGTCTTGATAACGTACAATTTTCTTTTTCGATATGGTGAATCCTATAACGTATTACATGAATTATTAATAGTTTCATAAAACTGGTCTACAACATTCTTCATCTCTTTATATCTTCGGAAACTTTGCAACAGAACCGTTTTATTAATAACGATGGAAGAATTCGTTTAATTGTTAGTACGGCTGTTTATCATGGAATTTTCAGAGATTGGGAAGGGTTAATTCCTGTTGGTTTACAAAATTACCCTAAAGGACCACCTCTTCGTGAAGGAACTTTTCTATTTAAATATAGAGGTAGTCCTACTGTATATTTGCGTGATTGGGAAAATGGTCGTACACAAGTAAAGCGACGGATTGTAAGTACTAATGCCTTTAATCGTTGGCATTTTGATTGGAAAAAAATAAAAAAATGCCTCGTGCTACTTTTTATCTCCCAGATGGTACAGATATAAGGTGACTAAGTAAAAGACCAGAAAGGGAGATAAGTGTAATTATAAACATAGTTATCTTTAGTTTGATTTAATAATAACTTTGATTTTAACAAAAAGATGGTACTTAAACTCTACACATTGTATGGGGGTTTCTTTCATAAAGAAAAAGCACCTTTAGGTGCCTTTTCTCTGATTGTTCTCGCGTATTGAGATGACTATTCAAACCTTGTACTAGGGGACATGGTTCAAACAGATATATTACACCTAAAGTTTAACATTGATAGAATATACAGTAAATTGATAATATTTATGCGGAATATTTCCAAAGTTTAGTATAGATATTTTTCACTATTACTATATTAAAAATAGAATTAATGCACAATTGCATAATAAAATAGCATGCGATTAGCAGTATAATTTAAATGTGTACAATAAAGCTGAAGAGGCAGAGACCATCTACGGAAATAGGTGGTCTTTTGCTATTGGATAATAAATGTATTATTTTGCTGGTGTTCATCTAAGGTATTGTTTTACACTTGGTCCCTGCACGTTGTGTGGGGATTTTTTATAAAGAAAAGACACTCTTTCGAGTGCCTATCTTTAGTTGGCTATTCATTTTTCTATAGGGTTTCGACATAACATATGAAATATTTGTTCATATCCTTTCCAAATAATTTAATAGTACCTGATGTTCTTGTTACAAGTCCAAGTATTGTCCGTATTGTGGTTGTTTTCCCTGCTCCATTGATACCAATAAACCCTGTAATGGCATCCTCCTCTAAGGAAAAGCTAACATCAGAAAGAGAAAAATCTCCATAAGATTTATTTAGCCCTGTTACTTCTAAAATGCTACTCACTGTCCATCCTCCTCATATAGAATATTCATCATTTCATTTAACTCTTCTTTAGTAATTTTCAATGTCTTTGCGGTTTGAATTAACTCTTGCATGATTTGCTCAACAAGATGGCGTTTAGAGTCTCGAATCAGCTCAAGATTGCCGATAGAGACAAAAGTACCAATGCCCACTTGACTTGTAATAAACCTTTCTTCTTCTAATTCATCGTAAACGCGACGAATAGTAAGAACACTTACCTTTAAGTCATGGGCAAAATTTCGAATAGATGGGAGAGGATCACCTTCATTGGTTCTGTTGCAAAGTTTGAAAAAGCATAAACAGGTTGGTAGATGAGGAACAATGTTTAGGAAGTAGCTAGTAATTGTTGAAGTTCATTGTACGTTGAAAAGGCGGAGTCTCTTTGTGAACTGCACCCCAATTGTTGGACACTAACTAACAATTGGAGGTGGAGATGGTACACTAAACTGGACACTAAGTTAAGAGAGAAAGGTGATTCAGTTTATGAGTAGAAAAGTCTATGATCGTCAATTTAAAATGGCTGCAGTTCAGCTGGTACTGGAAGAAAATATGTTTGTAAAAGAGGTTGCTAAAGAGTTATCGATTCATTCTAATACTCTATATCGTTGGATAAATGAATATGAAGAATATGGGGAAAGTGCGTTTCCAGGTCGTGGAAGCGCACTTTATCATTCTCAGTATGAAATGAAAAAGCTCAAGCGTGAGAATGAAGAACTGAGAAAAGAACTTGATTTACTAAAAAAGTTCCAGGTCTTCTTGAAGAAAAAGAATGTGTAAGGTTTCAATATTTAAAAGAAAATAAACACAAATATAACATCAAGAAGGCTTGTAAAACGTTAAACATCTCGCGGTCAGGTTACTATGAATATTTACAGAGAAAACCTTCTAAAAGAGCTTTAGAGAACGAAGTGTTAAGTGAGGAAATACAACAAATATTTGAGGAGCATAAGGGACGGTATGGATCTTTAAGAATTACAAAAGTCCTTGAAAAGAAAGGCATCAAGGTAAACCGAAAACGAGTAGGAAAACTGATGCGTCAAATGAAACTGTATGCGAAAGGCAGTCGCTATCGTTATAAACATTATAATAAGAAATCACCTTCCATAGAAAGACCAAACCTCTTAAATCAAGTTTTTCAGACAGATCAACGAAATAAAATATGGGTTGGTGATATTACCTATATTCCTACCCAAAAAGGCACTTTATACCTTGCGGTATTTGTGGATATGTACTCCAGAAAAGTGATTGGTTGGTCCATGAGTACACGTATGAAAGATTCTCTCGTGATAGACGCTTTTTTACAAGGATATAAGAAAGAACATCCGAAAATAGGATTAATTATTCATACAGACCAAGGGTCTCAGTATACAAGCAGTAATTTTCAAGCCACACTCAAAAAGTATGGTGCTGTTTCGAGTGTCAGTAGAAAAGGAAACCCTTATGACAATGCATTGATGGAATCCTTTTACAAAACCATAAAAAGAGAGCTTATTCAAGGTGCCAAATTTAAAACACCTGAACAAGCTCGGACAGAAATATTTAAATATATAGAGTTGTTACAATACAAAAAGAATGCATTCTTCTTTGGATTATCTTTCTCCTATCGAATTTGAGAAAGCCTATTCATAATATTCACCTAACTTAGTGTCCAGTAAATGTTGACAAGTCCACTGCCTAATAAAATAATATGTCTAACTTTTTGGGGTCACTTCATTTGAAGACTTCGCCTTTGTTTATATAGAGCATGAATGGTCTCAATACCTTTTATCGTACGTGAAGCATGACGAAGATTTTGAAATCCTGCAGATTTGGCAAAACGTCTCTTTACATGCCTATGATCCTGTTCAATAAGGTTGTTTAAATATTTGATTGTACAATGGATTGTAGTTTGATAAAATCCTTGTTTTCTTAATTTGTTAAATGCACAAAGTAATGCCGGCGCTTTGTCTGTAGTGAGAATCGTTGGTTCTCCAAAATGTTTTACTAATCTTTTCATGAAGGCATAGGCAGCCTGATGGTCCCGTTTTTTACGAAGTTGAATATCCAATGTGTGTCCATCTTTATCAATTGCACGATAGAGATAACGCCACTCTCCCTTAACTTTGATATAAGTCTCATCCAAATACCAAGATAGTCGTGCAGATTTATTTTTCACTGTCCAAATTTGATAGATGAGATTGCCATATTCATGAACCCATCGCATGATTGTTGTAGGGTGAACTGAAATACCACGTTCTTTCAGGATTTCAGAGACATCGCGATAACTTAAAGAAAAACGGCAGTAGTAGCCGACGGCTATTAAAATAATATCTTTCTTGAATTGTTTTCCTTTAAAATATCTCATGCCTAATTCCCCTAGATCCTGTTTTCTAGAGTGTAACTTCATGTAGGAAACTTTGCAACAGAACCCCACTCAAGGTGTTTTCTTAATCTCGCATTGCCCCTGCTTCTCGGGAAGTTATTGTCCCTTGTCCTTCACTTACATCTTTTTGAATTTCTTGTTTTACTTTGTTTGCATCAGTTCTAACAAAATCTGGTTTTATAATAGAACCCAAATTCTCTTTAGCTTTGTTATGATGTAGCATACAAGTCCTCCTCAATTTATTGTTTAACAATCTTATTATTTACAAAAATACACTCGGTATATCCCGGTTAGTTGAGCGAATTTCACGTAAAGTAAAAGGGATTTTAATATACCTAAAAAAACAAGTGTTTTTCTACGAAAAAGTGATACTTTCACCCTGTGCCTAAAGGCAGACTGAAGTCCTGCATAGGCTTTCCCGTTTCACTAAATCTGTAATGGTTATGATATAATAAAATTCAAGTATAATAAGGGGGATTAATTACATGATTTTTCAAAGCATGATTACAGCTATTATAGAAAAATTACAAGAGACGGTGAATCCCTATTGGATAATTGTGTTTGGATCAACGGCGGAGAACAGAGAACGAGAAGATAGTGATATTGATATAGCCTATTTAAGTGACATAACTTTAGGGAATTATGAGCGTTTTTTATTAGCACAGGAGTTAGCCAACATCGTTCATAAAGATGTGGACTTAGTTGATTTATCCGAGGCTTCTACAGTTTTTCAAGCTCAGATTATACATACAGGAAAGACAATATTTTGTTCTGATGAAGAACGAAAGGTCATTTTTGAAATGAAAACTTTAAAAATGTATTCAAAATTGAATGAGGAACGCCAGATAGTATTTGATGATATAAAGAAAAGAGGTTCTATATATGAAGAATGAAGTTATTTTAAATAAAATTTCTACAATAGAGCGTTGTATAAAAAGAATCCAAGATGTGTATGGAAATGACCCTCAGAATTTAGAGGATTATACAAAGCAAGATTCCATAATATTGAACATACAAAGAGCTTGTGAAGCAAGTATTGATTTAGCAATGCATATTGTTGCAGGAAAAAAGTTAGGATTACCACAATCTAGTCGAGAGGCTTTTGATTTATTGGTTACAGCAGGATTACTTAGCAAAGAGCTAGCAAATAAGTTAAAGGCGATGGTTGGATTTCGAAATATTGCTGTTCATGATTATCAAAGTGTAAATTTAGATATTGTTCGTCAAATTATCGAAAAACATTTAAAAGATTTTAAACTATTTACGAAAGAAGTTATGGGAATATTGGAATTATAGAGGTACACGTTTTAGAATCATCATTATATAGGTGAGGAGAAATTGGTATGCTTTTTTCTAATTTTAGGGGGAAGAACATAACTGTGTAGTTTTTTACCTACTTGTTTTAGATATGGCTATACCGTAGAAAGATACTCCCTTTGGAGTATCTTTTTTTGGTTGTTACGTTTTGGTTATCTGTAGTACGGAATCTCTCAACAATTCTTTAAAATTCTGTTGTTACAGCAACAACAGTTAAAGTTGTACGGGGGTTTCTGGAAATTAATCAATCAGAATTAGCAGACCGAATAAGCGTTAATACAAGTTTAGTATCTACAATCGAAAATAGGAGCAAAAGAATCACATCCAGTTTCATCAAGAGGTTCAAGCGAGCTGTTAGTATTGCGGATTCCGGATTCTGTTTTGGATATCGTATGTCTACAGAACAAATTAAGGGAATAAGAGGCGCTACTTCTCCTTTTTAGACGTTAAGGGAGACACCTAAATTAGTATTTTTCTCTGATGTATCAAAACACAAGAATACTATTCATTTTGAGGTATCAACAAAGTTTAAATCAAAATAAGTACTAGCGCTTAAAAATGATAGTATAAATATAAACATTGAGAAGGGGGGAAAGAAATGAGTTTTGACTGGATACAATTTATGTTTTGGCCTTTTATGATTGCAGCTATCGTATTTTCATTGATTGGAATATATGTAAAAAAGCCATACTTCCTAATCATTTCGGCAGTATTAATGGTGCCTTCATCATTATACCTTGCTGTTCTACCCCCATTTTTTATATGGGCTTTAATCTTCCCATTACTTTACGCATGTGCAGCAACAGCATTAAAAAAACAAAAAACTTGGTTGCCAATTCTATTTTCAATACCCACTTATTTATAAATTAGTTGGCTTGGATACATAGTACTAAATCTGGAACCAATTAATACTGAGATGATAATTGAAGAAAAACAAGTAGAACCCTTAGAGTAACTTCCGCTAACGAGGATTTTTCTAGATTTCTAAATACATTGAATTCCAATAATGTTGCGTTATGTGAACAAGACTTGAATAGGATATACATCATACTTTTTCCTGATTAGAATAAAATGGTAGTAAAAAGATATTGGAGGGGTTTTATGAAGCTAGTAGGGCAACAAATTTATCTTCGACTTTACAAAACTTCTGACGCCAGTGAGTTAGCTAAATTACATACTAGAAATCGCGAATTTTTTCAACGAGTTTGCCCATTACTCCCAGAAGCCTTTTATACAGAAGAACATCAAAAAATACGCATTGAACAGGCATTAAAAAAGACAGATGAAGGGCAATTATATGCTTTTGGAATCTTTTTAAAAGCAACTGATAAACTTATCGGAGACATTTCATTAACTCAAATTGCTAGGGGAGACCTCCAAAGCTGTTATACGGGATTTACTTTAGATAAGGAGTATAATGCAAAGGGCTATACAACAGAAGCTCTTCAACTTGTTGTAGACTTTGCTTTTAGAGAATTAAAACTACATAGAATTGAAGCAGGAGCTATGCCTGACAATATAGCATCTATTTGTATATTAGAAAAAGTAGGGTTTAAAAAAGAAGGGATAGCTAAAGAAAATGTAAAGATTAATGGCAAATGGACAGATCATCAAATATTAGCTATCATCAACAACTTGGATGTATAAGCTCATTTCACTTCCGATAACGGGAATTTAAGTAACCTACTAATAATGGCCTGTTGAGATATCTTTTTTTGTTGTATACATATTAGAAGCATAAGTTAACCAAAACGGCCATCTTATGCTTCTTTTGGTTCTGTTGCGAAGTTTTGTTAAGGTTAAGTGGTGCCAACAAAAAGTTGTATATTTTATGCGATTGTTAGTAGCTCCTATAATTCATTGTATGTCGAAAAACCGAAGTCTGATCCAAGACTTCGGTTTCGTTTATATAAAGCATGAATGGTTTCGATGCCTTTCAAGGTACGGGAAGCGTGGCGAAGATTTTGAAATCCTGCGGATTTGGAAAAACATCGCTTCACATGCCTATGGTCCTGTTCAATGAGATTGTTCAAATGCTTGATTGTACAATGAGTTGTATTTATATAAAAGCCTTGTTCTCTTAATTTGTTAAATGCGCAAAGTAATGCTGGTGCTTTGTCTGTAGTGAGAACCGCTGGTTCTCTAAACGTTTTGACTAATCTTTTCATAAAGGCATAGGCAGCCTGATGATCCCGTTTTTTACGAAGTTGAATATCCAATGTGTGCCCGTCTTTATCAATTGCACGATATAAATAACACCATTTTCCTTTGACTTTTATATAGGTTTCATCTAGTTTCCAAGATAATGGAACGTTTTTATTTTTCTTCTTCCAAATTTGATAGATAAGATTTCCATATTCATGAACCCAGCGCATAATGGTTGTAGGATGAACGGAGACACCACGTTCTCTTAGGATTTCAGATACATCACGATAGCTTAAAGAAAAACGACAATAGTAGCCCACGGCTACCAAAATAATATCCTTTTTAAACTGTTTTCCTTTACAATACCGCATATATCATTCTCCTGCTCACACTTTTTCTACAGGTTATCTCAGTTTAGAAATCTTTGCAACAGAACCCATATAAGGATTTTCGAACACTTTTGATAGACTAAAATCTTTAAAATTATATATATCTTTGCAACAGAACCGAATTTATCCATCAATTGTTTGAACTTGTAGTATAAGATACAATTCTGTTAGGAGTATATGCATTTTATTCTTTTTTTTGCACCAAAACCGAATAAAGAAGCTACAATAAATTAAACCTACAATTATAATAGTAGCATTTGCATGTGTAGAGGACTATCTTATAAAATATAGTTAAGAACAGAAAGACAGGGAGAGGAAACCCATGTCCACAAAATTAGTAAATTTACGGATTGATTTCGCTTTTAAACAGTTATTTGGAACGAAGGGAAATGAAGAGATTTTAACTGGATTTCTAAACGCCATCCTAGAGGAATCTTTAGATGCACCTATTGTATCTCTACAACTAGAAGATCCACATCTTCATAAATCTTATGAAGATGATAAGTTATCCATATTAGACTTATTAGCAACACTAGATAATGGAACACAAGTTAATATCGAAATTCAATTACGGAACACACATGATATGGTAAAACGATCTTTATATTACTGGAGTAAACTCTATACATCCCAAATGCAAGAAGGTATGCCGTATCGTTCACTTCGGAAAACAATTACCATTAATTTATTAGATTTTATATTATTCTCCCAAGATGATTCATTTCACACCATAGGACAATTATGGAATCCTAAAAAGCAACAGATACTAAGTGATGATATTGAAATTCATTTTGTAGAAATTCCAAAGTTGGTCAAACAATGGCGTGAAGAAAAAGTAAATCCATGGGAAAATGCATTGGTTCGCTGGATGTTATTACTACCAGCACATGAAGATGAACATTTAACTCAAACATTGGAGGAGATTGCAATGAATCAAGATCCAATCTTACAAAAGGCAATGAGTAAGTGGGAAAATATGAGCCATGACTCTTCTTTCAGAACAGCTTATGAAGCTCGTGAAAAGTTACTTCTAGATGAGCAAGCCAAGTTGGCACACGCTCGTGAAGAAGGAAAAATCCAATTAATCCGTGGTATGCATAAGAATGGTATGCCATTAGAAGACATTGCAAAATTCACAGGTCTAACTACGGAAGAAATACGAAAATTATTATTATAATACATGTAATTAAAAAGCTTTGCGTGATTTTTCGCAAAGCTTTTTAATTACATCCTCTTTCTGTTATTACTTTTTTATAAGCTGTATTTGAAAAATATCTGATTCCGTTATACCTAACATCTTCATTTCTTCTTTAAATGTTCGAGATGGTTCAACTTTAATGGTCTTTGTACTATGATTTCTTAATGTATACACTCTGATAAAATACGATACCTGATGTTTCTTTTCCTCCATAATACATTCCTCCATCATATACAGTAAAAAGGGTTCTGGTGCAAAAACTTCAAAATAATTGCAAGTAATCTCTAAATCTTGGACATACTGATACTAGTACTCTAAAAAAGGACAACTTGCTTTACGAGACAAGTCTGTCCAAAATCAAGTGAAGTTCATTCATCAACTCTTTGGGATAGCTGCATAAGAACAGATTCCATTAGGAATCTATATACCTCTTTCAAATGGATATAACCTTTGCACCAGAACCTTTTGTAACCTTTACTGGCATTGCAGTAATAACTTTATTAATTCAGTTCATTTATTATTATTCAAATTGGAAAAAATCTTTTAAGTAACTTTTCTAATAGTTTTATAAATAAAAAGTTTCTTCAGAAGATCTGGAGGGACTTTTTGAGATTTTTAAATACATGGACTACTGATAAGTGTTGTTATGCTAATTGTTTTTAAAATTTCTTTCTTAGTTAAATTAGATTCTTTGCATGAGAATGAAACAATATGGGATATTAAAAACATTAAAGAAAATATAAACGTATTACTTTACATTCTTATGATAAGATTGCATAGTAATTTACTATAAAGTATTCATATTGATAGGATATTCTTATCAGAAGGAGAGTGGGGATTGTGAGAGAAACTTGTGTTCCGACTGGCGTAGAACTAAAAAACACTGGTTTTGGATATACGTTATCCTTAATAGGTGGTAAATATAAAATGATTATTTTGTATTGGTTGTCTGAAAATAAGGTTATGAGGTTCAATGAGCTGAAGCGATGTATTGGGACTATTTCCTTTAAAACACTAAGTGTTATGTTAAAAGAACTTGAGGAAGATGGTCTTATTATACGTAAAGAATTTCCCCAAATACCTCCAAAAGTTGAATATTCATTATCTAAACGTGGTTGTTCACTTATTCCATTGTTAGATATGATGTGCGAGTGGGGAGAGAAAAATAGTTTTCAAGCTCTAGAAGATGTAAAAAAATAGGCATAGTGTAAAAGGAAGTACCTTCTTCTTTAGAAGGTACTTCTTATTTTAATTTTTATAAAAGTTACCTATTACATATTATCAATGAAATTTAGATAATCTTGGGTACTTTTTTCTATTTCACTTACAGATGGCTCAAATTCTGCTCCATAAAACGCAAAGAACGAACGATAGTCTGCCTTACAATAGATGGCTGTCATCTCAAACGGACACAACACTTGTTCAAGGGTATAATAGTATCTTCCAGCTTCACTATAATCCACATTTTTGATCCCGGCAGATACACCTAAAGCAATTTTACGATTCTTTAATCTATCTCCTTTTGAACCATAAGCCCATTCATAAAGGAAAACATCATCCAGCCACTTTTTTAAGAGAGGAGGACAGTTGAACCAATATACAGGAAATTGGAAAACAAGGTTCCCATGAGTTTCAACCAATTTTTGTTCTTTTTCCACATCTATGTTCTCATCAGGATAAACCTTATGCAATTCGTGCACAGTATATTTTTCTGGATATTTTTTTAATTCTTCTACCCATCGCTTATTAACAACAGATGTTTCTAAACTTGGGTGTGTTACGATAACAAGAGTTTTCAATGTTTCTTCCTCCTTAGGCTGATTTCATTTTTATTGTAAAGTTCAAGCTAAAAATATGTAAGTACGCACTTTTAGTACAGGTACTTACATAAAGGTAAGTACCTGTAATTTGCAGTCTTTTTTTATCGTGCCAAATGACCCATAAACTGATGCAAGGGAAAGAAGGGTTCTGTTGCAAAGATTTCTAAACTGAGATAACCTGTAGAAAAAGTGTGAGCAGGAGAATGATATATGCGGTATTGTAAAGGAAAATAGTTTAAAAAGGATATTATTTTGGTAGCCGTCGGCTACTATTGTCGTTTTTCTTTAAGCTATCGTGATGTATCTGAAATCTTGAAAGAGCGTGGTGTTTCAGTTGCTAATTCAACTCTAATTCCCTTTGAAAATAGCAATCATTATCCATTCTTAGAAGAACAAGAGAGATTCATAAATACGATTCATGAGTTTTATAAAACATTATAACTTTCGCTAAGGGGATTATGTAAAAAAGCTAGCGTAGATCTAGTTTTTTCTCATTTGTTCATCTATATTCTAACATCCTTATTTAGGAGTCACCATACATCACCATCAAGCTAATATAAGCAAATACCCGAAAACGAAAAAAGTGAGGTGTATTCACAAAAATAAATTTTACACATCGTTGACTATTGATAATGAGACGTTATGTTAATCTCACATGTATAGGATATACATTGGTTTTAACGTATCTAATAAAGGCCTTTTGTTAAGGAAAACTTGTTATAATATTCTCAAGTGGAAAGTGCAATTTATGGGAGGATAGACCACAATGCCTGAACCAAATATAAAAATAAAAAAGATATGGGAAGATACCAATTTTTTTGAATTGAATTTTGACTTTACTGGATTTTATGGCACTGCGAGCATTAACCTATATACCACCAATGAAGAACTCGAAGATTTAAAAGAGGGAATAATCAAGTTTTCCACTTTTAAACTACATGAGTTTCAATGGGTTTCAGGTGAGGATATAGACAATGTAACTCATTTCTTATCCATGAGATTCTTCTTACATGATAAAAGAGGCATTGTAGGTATAGAGGTAGTAATTGACAATAAGCAATCAAAGCCTTATTGGATGCGTTCAAATCTGTTTATTCTTACGGAACTTAATCAAATTGATGATTTTATAAAAAAAATAGAACAATTAATTAGTGAGGAAATTACTGAGTTGGAAGGCATAATTCCAGTCTGACAGGGATAATTTTTGTAGGTAAATTACATATATTAACTTCCGCTAACGTGCGTTATGTAAAAAGGGGGGAATAAACAACATGGGGATATATGAGTATTTAGATCAAATACAAACTGAGTTATTGGATCATTCATGGCAGGAGATTGAAGTGAAATACTATGATCTGTGTTCTAAACTGGCAGGAGAAGAACAAGCAAAACGAATTCGAAACATAGATTTAGACGCATTCCAAAATAAACTGAACGATACCCTCTACACCTCAATACATACAGCTGATAAACATTCAGCAGCAGCTATTTATTTTGAATATGATATGGATAATGATTGGCAAAGTGTATTTTTTATCTGTAATGATTACACGGCGTTGTTGGAGGAAGGTGACGATTGGGCAAGTGATTGGATTAATGAGGTTGAAGTGCCTAATTTAAATGGATTTGCAAGGATTTATGCTGAAAGTGGATATCATGATTTAGCTCCATCACATGAATTTTATAAATTTATGCACTCAGGACAAATGCTAAGTTATCGATACTTTACTACGTTACATCAAAGTAAGCATACAGGCTTTGATGCTTTATTTCCTTTTACACCAAAACAAGAATTTGTTAAGGTTATGCCTAATTGGTGGGTTAACTGAAATAATTAATGTAGGCTCAAAATAAATTTCAACGGTTATTAATATAAATTAGCACATTTAAACAAAAAGTAATTCGTTTTGATTAATCTTTTTTTCAAAACGGAATTACTTTTTTTGTTTAATGAGGTAGCACGCCAGCGCTTTCAAGTTTAGAAATACATTCTTCCCCAAAACGAAAAAAATGAACTAAATTCCTACGAACAACTAGGGGTCCCGCCCCACATCCATCAACCTAAAAATTTATAGTGCCCATAGAATGAAATTTTGTGTTCACTTGTAACAAAAAAGCACATTCTTTCTTTTTAGGGTGTTTACTTTTCTTAAATTGCTGGTTTATAAAGAATTTTTGATTAAATGCTATTTAAAATTTACAGTTACAAAAGAATCTGCGATTGAGGAGCTTAAAGATTTATTGATCTAAATCTAAATTTCTTTAGTTATATCATACTTTAATAATTGTCGATGGTCATAAAATTTCTCAAAAATAAGACCCATTAAATAGAAAAAGAATAAACCAAAACAAATGTGAATGAGTGTAAATTTAACTCCAAATGAGGCAAATTCATATACAATAACCGGTAATTTTGCGGTTGTCCAAACTCCTAAAAAAAATACAATGTATCGTATGCTCGCTCCTTTTTTTAATAAAAGTGACGCAATGGGAAAAGCTACGTAGAGGGGTCCGGCTGCAATTCCTCCTAATAATAGGGAGAATAAGATGCCATAGATTCCAGATTTTCCCCCCATATATTTAATTAATGTTTCTTTCTTTACCCACTGGTCAAGCAACCCTACGAATATTAAGACAGGAGGAAGTAGAAACAGCATATCTAAAATACTTTTTCCTGTTAATTGAAATGCATTCCATCCTAACGATTGATTTATAAAAGTCAATATAATGAGTCCCAATAGTAAAATGAAAAAGAAACGATACCTTTTTAATTCATTCATACCATCACCACCCAAATAATATACGAGAATATGAGAGACATTAACAATGCAGATGCATTACGAGCATAAGCAAAACCTCGTCCAAATATCTTTTGTTCCATCGGTAAAGTTGTGATTCCTACGGACATTAATGTAGACATTAATACCGCAACTTGAGGGAGGCCCGCACCATTTTGGACTAATGTATTTCCAAGAGGAAACACAACAAAGCTTGGAATGAGTGCAACAGAGCCAATTATTGCAGAATAAACAATACCCATGAATCCAGATTTTTCCCCAATGATGGAAGAAATGAAGGAAGGCGTTAATATAGATAGTGATAGTCCAACAAAAAGCATAATTGATAGCATGGAAGGTATAAGATTACGAAACATTTTCCATGACTTTAATAGAGCATCTTTTGTTTTATTTCGATCTTTTATAAAAGAAATACTGGTAAGAATAATAGCTATAGTGTAAAGGATAGTACTATTAATCATGATTATACCCCTTCCATTTTTTGTATTTATTTAAGAAAAATGATAAGTTTTTAATTTTTTCTTCAATATCTATTTGAAACTCTTCTAATTGTTCTTTTCCCACTGTAGTAATTTTGTACATCTTTCTCGGCTTATCTTGATCAGATGTGTCCAAATAAGATTCAACAGCACCTTCTTTTTCTAATTTTTTGAGTGTACGATATATGATGGCACTATCAATTGGATTGATGGGAAGTTCTTCCTCACATTTCTGCAGAAGTTTTCCTCCATAACTATCTCCCTCTGTTAAAAACAGTAAAAGAAATGCACCTGTATGTCTCCCTGTATGTTTCATAAAATATCTAACCTCCTAGATTAAATGTAAAAAAAATTTTGTCATCATAACATTAACAATATTACTGTTAGTAACATTATACTGTCGTTAACAGTAATGTGTTACTAACAGTATAAATTCAATATAATGTCATGTCAATTCTAAAATATGCAACATGTCTTTTATCTTTTTCGTTCTGGGGGAATTGTATTTTCTTAGCTTGATAGTGATGTGGCGGTACCCCATGCCCATCAACTTAAGAGGTTTTAATACCCCAAAAACGGAAATTTTGTGTATTTTTCTCTTTTTTATTGTTTTGAGGTAACTAGCTCTTTTAGCTTGATAGGCATGCAGCTGAACCCCTAAAATGGTTTTTATTGTATATTTTTGAACATTCGTGCTAAAATATAACCATGAGTATAAAAAATAAAACAAACAACCAAAAAGAAATGTCATTTATTGAAAAAGCCCGTAGAGCTCAGATTGTGGAATGTGCGATTGATACACTTGCTGAAGTGGGTTATGCGCAAGCCTCTTTAGGACAAATCGCTAAACGCGCAAAAATAAGTAAGGGGGTTATTTCTTATCACTTTACAAACAAAGAGAAACTTCTGGAGCAAGTTATAACTGATTATTATATAGCATGCCAGTCCTTTATTTGTTCGCAAATTGAAGCTCAAACGACTCCAAAAGGAATGCTCCAAACGTATATTAAATCTAATCTGAAATTTACAGATGAACATCGTAAGCATGTATTCGCTGTTATAGAAATTGTTTCAAATGAAAGAACAGATGAAGGGAAACTTCGGTTTGCAGCAGACTATGATGAAACTATTTTTCTTCCCATTGAAAATATTCTACGTTTAGGGATGCAAGAAGGAGTGTTTCGAGATTTTTCTAAAACGTCTTTAAGGGTGATGACGTTAACAATCAGGCATGCCATAGATGGATTTAGCCTAGAGCTAATGAGAAATCCCGATCTTAACGTTAAAGATTACACTAACGAACTTATCACAATCTTTGATCGGGCAACTCAAAAGTAACATATTACCCTAATGAGGGAGGAAGTATATGATATTTTATGAGGTTATTTGTTTTTGTTGTAAAAATGTATTTCGAGTATATGAAGGAACTGAAAAATATAAGCAATTTAAGAAAAATAAGAAAGGGAAATATTGCTGTGACGAATGTGGTCATAAAATAAGACTTGAAGCAATAAAACATTTTTTTAGATAGTGTTACTATTTACTACTCACTTTTGCTAGTAGGGGTCACCATACATCGCTATCAAGCTAAAATAAATTTGTATCCATATAAACAAAAAAAGCTATTCTTTTTGTAGAAATATACAGAAAGGATGGCATTTTTGTATGAATCTATCGATTCAGGATGAGTTTCATTTATTCGCTGAAGAACTACAGCGATATCTATCCCCACATATTCTTCAACAACTTGCACAAGAGGCAGGTTTTGTAAAACGTAAAAGCAAGTATGGTGCACAAGATTTGACTGCTTTTCCCTTTTAATCCAAAATAAACTAAATGATTCTTCTCAAATCTCAAACCAATACATTTCTTATTTTCAACGTATACGTATTTTAGATGCTACTATTTTTCAAGTACCCAACCATTTAGCTTCTATTTATCCTGGTTCAGGAGGATGTGCACAGACAGCTGGTATTAAGATTCAACTAGAGTATGATTTACATAGTGGGAAATTCCTCAATTTTCAAATGGAACCAGGTAAAAATAATGATAAAACCTTTGGTACAGAATGTTTGGATATCTTACGACCAGGAGATTTATGTATTCGAGATTTAGGATACTTTTCTCTAAAAGATTTAGACCAGATGGATCAGCGAGGGGTATTCTATGTTTCGCGGTTGAAATTAAATAATAGAGTATATGTTAAAAATGAATCTCCAGAATTCTTTCGGGATGGGTCAGTAAAAAAGCAATCTTTATATGCTTTACTTGACCTTGAACATATCATGCATCAGATAAAACCAGGAGATACTTATGAAATTCGAAATGCCTATGTTGGACAACAAAAATTACCCTCACGAGTTGTAATATACAGACTCACATCAGCTCAAGTTCATAAACGTAGGAAACAGCAAACTTATGTTGAAAAGAAAAAAGGGGTTACATACTCTGAAAAAAGTAAACGTTTAACAGAAATCAATGTTTATATTACCAACATCCCATGGGAAATTGTTCCGATGGAACATGTTCACGAGATTTACTCTCTACGTTGGCAAAAAGAGATTGTATTTAAAACATGGAAATCTCTTTTTGGTATCAATCATTGTCACAATATTAAGCGAGAGCGTCTAGAATGTCATCTTTATGGACAGTTAATCGCTATTTTTCTTTGTTCTTCCACTATGTTCAAAATGCGACAGCTGTTACTACAGAAAAAACAAAAAGAATTAAGTGAATATAAAGCAATTTATATGATTCAAGATTATCTGCAACTAGTGTATGAATCTATACAAAAAGACACCCAAGAAGTATCAAAAATTTTCCTTCATCTGTTTGACCTCTTACAGAAAAGCGGACGGAAATCGCATCGATATGAGAAAAAGACAGTCTTTGATATTTTAGGTGTCGTTTATCAGTGTACTGTATCCAATCTAAAGCAGAAAACTGCATAATATTTAAAAATACACCTTATCAAGGTTTATTTGGTATGCGTATTTTTAAGAACAAATAAACAAATTATCAAGCATGTAGGCAACAAGAACGGAAGTTCATGAAAGACCCACCCTTAGCTTGATGGGCATGTGGCGGTACCCAAAATAAGGCTTACGAGTGTCTCTTATGACTTGTCTCAAAATCCTTATCGCTGTTAAGTTATTCATTTTTAATGATATAAACAACTTACCGTTGTAAATCCGCATTTTCGAGACGCTACCCATATATGTAAAATTGCATGAAAACACTTAATAATATAATGATATTATCTAATAGATCAGCGCTAGTATTTCATGTATTATGTCGAAACCCTATAAAAAAATGAATAGTCAACTAAAGATAGGCACTCGAAAGAGTGTCTTTTCTTTATAAAAAATCCCCACACAACGTGCAGGGACCAAGTGTAAAACAATACCTTAGTTGAACTATTCACCACTTAACGTCCTTACGGACTGTTTGAAGTGGGAGATTCCTAAGTACAGAGTTCTATCGAACTCTAATGGATTAGGCTATCCCCGTAGTTCCTACGCTTAAGAGATGAATTGCTTCGTTTCTCAGGTTGATCGCTGCATTCCTATCTCTATCGTGATGTGTGCCACAAGAAGGGCAATTCCACTCACGAATTATTAGATTTTTAACGTTTTTATTCTTGTATCCACAATTGGAACATAACTGACTGGAAGCAAATGTTTTAGATACCACAACAACTTGTTTGCCATACCATTTTGCTTTATATTCCAACATCGTTCGAAATTGTGACCAAGATACTTCACTAATTGCTTTTGCAAGCTTTCCATTTTTGAGCAGGTTACTGACTTGCAAGTCTTCTATACCGATGACATCGTGGCTTTTGATGATTTCAGTAGAGAGTTTATGTAAGTAATCAGCTCTCGCATTGGCAATATGTTCATGGATTCTTGCAACTTTCACACGCTGCTTGTTCCAGTTCGAAGAACCTTTCGTTCTTCTGGAAAGGGTACGCTGTGCTTTTGCTAACTTTTCTTCTAATATACGGAAGAATTTAGGGTTCTTGTATGTTGTTCCATCAGAAAGAATAGCAAAATCTTTTAACCCAACGTCCATTCCACAAGTGGATTCCGTTTTAAGCATTTCTTGTATCTCTGTTTCGACAAGGATAGATACAAAGTATGTACCACTTGGGTTACGTCGAATCGTTGCATTTAGAATACGACCTTCTACTTCACGACTTTTGGCAAAGCGAACAAAGCCAAGTTTCGGTAATTTCATTTTGTTACCTACAATCGCAATATTGCCGTTCGTTTGCTTGGTTGTGTAGGATTGAACCTTATTGTTTTTAGATTTGAATCGTGGAATATCATTTTGTTTCTTGTAAAAACGCGAAAAAGCATCTGCGAGGTTTTTTAATGTGGATTGAAGAGCAATACTATCTACTTCTTTTAACCAAAGTGTATCCTGTTGCTTTTTTAATTGAGTAAGCTCGGCAGAGCAAGAAGGATAGGTTAATCCTTTTCCTGTTTCTTTATAGGTGTCATTCCAGAGAGCAAGAAAATGGTTAAATACAAAGCGACTGCACCCAATGGTTTTAGCAATTAATATTTCTTGTACCTTATTTGGATAGATACGAAATTTATATGCCTGATTTACTAACATGGGTTGCACCTCACTTTTTTCGTAGGATACCTACAGTATACTAAAAAAGTAGGCTTACGCCTACCGACATTCATCTCCCACCTAAAATTGGTGTTTTCACACCTTCACATTTTTGAGGAAGGAGTCTTCTGTCGGAAAACGATAAACACCATCAAAATAATACATTTATTATCCAATAGCAAAAGACCACCTATTTCCGTAGATGGTCTCTGCCTCTTCAGCTTTATTGTACACATTTAAATTATACTGCTAATCGCGTACTATATTGTTATGCAATTGTGCATAAATTCTATTTTTAATATAGTAATAGTGAAAAATATCTATACTAAACTTTGGGAATATTCCGCATAAAGATTATCAATTTACTGTATATTCTGTCAATGTTAAGATTTAAGTGTAATGTATATCTGTTTGAACCATGTCCCCTAATACAAGGTTTGAATAGTCATCTCAATACGCGAGAACAAACAGAGAAAAGGCACCTAAAGGTGCTTTTTCTTTATGAAAAAAACTCACACAATGTGTAGAGTTTAAGTACCATCTTTATATTAAAATCAAAATTATTATTAAATTAAACTAAAGATAACTATTTTTATAATTATACTTATCTCCCTTTTTGGTCTTTTACCTAGTCACCTTATATCTGTACCATCTGGAAGATAAAAAGTAGTACGAGGCATTTCTTTTATTTTATTCCAATCAAAATGCCAACGATTAAAAGCATTAGCACTTACAATCCGTCGCTTTACTTGTGTACGACCATTTTCCCAATCACGCAAATATACAGTAGGATTATCTTTATATTTGAATAGAAAAGTTCCTTCGCGAAGAGGTGGTCCTGTAGGATAATTTTGTAGGCCCACTGGAATTAACCCTTTCCAATCTCTAAAAATGCCATGATAAACAGCCGTACTAACAATTAAACGAATTCTTCCATGATCTACGAGATAAACCTCGGGCCTTATAGGATCTTTTACTCGCGATCCATTAGATACTGGTGGCCGAAAAAAAATTTCTTGTGGATTCTCAAATTCAGTAGACTGTTGTCCAGTTGAATATTGAACAGGTACATAATTATAATAACTATCATAATAATACATTAACATTACCCCCTTTAAGTTAATACAAAATATGACATGTAACCATCGACGGACTTAAAGGACAAAATAAAAAGGGCTGCCTAAAAATAAGCACCCTTTTTATTTATTAAAAAATTCCCACACAATGTGCAAGGACTAAAGAAGGCTGTTCAGTTGGATGAGTCAAGCCCTTTTTAGACAGCCTCTTGTTACATTAATCAAGAATTTTCGTTTAGGCTTAGAATTTTTTTGGTAATTTCATTTCTTTCAGTACTTGTAAAAGTCATTAGTTTTGGAGCTGAAGGGAGGTTGAAATTTACATGAGAATGAGATAATTCAAAAAGAAAAGTACCAATTAATTGTTTATTTTGGTTTTCAATGACAATCCAAAAGACACGCTTTTCATGATCAGGCGTTCCCCATTTTGCTTTTTCAATAGAATTTCTAAAATTTAAGCACCCAGCAATAATAAAGTCATCTTCTTTTGTTTTTTCAGCAGACTGAAAACCTGCTTTCTCAAGCTCTTTCCATGCTGGAGGAAGTAGTTTATCTAAGTACATACCATATGTGGCATCTTCGTACTCAGGAAACAATTTTTGGAATTTCTCAATGGTATCTGCAAGAACTTCTTCCCAATGGTCCTTTAAATAACCAGATACTTTTTGTCCTAACTCTTCAATTGACATTTCGGGTTGAATGTTTAATTTTGACACTGAGATCCCTCCGCCATTTTTTATTACTTACTCCTTAATCTTATAACATTAAAGTCAATTATAAGGTTTTTAATTGCATATACTTATTTTAGAGGGTATTAAATGATAAACTTTATAATGAGTTTAATGTTGGTGGGGATGAAAAAGAATGAAGAATAATATAAGACCTATTGATATTGCAAAAAGGTTAAATGTGAGTACTCGCACTTTAAGAAGTTACGAAACAAGGGGGATTATCCCAGCCACAGAAAGGTTGGGTACAGGATATCGAATCTATACGGAGGAACATTTAGCATAATGTATAGTAGCCATGTCACCGGGGGTTGGAATGGAGATAACAACAGCTGTACTAAAAAAACTGCAACAAAAAAAGCTGAATTCTGCACTCTGGATAATCAACGAGATACAAGCAGCCAACTATCAAGAAAACGAGTTAGCTACTAGAATAATAAAAGACCTAAACGATATCGTTGATTCCCAATCGGTAGCAAATAACTTAATGACAATTGGAGAGGTAGCAAACAAAGCAAAAATCTTTACTTCTACTATACGATATTGGGAAAAGGAGGAGTATGTTAATTCAAAGAGAGGTGAAAATAATTATCGCTACTTTAATTCATATCAACTTATTAAAATTTTATTAATGAAGCTTACGCAAAACGCTGTGTATTCAAACGAAATTGTTCAATTAAAAAAATCTATTAGAAATTTGGAGGAATACAATATTGAAGGGGCAAAAAGCATTGTCGAGGAGTGCCAACAGCATTTAAATAAACGGAATCAAGAACAGTTACATGGGTTATATTTTTTGCATCGATTATGTGAAAAGTTAGGATTAAAATAACTAAGAATTAATATGGGATTTTTCACACGTCCGCCGAAAAAGGGGAATAAAGAGTACTGCCCATACCCATCGATTTAAGAATTTTATAAAGCCTCAAAACAAAAAAATTGGTTCTGGTGCAAAAACTCTAAAGCTCTTGCAAGTAATTGAAGTTAGATTTATACATAAATTGTTTGGAATTGCAGCATAAACTGTCATTGAACAGTCCATGCAGGTTCTATGTCTCTATCAAATGGTTTTTGCAACAGAACCAATAAAAAAGATTTTGATGTTGTTATTGAGAAGTTGTTTAAAAAACGTCAGTCATGTTATTTAACAATCGGGCCATTTAATTGAATAAAGAAGAAGTTTTTTAAAAGTTGATTTAAGGGGTGTTTAGTTGAAATTTATTCGAATTAAAGATATAGCAAAATTTTTTAGCGATTTTACAATACATCCTTTGCAATAAGATTGCATAATGATCTATTGTAAAGGATGCCTATTTCATTACTTACCTAAGGGAGAGTGTAACTTATGCGCAAAAGCTGTGTTCCGACTGGAGTTGAACTAAAAGACACTGGATTTGGATATACGTTGTCCTTAATAGCCGGTAAATATAAAATGATCATTATATATTGGCTATCTGAAAATAACGTTATGCGGCATAATGAGCTGAAGCGAAGTATCGGTACCATTTCATTTAAAACGCTAAGCATCATGTTAAAAGAGCTAGAGGCAGAGGGCCTTATCATACGTAAGGAATTTCCCCAAATACCTCCAAAAGTTGAATATTCATTATCTGACCGTGGTCTTTCTCTCGTTCCTTTGTTAAATATGATGTGTGAGTGGGGAGAGAAGAATCGTTTTCCATCTCTTAAGGATGTACACAAGTAGGTATAGCTATTTTGTTTAAATCAAAAGAAGTATCTCCCCAATAAAAAACTTCTTTTTTGTAGCTTTAATAAAGCTTCCTATTACAGGTTGTCAATAAAATTCAAATATTCCTGAGTGCTTTTTTCCAATTCGCTTGTACCCAGCTCACTTTCTTCTTCTTCGTTTCCACCCGGATCACTTTCTTTGCCGTAAAACGCAAAGAACGAACGATAATCTGCATTGCAATACAGGAATGTCGTTTCAAATGGAACTAATATTTGTTCAAGTGTATACTGATATCTTCCGCTTTCACTATAATCTTCTTCTTTGATTCCTGCAGATACACCTAAAGCAACTCTACGATTCTTTAATTTATCACCTCCATTTGAACCATAAGCCCATCCATAAGTTAAAACATCGTCAAACCATTTTTTAAGGAGAGGTGGACAATTAAACCAATATATAGGGAACTGCAAAACAAGATTACCATGTGATTCAACCAATTTTTGTTCTTTTTCCACGTTTATGTTTCCATCAGGGTAAACCTTAGACAATTCGTGAACAGTATACTTTTCCGGATATTTTTTCAGTTCTTCTACCCATCGCTTATTAATGACGGATGTTTCTATGCTGGGATGTGTTACAATAACAAGAGTATTCAAAGATTTTTCCTCCTTAAGTATTTTTTATGACTTTATTATAAAGAGCACACTACAAATATGTAAGTATGCACTTTTAGTACAGGTACTTACATAAAGGTGAGTGTTAAATCAGTCATAAAAATATTTTTTCTATAAGGGAGAACCAGCGAATCTATTACACGTAAAGTAGAATAGCTGCATTCTCGGGGTCACCGTATGTTGTACGAAAAGGTCGTTTATTTATAAATCAATGTAATGGAATACTATATAATTTTATTTTTTTAAATTCTAAAGGTTTTGCTTTTTATCTTATTCTTCTAACGCTTTAATATAAGTTTTTACTGCATGAAGTAAGAACTCTTCCTGACCCAAGCCAGATTCTGAAGCCATTTGAATTACTTTTTGTTTGAATTTATGATCCGCATGAAAAGTTAACGGCTCTACATTGCTTTTAAAGTATATACCGTCAACATGTGGCAGTATTGAGCCTGTCTTCATATGAGAATGTAAGTATTTAATTTCCTCTTGAAATTGTAATGGCTCTACCTTTAAGACAAAAGGTTTAATTTCAACTTGAATTGTGTCCTGTATAACGTTTAGACGCATATTTGCTACACCAAGGTGTTTATAAAATAAGTTTATTAGATTATAAGTAATTGAATTAAATAGCTGAGGCTTTTTAAAAGTAAAAGATAGATATCCTCGTTTTGTAATTACTGCATGTTTGTCAAAATGTTCAACTGTGTAGTCATGATCTTTGTATTCGGATAAAGAAAAGATTTCTTCATTTTGCGTGATAACTTTCCCATTAGCCCCATTCATTTCTATCACACGAGCTTTTTCCCCTGTATCTTGATGCGTAAGTAATTGATATAAATAAAATTCAGTATCCTGAATCTTGGTGATAAAAGTTTTACGCTCTTTCGTAGTTGTTTTTTCATAATCGAGCTGAAAAATCTCTAAATCTTCTTCATCAATTACATATACTTGCTTTCCTCGCTTTTCCACCATTTTTGCTGGTAGCTTTCCTGATTTAATATAAGTAAATATGGTAGAAGGTGCTACATTTAAAAGTTCTGCTGCTTCTTTTGTACTTAATCCTTTGATTTCTTCTTTATTCATTAATCGTTCGATATCTTCTAAATAAAAGATTTTGCTACCGAACTGTTTCCAATTATCCTTATATACACATTCAATTAAACCATCTTTTTCTTTCTTTAAGATAGTCTGTACGGTAACTCCCATTAAATCTGCTGCTTCTTTTGTAGTTACTGTTGGCTTTGTAATAAACAATAAATCCTGTGTCATGAAAGTAATGCCTCCTTACTTAATTTCCGTAATTCTTAAATTATAGATATATTATAACAGAGTCCGCTATATATATGAAAATAGTTCTTAATATATTAAAAGTATTAATTCATTTATGAAAATTAATGTAATTTTAAATAAATTTCTATATTTAAAGTAAAATAAAACTATTTTTAAACATAAAAATAAATTTTAAATTAACGAATTGGTTTTTAAAAAATAAACAATTAATAATAATTTATAAAAAAATAAATGTATATTTAAATAGAGAAGAATGTAGGATTCTTACAGAAAGAGCATGAAATTTACTTTGTGCAATTGATGTAAGTACAATCAAATTCATAGTATAATTAATAAATAGATATAGACTTACAATTTACAAAAGAAGAGGTGAAGCAGTTTTATGGATTCTAGAAATGGAAAACAATTATTACCTGTTGTAAACAATAAAAAAGAATTTATAGATACATATAGAGAACATATTAAAGATGTTAGCCCTTTTCTGAATAATAACCGTCATATGAATGATGTGGAACGAAAAATGGAGGCCGCAGAAAAAGAGGGAAAGGGAAAATATGATTTTTTAAGTGATCTAGAAGTCATTTACCATTTTGTACATTTACAAAAAGACATGGATGAGAAGAAGAACCGAAAAAAAGATACAAAGAAGAGCTATGTATCTGAAATCCTATCATTTTGCCAATGCATGGTAGAGCATGCAGAAGAATTTGAAATTAACGGGGAAGAGGTACAACAAAACGCTTCTTTATTAAAAACATTGAGACCTTGGCACATTCGAAAATATAATACCTGGTTAAAAGAAGTACAGAATGGTCGTAATGGTGATACTTATGCGATCGCAACATTAGCAAAGAAAACGATATTAATTCGTTCATTTTTAAAACATCTTCATGGGTTTGGTTATATTGAAAAACCACTACATGATGAACTACAGCGGGCAAATGTAAACGAACAAGATCGGCCAAATCGTGATTTATCCTATGAGGAAGTCATGAAGATATTAGGGTTTTATAAAGAGAAAGGGCATTTAGTAAACTATACAATCTTACTGGCGTTAGCTAGTACAGGTGCAAGGATTCAGGAATTGTGTACAACAAGAGTAAAAGATTTACACTATGACGGGAAGTATTGGTTAAAAGTGATTGGAAAAGGGGATAAGGTACGTGAACTTTTCGTTTCGGAACATTTGTATCAGTGTATTTGTGAAATGAGAAGAAGAAGAGGGTTTAAAACAGAATTAGACCAAGGGGATGAAAGCCCATTATTTGTAAACCGAAGAGGTGATTTTTATAAGTCAAAAACGTTATCTAACCAGGTAACAGATATGATTAAAAAAACAAATTTGGATTTCTTAAAATATCGTGAAAATCCAGTCACAGCACATACATTCCGACATGCCTTTGCAATTATGGCAGTAGAACAGGGGAATGCTGATTTGTATCATTTGATGCAGACCTTAGGACATGAAAATATTCAAACCACTAAGATATATTTAGAAAAACATATGAAGCGTAAAAATAATGTTGGGGTTATCTTTGCAGATATGCTTAATGATTAGTATTGTTATGATATTCAAATTAACGTTTTGAGCAAGGAGTTAATATGTAAAAATTATATATTAACTCCAAATATATTAACTTTTATCTAGGAAGATAGCAGGAATTACCCCTTGATTTCAAATAATATAAAACTGCTAAATTGATTTTTTTAGTTCATCTATTTATTGAATTCATTAACTGGAAAAAGTATTCAGGTTTATGAGTCTTATTTAGGTTATACCATGCATGTAATGTATCGGGTGCAAATACATCTAATTTTTTCAGTACTTCCATCGTAAATTCCAGAGGAGCTACCCCTGATGCAGTAACTAAATTCTTACCAGATACCGCAGGTCTCATCTCATAAAATTTTTCTCCTTTATAATTAGGACAGACCATTTTAATATACTCTAAGTCATTGCTTGTATGCTTTCTAGAATCTAAGTATCCCATATTCGCGAGGCCCTTAGTTGCACCACAAATTGCAGCAACAATAGTGCCAAGCTTTAAAGCTTCGCCAATTTTTTTCAAGATGGGTTGATGAATATCTTCTCCCCAAGTATTCCCTCCAGGTAAGATTAAAAGATCTTTACTCTCAAGAGTACATTCATCTAGGGAAATATCTGGTTGTATGCTCAGTCCTCCCATCGTAGTAATAATTTCCTTATTAGCTCCTACTGTAAATACCTTTAACGGAGCTAAATCTTTTTTAAAATATCTTCCCGAGTTTAATTCAGCAATTAAATACCCATATTCCCAGTCTGACATTGTATTAAATACATAAAGATAAACATTTTTTGTTTGCATCTAATAACACTCCAATCACTATTGATATAGCCTATTATAGTATAACTCCCCTTACAGATAATGTCAGGGGAGTTATCATACTTGATAAAAATTTATCGTTTTCCGACAGAACTTCAATAAGTCTTTTCTTCGCAAGATAGGCTCATTATTTGGCGCAGCAGACGTAAATGTATCAAAAGAATCTATAATTTGAGTACTATCGGAAAGTTCTACAGCGTCTATAAGATATTCTCTGTTCGTGCTATTTTGATTGCTTCCTCGCGATTATTGACGCCGAGCTTGGAGTAAAGGTTCGAGCAGTAATTGCGTATCGTTCCCTCCGATAAAAACAGCTTAGAGGCAATTGATTTGTAGCGAAGCCCGTTCGACAGATGCTCCAGAATTTCCATCTCGCGTTTTGTAAGTCCGTACGGGTAGCTTTCCTTACTTGAGTGAATCTTTTCTAGTTGCTCACGTTGACGCTTCATCTCTTCGAAGACTCGCGTAGCGACCGATTGATCGATCCAGGTTCCTCCGTTATAAATAAGTTTCAGAGCTTCCATCATCTCTCGTGGATGAATTGACTTCAGTAAGTAGCCTTCCGCTCCGTGTTCCAATGCAGTTGCTGCTTGCAAGGAATCCTCAAACGTTGTCATGAGCACAATCTTAATATCAGGCCATCGCTGTTTCACCTCAAGTAAAGCCTCAAGTCCGTCCATTACCGGCATACGAATATCCATTAATACGATATCAGGATGGAATTGCTCACAATGTTCTAATGCTTCGCGCCCATCCTTCGCCTTACCAACGATGGTAAAATCAGTATGCTGATTTAAAACTTGCTCTAAACTGTCGGTAATAAGTGCCTGATCATCAACGATCAACAGGCGGATCGTGTCATGTACAAGTTCTGTCTGCAATGGAATATTACATATGACAAATGTTCCTTGCTCAGCTCCAGAATGAACCGACAATGTGCCGTGATATTGTTCAAGCCGTTCCTTCATCCCATTGAAACCAAATCCGAATTGAATTTCTTTCATTCCGACGCCGTTATCTTCAATCTGTAACCGAAGCTGTTTCTTATCGAAATGCAGTTGAACGGCTATCGCACTCGCCTTGCCGTGCCGAACCGCGTTTGTTAGGGATTCTTGAAGGCAACGATATAGGCAAAAGTTTATTTTTTGCATGACTAGAGTCTCATTGCCAATCACACGGAATGTAACCGTTGTACCTGTCGACTTCATAAATTCTTCGGTTAATTGTCTTAACGATTCACTTAACGAATGATTTAATGAATTATGAGAGAGCTGATGAAGATGCTTTCGGATATCATCCAGACTGTTTTGGGCAATACCGACAAGAGAATCAATTCTCTCAAACTGCGAATCTGGCACTGACGTTCTCAGTGATTCGACCCCTACAATGAGAGAGGTAAGAGTATGGCCAATTGTGTCATGCAGCTCATGTGACAGCCGGTTGCGTTCTTCTATCAGCGTAAGCTCCTCAATCCGCTTAATATGTTGCTCCAGCAACAGCTTCTGCTCTTGTATAATTTGGGCTTGCTTATGGTACTGAATTAATATATTAAATGCCATCCCAATGACAAAACCAAGGCTGCAGCTAAAGATAGACTCATATGGGAGATGATTAGCGATCCAGCTGTTCAATGCTGGGAATACGATTCCACAGAGGATACCTGTCCACACATAGCTTTTTTGAATGTTTGCTAAACCAATAATCATTACGAGTAAAATGAAAGACCAAAGCAATCCCGGCGCTACGTAGGCTAAATAAAGATAATATAGGCCTGATGCCGTGACATCGACTGCAAGATACCAGTCTTCTTTCTTATATCGGACGATTAATGGAACAAAGTAAACGACGATTGCAAGAGAAATTACAATCCAAATTGACGTATTGATTAATGATGGATGTATAAAATCAGCACTTATAATAACGAACAGCCAAAACGTTCGTACGGATACAAATATCCAATCATACCAAAACCACTTTTTCATTACTGAGAACATAGATTATGCACACCTACTCGTATTTTTTTGGAATTAACTTTCTAATGATCCAGATTTATCATGCGGTATATCTTCCAATTCGTCAATAGATAGTGGAAGGACGGTCAGAGACTGGCTGTAAAGTATGTCATATAAGATAGGTGACAGTTTATCATACGGTTTTTGTGACAGATTTACGCACGCTGTCATGAAACATTTGGTCGCTTCGTCACTATGCTATTTAACAATTTCGAAGTTAAGGTGAGGGAGTGAGGAAACAGAAAATTTCAAAATAATAGGAGAGATGTGTTATGAAATCATTCATCATTAAAAAAGGAACTGCACTTGCCTTAACAGCGACTATACTGGCTGGGACACTAGTATTACCTACTAATGGAAATGTAAACGCAATGTATAAAAAGACGCCCCCCCAACAGGCTGTTGATAAGGCTGCTAATACTAAAAATATTCCAGGTGTTATTGTTGCCGTGAAAAATGGAGATGTAAACTGGTCATATGCTTCTGGTGAGGCAAACATCGAGAGAAATCATAAGGTGGATGCTGATTCTGCTTTCAGAATTGGAAGTACAACGAAGACGTTTGTGGCTACAGTTGCATTACAGCTTGTTGGAGAGAAGAAGCTAAGTCTCGATGATACGGTAGAGAAATGGATGCCGGGGCTCGTAAAGGGTAAAGGCTATGATGGCAACAAAATTACAATTCGCCAATTGTTAAATCATACGAGCGGAATTCCAGACTTCTTGACTCCAGAGTTTAAGACTAAATTACTTGAAAATCCAAGTGGAAATTATACACCCGAACAGTTAATTGCTCGCGCTTTGGAGCTAGAGCCAGTAACAGGCTGGGCATACTCGAGCACAAATACGGTTATTGTAGGGCTTATTATCCAGAAGGTTACTGGGGAGACATATGCCGAACAAATTAAGAAACGAATTATTGAGCCACTCGCACTTAAAGAAACGTTCCTTCCCGGAAGCTCGATGGATATTCCGAAAAAAAATGCTCGTGGCTACTTGAATACAGGAGATAAATTAGTAGACATTACTGTGCTTAACCCATCGTTTGCTAACGCTGGCGGTGAAATGATTTCGACAGGAGAAGACTTGACGACGTTTTTCCGTGCCTTATTAGGTGGAAAGTTGTTGACACCGGAGATGCAGAAGGAAATGATGACTAGTACAGTTGATTCTCCGTTAGGAAAGTATGGGCTTGGCATACACGCAACAAAATTGCCGGACGGTACCGAAGTATGGGGGCATGGCGGTGGTATTCCTGGATTTACTAACTTTGCAGGAGGAACGGAAGATGGTCAACATGTTATCTCGATAAATATCAATGTACTAGGAGCGGAAAAACATATCAATAATATTTTAGCCTCAGAATTTGCAGCAAAATCAAAAAAGGAACTCACGGACAAGGAAAAGAAAAGTAAACATCGAGAAGAAGTCAAGTACGTAATGGATCAGGTGGTAACTAATAAAAAAATTCCAAGTGTCATAGCAGGTGGATTAAAGGACGGAAAGCGTTGGTCTTACGCTACAGGGACAGCGAGTTATGAGGTACCGCGCCCGGTAGAGCCAAACTTTTCATTCCGTATCGGGAGTATAACGAAAACGTTCACTGCTTCCGTTATATTGCAGTTGGTCGAGGAGAAACAATTAAACCTTGATGATTCGGTTGAAAAATGGTTACCAGGAATCGTACAGGGTAATGGGTATGACGGTAACAAAATTACGATTCGTCAGTTATTGAATCATACGAGCGGGATTGCATCCTATACAGATTTGGATATGCGAGATATTACCTTGCCTCAAAATCCATACCGTTACTATACTGCTGATGAACTTATCAGCCTGGGACTTGCCAAGCCACCTGTATTTTCACCAGGGGAGGGTTGGAACTATTCAAACACCAATACTGTGCTAGCTGGTCAAATTATTCAAAAGGCAACAGGAGATACGTATACAGAGCAAATCAGAAAACGTTTCATCGAACCACTTGGGCTAAAGGAGACATTCGTAATGGAAGCAAATCCTCATATACCAGGTGAGCATGCTACAGGATATAATATGGACAGATCGGGTCATTTGTATGATTTGACAGAAATAAATCAATCATGGGCAAATGCAGCGGGAAATATGGTTTCATCTGTCAAAGATTTAACTACCTTCTTTAGTGCGCTGTTGGGCGGAAAGCTTCTAAATCAAGAGATGATGGACCAGATGCTCACAACAGTAGATTCACCTATTGGTAAAGTCGGACTAGGAATTTATGAAGAAAAGACACTGGATGGGCAATCATATTGGGGGCACGCCGGTGGTACATTCGGGTTTGAATCGAGAGTTGGTGGCTCTCTAGGAGGGGAGCATATTTTAGTAACTTCCATCAATGCAGTCGGTCCGGAAGTCATCGAGGGTCGGAATAAAATTTTCAATAAGGAGTTTAGCCGTTAAGTTTAAAGCTGATATTGAGCCAAGGAGACTTCTTCCTCAAGGAACGTGAAGGACGTAACCAGTGAGTAGGTGAGAGATGAATTGGCTTCGGACAAGGGATGGCATTAAGCCATCTCGATTGTCCGACATATGTAAAATGTTGTTGGAAAATTTGTCAGCCAACAAATCGTCTATAGAATAAAGCACATCATAATACTATTTGATCTATTTCTATTTACAGAAGATATCTTCTTTCACATTTTTATAAAAAAATATGGTGAATTACTTATTTTTTGTACTCATGTATCTTTTGATGAGGATAAGAAGAGAAAACCAAAACAATTCTAATTTTTGCATTCATCTGATTGAAAGATGAATGCTTTATTTCGTACATAATTAAAAAAATAAAAATTTTTGTCACAAAACTTGTTTTTCTGGTTTCTATATAATACAGGCATCAAATGAGAGTGAGGTTTTATTACTATGCTAACGATAAAAAAGAAAGAAAAGCCTGTCTCGGATGTGACATTTGAAGATTTGTTTAAACAATATTACGCTTCCGCTGTGAAACAGATTATATGGATTGTCAAAAATCAAACCATTGCTGAAGAATTAGCACAAGAAGTATTCTTGCAATTATATCGAAACGATTGGAAAAAAATCGAAAACATACCTGGATGGCTTATAAAATCCTCTACTTATGTAGCGTATAACTATCTTCGATCTGAAAAACGACATCAGGCAAGAATTGATAAAAACATACAATATCATGAAGGACACCCTATTTCATCATTAGAAGATGATCGGATAAGAAAAGAAGAAATTTCAAAAGTACAAAAGGTACTTAGTAACATGAATGAACGAGATCGAACCATTTTGTTCATGAAATTTTCTGGTTTTCAATATAAAGAAATTGCTGACGTGCTTCAAATTGACATATCTTCTATTGGAACAATATTGGTCCGAGCCAAACAAAAATTTCGTAAAATCTATCAACAAGTAGAGGAGGCATAACAAATGAATTGTTATGATAAGGGATTTTTTCAAGCGTATATGGATGGGGAGCTTTCTCATAATACAAGAAAAGAATTTACAAAACATCTAGATACATGTGAAGTATGCCAAGATACATTACTAGAAATTAGTAAATTAAACCAATGGGAACATGTAATGTTAGAGGAAGAAACTATAAACTCATCACAAGACATCAACATTGATATTGATCAAGCGTGGAAAACATTTGAAAGTCGCTCAAAATTAGAAAATGTTTCTTCTATAAATCAAAAAACTGAACAGAAGAAGGGATTGTTTACAAATATGAATAAAAAATCAAAACGCTTTATGTATGCAGCGGTAGCTGTAGCAGGACTTTTTACAACAGCTATGATTCCGCAAGTACGAGTAGCAGCTACAAATGTTGCTTCCTATTTTTCAAATGAAATTTCAAATGATAAGGTCGTAAATGAAGGAAGTACAGATGAAAATGGCGTGACACAAGACAGAATGAAAGATGGTCAATTCATTCCGATGGATGAGAAAATCACAGATCAAGGTATTACGGTACATTTTAAAGAATTATATATTGCAGATTCACGTATATCTGTTCATTATAGAATTGAGAAAGCGGATGGAAGTTTAGTACCGTATGAATTTGATACAACGGGGTTAAACCTTAAAAGTGAAGGCAAGAAAAATGGACAACAAGAAGAGAATCCAGAGTATTATGAGAAAGATGGAAGCTTCTCACAATTACCATTTGTTCAAGGGGAAAATGGCTTACCACTCAAGCTAAAAGCAGCTGGGCAAGAATTAGAGCATGTAGGTATTCGTGATAAAGATCGACCAGAAAGTGTCCTTACATTTGTAGAAGGTCCTGAAGGGGAAAATTCCTTCAAGCAACCACTTACATTAGATGTAAATATAAATAAAATTGGAAAGGTAGCTGGATCTTGGAAGGGGCAAATTCAAATTGACCCTTCCAAGTTGAAAAAGTAAAACAAATTGAAATGAGAAAAAGAATAGAACGATATGTATTTAATACTAAGCTTATATTCTTTCTGGTGTTACTTACATGTATTTCATACTTGCTTTTCACTCTATCTCTTTTAATTAAATAATCACAAAAACATCCCAATAGAGTGCACTCTATTGGGATGCTTCTATAAGTCTGGCATAATGGTGTTTCAGAGTGTCCCATGGTTCCTTCTTTAAATGCAAAAACTTCAAATGCATCGGGTTATGCTTCGAATCGTTTCCGTTTCCATAAAAATCTTATAAAGTTGAATTTCTTGTTATATTTTAGCTTGATGCTGATGAGATACCATCATCCAATTTTGTTATGATTCAATTTAGGATGAATATCTACTGTCGTTTGATAGGCAGTGCATAATAGTTAAAAGCTAAATCCAGCAAGGCACTTGCTTCTTGACGCAGTAACAAATCCTTCGGACGGAAGATAAAGGATCCGTCAGCATTGATGGAAGTATCAGGGTCTAGAATTCCTTGGGAGGCAAGTGCTTGAATAGATTGGACTGCCCAGTCATCCGCCGCATCAAGCAATTTAACTTTATTAGCTTGATCAGGTTGAATCTGCTTTAAGTTTTGAATCATGGTTGCTGCGATCTGTCGGGTAATTGGAGCTGTACGGTCAAATCCAGGAATACCTATTATAAATTTCTCTTTAGCCTCTTTGGATTCATCTGGAAAACTACTCCACCCATGTGCACGTAACAAGGAATCAGCAAATTCTCCTTGTGTCATAGTACCCATCGGATCGAATAAATTACCTTTTTTAGCATCCATGATGTTTAAAGCATAAAGATTATCGATATGGCTTCTATAGTTACTCATTTGCGGGACATCCGCTAAGGACGGTTTGTTGTTAATTTTTTGTGCATCAGCCATAAAATCTAGGCTTTTAGGAGAGCTATAGTGAAAATATGTGATTTCTCCAGCTGCATTTTTTTTGAAAGCAACTTTGTTGCCTTCCGAATCTTCAAATAACAACGGATGAATCATTTTGAGAACTTGTTTTCCGGATAATCCCCCTTCCATGACCAAATTCCCATCTTCATAGGTAAAGTGGGTGCGAATTGCAGCGAAACGCGTGTTTTGGAATAAGCCCAGGTATTTATGAGCTTCCTTTTCCTCTAATGGGAGATAACTTGTTTTTGCCGCATTCTTCTTAGCAGGGAAATAGTGATCCATGAGAGCTTCATATATGTCTATACTCATAGTTGAATCATTATTGTAAGACATGAAGAATGCTGTTTTTTGTTCAGGCACTAAAATCATCAGTGATTGATGTCCAGGCATACTTCCCCCTTTTATTACAACGTGTTGACCGTTAGCAAATTTATTGAAAGGCGTTTCAAATCCAATTGTCGCAACAGGAATCGTTTTATCATCAAAAACTTGATAGGCATGCATCATATCCATGCTTTTTTTACTTATAATTTCTTTGTCTTTAAATTTTCCTTTCTGTAGTTGCATAATCATGTATTTTGACATGTCTTCCGCAGTAGATAAAATGCCTCCTTGTGGTGCATCCATTAGACCGTGCCCACTTGTTGGGATTGGATCGCCGGTGGGACCATAAGGTGTAGCCATTCTTTCAAGAAGATCAGACGTAAAGCTCATACTTGTAGATTTCATATCTAATGGTTTAAAAATATTCTTTTCCATATATTTTGAGAAAGGGGTGTTAGTAACATTCTCTACTGCTAACCCTGCGAGCGCAAATGAGACGTTGTCATACGTATAAACTTCCCCTGGTGGTCGTACCACCGTTGGCATATGTTTAGAGAAAAATTCCTTCATTGGTATACTATTATGAACGTATTTAGGTCCAGTTATCGTTGGGAGATCGGGAAAATCTACCCCGCTGGTATAAGTGAGCATATCAAACAAGGTAAGAGGTTTTCCTGTTTGATTAGGTATTTTTAATCCACCAAGATATTTTTGTACGTCTTGATCTAGTTTAAGCTTTCCTTTATCGACTTGTTGCATCACAGCCAAAGCAGTAAAAGTTTTCGAGACTGAAGCGATTTGAAAGACCGTGTCCTTAGTGACGGGGATTTTCTTTTCCTTATCGGCATATCCATACCCTTTATTGACAACGACCTTTCCATCATGAACGACGACAAAACTAGAACCATTCACATTATGCTTCTTCATTTCTTCTTCAAATAACGGATCAGCAAAAGATTCTATTTCTTTTTTATTATTGGGTCCTTTCGTCATTTGGATATTAGTCGTGGATGCCGATGGTTTTGATTTTTCTGCTTCTAATGATTGTTGGGAACATGCAGAAATCATGGTTGAAGAAGAAAGAAGAATTGTAACGATCCCCAGTTTGTTAATTGCTTGTTTCATTTTTGTACGCTCCTTTATTTGGTTGGAATTTTTTTGTTAGCGCAACGAGTTAGCGGCTCGTTAGCGTATGAACAGAGTGTAGCAAGCGGCGAGTCATAGTCGATAGTGAACTTCTGTCATATTTATAAAGAACAACAAAAATTGAGTGGATAAGGCTGTATTGATAGTTATGTCATAAATATCATGACATTTTGACACTACCGTATGTGACAGAAAAATACTTAGAATCAAGGAGCAGTTTTTAACGCATTAACAATAAATGAGGAGGGGAGATTTTCATTGTGTATGTTAAAAATATAAAGAGGTGTGAAAGGAGAAACAGATATGACCTATTTATGAAAAACAAACCAGTAACAAGAGTGTTTCAAAGAAAAGAAGTAATTTCTAGGATTAACATACATGTGGAAAAAGAGGAATTTACCGTTTATTAGGATACAATGGCGTTTGTGAAAAAATAATTAGTAAGATAATTACAAATTCAATAGTGAACTTTTGGTAGAAATGATAGCTGTGTGGTTAGTATGAAACAGCCGTCAACCATCTACACAATATGAATAGAGGAGAGGGATGACCTTATGAAAACAAGTAGGCAAATTACATGTGCAAGTTTAACCCTTTTAATAGCTGGAAGTTCCCTGCTATATACAACACCAACCTCAATTGTAAAAGCAGAGCCCAATCAAAGTGTATCTAGTTCGTTACATACAAGTACCCAACGAGATCGTACTTCTGTTCAGCAAGCAATGCGGGATACACTAGAACTTGGATATCCTGGGATACTTTATAAAATTTACAAGGATGGAAAAACATGGAGTTATGCCACTGGGATAGCGGATCTGAGAACCAAGAAACCGATGAAAACAGATTTTCGCTTTCGAATTGGCAGTGTGACGAAGACATTCATTGCAACAGTGCTACTTCAATTAGCTGGAGAGAAACGCTTGAATCTAGACGACTCCATCGAAAAGTGGCTTCCTGGTGTCATTCAAGGAAACGGATATGATAGTAAACAGATTACTATCCGGCAGATATTGAATCATACAAGTGGTATCGCTGACTACATAAAGTCAAAAGACTTTGATATTATAGATACAAAAAAATCGTATACAGCTGAAGAATTAGTTAAGATGGGGATTTCTCTTCCCCCAGACTTTGCTCCTGGAAAGGGCTGGTCTTATTCAAACACAGGATACGTATTACTGGGTATTCTTATTGAAAAAGTAACTGGAAACAGCTATGCGGAAGAGGTTGAAAATCGGATTATTGAACCGCTTGAATTGTCGAATACATTTCTACCTGGCAATTCAAGCGTGATTCCAGGCACCAAGCATGCCCGTGGATATGAAGAATATGACGGAGCAAGTGAGCTAAAAGACGTTACTTATTCTTACCCAGGTAGCTCGGATGGAGATATGATTTCTACTGCTGACGACTTAAACAAATTCTTCTCTTACTTACTCAGTGGCAAATTACTGAAGGAACAGCAACTAAAACAAATGCTTACTACAGTTCCTACAGGAATAGAAGGAATGGATGGATATGGTCTTGGAATCTATGAAATTAAGCTTCCAAATCACGTTTCTATATGGGGGCATGCAGGCGGTGTTCCAGGGTTTTCTACTCTTGCTGGAGGCACACTTGGAGGTAAGCATACATTAGCCATCAATTTAAATAGCCATAAAAATAATGGTTCTAATCCTTTTAAAAATATTTTACTTGCTGAATTTAGCAAGTAGGCAAAAAGGAAAACTGGATAAATTTTGTCATAGTTTTTATAGTTAAAAATAAACCTTTCTGGTTCAAAAAAACTTATTCTAAAAAATAATTTTGGGGGATTTTGGAATTACGGAGGCAAGCCAATGTTATTAAGCTAATAAAACAAAATACTCCCTAAAATAAAAAAAATACGCTATTCTTTCTGTAGAATCATAGAAAAGGATGGCGTATTTTTAAACTTGGGGTTAAAAAAATTCTTAAGTTGATGGACATGGGGTCACCATAGATGCCCATCAACTTAAGAGTATCAATTACCCCCTGATTGTAAAAAAACGTTACTCTTTCTAAACAAACTAGATCATTAGAAAGGATGACGTTTTTGTATGAATCTATCGATTCAGGATGAGTTTCATTTGTTCGCTGAACTCCACATATTCTTCAACAGCTTGCACAAGAGACAGGTTTTGTAAAACGTAAAAGCAAGTATGGCGCATGAGATTTGGTTGCTTTATGTATCTGGATTAGTCAACACGTAGCAAGCGATTCTCTTACTCAATTATGTAGTCAACTTTATGCAAGTACAGCTACAATCATGAGTCCAGAAGGTCTTAATCAACGTTTTAACCGATGCTCTGTTTTATTTCTGCAGCGTGTATTTTCTCTTTTAATCAAAAGTAAACTAAATGATTCGTCTTAATAACCACCCCAAACGATAAAAAGCAACTTAATTGCTACAAAAAAAAGCAAATTTTCTGTTTTTTATTTCTAAATTTTATAAATATTTACACAATTATAAAAATAACATACATTTTAGTTGTACCAAAAAAATCTTAACAAAAGGGGATGTTTGTATGTTCAAGAAATTAATTGTAGGAGCGTTAGCAACTGGTTTTGTATTAACTGGAGGACTGGGAACGATATCAGCAAGTGCAGAAAAAGATTATACGATTAAATCGTTCGACTATGTAACTGTGGATGGAAAGAATGTGGATTCTCTGGCAAAATTGAATAACAAATCCAACGAAGACGTAAAAATAACTATGGTTCTACCTAAACAAAATACAAATGGAGATTGGTTGGCTTATGGTTTTACGAGTAGAGAAAGCTTAGAGGCTTTTATCAAAAAAGATAAACAAAGATTTCAAAGCCCAGTAACGACCCTGGGTAGTGGTGCTGGTAGTACCGATTTCTATGAGCATAAAAATAAAGGTGGACAGTATATTTATTGGAGCAGTGGTTTTAAAAACTTGCCTTCTAGCTGGAATGACAGAATTTCTTCTGTAAGTACAGCTTCACCTTCTGCAAGTTATTCGACGACACTGTGGCAACATACTTCAACTCAAGGATATGGCAAAGGGGTCTTATTTAGACACTCTGATTGGTATGGTAAAACTGCTAATTTGGCTGCGGATTGGAATGATATAACTTCAGCAATTGAAATCAAAAAGTAACGAAGAACTTCAATTGATTAGGTGAAGAAGTTTTAAAATCACTATTCTTTCATGGATTTAGAAAAATGGGAGAATAGTGATTTTTTTATGTAGAGAAACAGAGTGATTATTCCTGAATATTCACGAAAATATAAAAGTAACATGCATTTTAGTTGTACAAAAAAATTTTAGTACAAAGGAGATGTTTGTATGTTCAAGAAGTTAGTTGTAGGAGCGTTAACGACTGGCTTTGTATTAACTGGAGGAATAGGAACGGTATCAGCAAGTACAGAAAAAGATTATACGATTAAATCGTTCGACTATGTAACTGTGGATGGAAAGAGTTTGGATTCTCGTGACAAATTAAATAACAAATCCAACGAAGACGTAAAAGTAACTATGGTTCTACCTAAACAAAATACAAATGGAGATTGGTTGGCTTATGGTTTTACGAGTAGAGAAAGCTTGGATGCTTTTATTGCAAAAGATAAACAAAGACGAAAAAATGAAATAAAGCCCCTAGGTAGTGGAGGTAGCGGACCTGGTAGTACCGATTTCTATGAGCATAAAAATAAAGGTGGACAGTATTTTTCTTGGAGTTATGGGTTTAAAAACTTACCTTCTAGCTGGAATGACAGACTTTCTTCTGTAAGTACAGCTTCACCTTCTGCAAGTTATTCAACGACACTGTGGGAACATACTTCAACTCAAGGATATGGCAAAGGAGTCGTATTTAGACACTCTGATTGGTATGGTATAACAGCAAATTTGGCTGACGATACAACTTCAGCAATTGAAATCAAATAATAGTGGTACAGACTAATCTCTATCCAGTTAGGTTAAATTTGTATCCACATAAACAAAAAACGCTATTCTTTTTGTAGAAATATACAGTGGTCTGACCCCATTTGGTGAGACAAAGAAAAAACACCTAGACAACATGTTTCCTATAAGCTATAGGTGACATATTATCTAATTTTCTCTGAATCCGTTCATTATTATAGTAGTGGATGTATTCCTCCACAGTTTGTATTATAC